>CANQMA010000001.1 GCA_947624875.1 uncultured Lachnospiraceae bacterium
TACTAAGCCTATTGAACAAAGATTTATTAAGTTATCAAGGTACATTTACTGTATCTAAAAGATATTATACGAGGAGGTTTCATGATGAAAAAAATCAGTACACAGAATGCGCCGGCAGCAATCGGCCCATATTCACAGGGAATTATCACAGGAAATTTATTTTTTTCTTCCGGTCAGATCGCATTGGATCCGGCAACGGGAGAGGTTGTCGGTACAACAATTGAGGAACAGACAGAGCAGGTGATGAAAAATCTCGGCGCTGTTTTAAAAGAAGCGGGTTCTTCTTATGAGAAGACCGTTAAGACTGTCTGCTTTCTTGCGGACATGGGAGATTTTGCGGCCTTCAATGAAATTTACGGAAAATATTTTACCGAAAAGCCGGCGAGAAGCTGCGTGGCAGTAAAAACACTTCCGAAAAACGTGTTGTGCGAAGTTGAAGTCATTGCAGAAACAGTATAATCAATCGAATGCTTCAATCAAGAGAAAAATGGAGTTTTTATGAATCAAAAGGAATTGGAAATTACCCAATATGATGGAGAAGGCTATCTTCCTCTGATTGATTTTGAGAGCTGGCGGGTGGCGGAACTGCGTTACTGCGAGGAACTCGAAGTCGAAAATCTGAAAAGTATGCAGAAGCATAACGAGTCTGACGAGGTATTCGTGCTTTTGCAGGGAGAGTTTACTTTGTTTCTGGGAGGACAGGGTGAAACGATTGGAGAGATTACAGCGGTAAAACTGGAGCCCCTAAAACTGTATAACGTCAAAAAGGGAACATTTCACACCCACACACCGGAAAAAGGTTCTACGGTGCTGATTGTGGAAAACCGAAACACCTGCGACGACAATTCTCCCGAAATAGAATTAACCGGCGCGCAGAAAGCGCTGATTGAGAAGTTATATCAAAAAGTAAACAGATAAAAAAGTGCCTGACAGATGAAAGGTTTGTCAGGCAGTCTTTTATGAAAGGAAATTGAGCAGTTAAGGAGCATGAAAGAAAATGCGTCAGATTACCATTACGGAAAATGAAGCCGGACAGCGTTTTGATAAATTTCTGTTCAAATATCTGAAAGAAGCAAAAGCCGGATTTATTTACAAAATGCTGCGAAAAAAGAATATTGTCCTGAATGGAAAAAAGGCAGACGGCAAAGAAAAAATACATGAGGGAGACCTTGTAAAATTTTTCATGGCGGACGAGACGATAGAAAAGTTTTGCGGCGCGCATATGCCGGAGATTGTTCCGGAAACTGCGCTTGATATCGTCTATGAAGATCCACAGGTTTTAATCATCAACAAACCCGCAGGAATGTTGAGCCAGAAAGCGGCGGCTTCGGATATTTCAGCCAACGAATATATTTTGTCCTATCTGGTCTGCCATCAAAAAATTTCAAAACAGGAGCTTCTGACATTCCGCCCGTCGGTCTGCAACAGATTAGACCGCAATACAAGCGGACTTTTAATCGCAGGAAAGACGTTAAGGGGGCTTCAGGTATTATCAGAACTTTTGAAAACGCGCGCGATGGATAAATATTATCTGGCGCTTGTGGAAGGCAGGGTCAGCGAAAAAACGCATCTGCGGGGCTATCTGGTAAAAGATGAAAAAACGAATACGGTTTCTGTTTCTGAAACAAATACCGGCGGCGTATTAATCGAAACCGAATATGAACCGGTGGAACATTTTGAGCAAAGCACCTTGCTGAAAATCAAATTGATTACCGGAAAACCGCATCAGATTCGGGCACACTTGGCTTCCAAAAATCACGCGGTAATCGGAGATTACAAGTACGGAAACAGGACGTTGAACCGGCAGTACAAAGAACGGTTCGGACTTGGCAGCCAGCTGCTTCATGCGTGGAAAATAAAATTTCATGAAATGCCGGAGGGCTTTGAGGCTTTACGGGAAAAGGAACTGACGGCAGAACTGCCCGAATTGTTCAGTCGGATTATCGAATGGGAGAGAAAAAACGGGAGATAAACAAAGATGGGAACGTGGAACAGCAGAGGATTGAGAGGTTCAACCCTTGAAGATATGGTAAATATGACAAACGACGCTTACCGCGAGAGGGGGCTCGGTCTGATACAGAAAATCCCGACGCCGATTACGCCTGTCAAAATTGACAAGGCATCAAGACATATTACGCTTGCCTATTTTGACAAGCAGAGCACCGTAGATTATATCGGCGCCATTCAGGGGATACCGGTCTGTTTTGACGCGAAGGAGTGCGCGGCAAATACGTTCCCGATGATGAATATTCATGAGCATCAGGTGAAGTTTATGGAGGACTTTGAAAAGCAGGGCGGCATTTCGTTTATCCTGCTGTATTACTCCCATCGAAACGAAACCTACTATATTCCGTTTCAGGACATCAAACGGTTTTTTGACAGAAGCGTCAGCGGCGGAAGAAAAAGTTTTACTTATGAGGAAGTCGATAAAAAATATCGTATCAACTCTGCGCCGGGCGTATTACTTCATTATCTGGAGGGAATCAATACGGATTTAAAGAGCAGAGAAGAATGACTGGCTGCTTGAAACATTTAATTCCAAGTGCAAAAATCAATTCCATGCGAAAGAGGAATGATTTAAAAATAAATGTTTGACTTTTTAAAGGGATTATTGTATACTTCGTTTTAGTTTGCTAGCATGGTAGCATATTAGCACGCTAAAGTATTAAAGCAAATATAACTATAAATCAGGAGAAATCAATGGATAAAGTATTATTACATACGCCGGAGGGCGTGCGCGATATTTACGGCAGCGAATGTACGTTAAAGTTATCGCTGGAAAAGAAAATCAATGACGTGTTTAATCAATACGGTTATCATAATATCCAGACGCCTACCTTTGAATTTTTTGATATTTTCAGCAAAGAGCGCGGTTCTGTCGCTTCAAAGAATTTATATAAATTTTTTGACCGCGAAGGAAATACGCTGGTGCTCAGGCCGGACGTCACCCCGTCCATCGCGCGGTTTGTCGCAAAATATTATGCCGACGTCAAAGTTCCGGTAAAACTGTGCTATAATGCGAACACTTATATTAACAATTCGGAGCTGCAGGGCAAACTGAAAGAGTCCACCCAGCTCGGCTGCGAGCAGATTAACGATGATTCGGTAGAGGCGGACGCGGAAATGATTGCCCTTGTGGTGGATTCGCTCAAAGCGAGCGGTTTGAATGAATTTCTTGTGGAAATCGGACACGCCGATTTTTATAAAGGACTGCTTTTAGAGTGCGGTCTGGACGCCGATACCGAAGAAGAACTGCGGGTGCGCATTGAAAATAAAAATAATTTTGGCGTGGAGGAACTGCTCGATTCTCATGGCGTTTCGGGAGATGCAAAGGCGGCGCTTTTAAAATTGCCGTCGCTGTTCGGCTCGATCGAGGTGCTTGACACCGCAAAACAACTGACGAAAAATGAAACCGCATTGAAGGCGATTAAAAGACTTGAGGATTTGTACTCCATACTCGTAGATTATCAGGTTTCAAAATATATCAGTTTTGATCTCGGAATGGTCAGCAATTATCAGTATTACACCGGAATTATTTACAAGGCTTATACTTACGGAACAGGAAATTATATCGTTACGGGCGGACGCTACGACCGGCTGCTCGGACAGTTTGGAAAAGAGGCGCCGGCAACCGGATTTGCGGTTTATATCGACCAGATTATGCTTGCGCTCGGCGCAGATGTAAAAAACAACCATCAGGCATATGAGTATCAGGTGATTGTGTACGAGCCGGAATTTCGTAAATATGCGCTTCAGCTTGCCACCGATTTGAGAAGCGATGGAAGGAAAGTAGAGCTGATTGCAAAAAAAGCGGAGATTCCGATTGAGGAATATCAAAACTTTAAACAAAACGACGGCGCAGGCGTTGTGACTTATATTTCTGACAAAGGCGCCATCAAACTGTAACAATACGGCAAAAACCATAATGGAATGGAGAGTAACTATGAGATATTTAACCTTTGCGCTCGCAAAAGGACGGCTTGCCAAAACGGCGATGAAGCTGTTTGAGGAAATCGGTATTGAATGTGAAGAAATGAAAGATGAAAAGACAAGAAAACTGATTTTCGTCAATGAGGCTTTAAAATTAAAATTTTTTCTGGCAAAAGCGAGCGATGTGCCGACCTATGTGGAATACGGAGCGGCAGATATCGGAATTGTCGGGAAAGACACCATCTTGGAAGAAGACCGGAAACTCTATGAGGTTTTGGACTTGGGCTTTGGAAAATGTAAAATGTGCGTCTGCGGGCCGGAATCCGCAAGGGATTTGTTGAAAAATCATGGCATGATCCGCGTCGCTTCCAAATATCCAAAAATTGCAAAGGATTATTTTTACAATCAGAAGCATCAGACGGTGGAGATTATTAAATTAAACGGTTCTGTGGAACTGGCGCCGATTGTCGGACTTTCTGAAGTAATTGTAGACATTGTGGAGACCGGAACGACGCTGAAAGAAAACGGTCTTTCGGTTTTGGAGGAAGTCTGTCCGCTGTCAGCGCGCATGGTTGTCAATCAGGTCAGCATGAAGATGGAAGATGAGAGAATCCGAAAAATTATTGCGGATATCAAAGCAGAAATTCAAAAAAATTAACGCAAAAGAGGTATCGTTATGCGAATTATTCAGTTAGATGAAACATCAAAGAAAAATATTCTGGAGGATTTGTTAAAAAGAAGTCCGAATCATTACGACCAGTACGCCGAGAGCGTCAATGAAATTTTAAACGGCGTAAAAGAGCAGGGAGACAGAGCGCTGTTTGATTACACGAAAAAGTTTGATCAGGCAGAAATCAATGTCGGAAATATTCAGGTGACCGATCAGGAAATTGAGGAGGCGTATGCCTCTTTGGAAAATCCGGACTTGGTTTCCGTTATCCGGCGCTCGATTAAAAATATCAGAGAATACCACGAAAAACAGAAACAGTACAGTTGGTTCGACTCAAAGCCGGACGGTTCTATTCTGGGACAGAAAGTTACGGCGCTCTCCCGCGTGGGCGTTTACGTGCCAGGAGGAAAAGCCGCTTATCCGTCTTCCGTTTTAATGAATGTGATTCCGGCTAAGGTTGCCGGCGTGGAGGAAATTGTTATGGTTACGCCTCCGTCAAAGGACGGAAAGGTCAATCCGAACACTTTAGTCGCCGCAAAGGAGGCAGGCGTCGACGTGATTTATAAAGTCGGCGGCGCGCAGGCGATTGGAGCGCTTGCATTTGGAACGGAAAGTATTCCGAAAGTCGACAAAATCGTCGGGCCGGGGAATATCTTTGTCGCGCTTGCAAAAAAAGCCGTTTTCGGCTATGTCAGTATTGACTCTGTGGCAGGGCCGAGCGAGATTTTGGTGATTGCGGACGAAACGGCAAATCCGCGCTATGTCGCCGCAGATTTACTTTCTCAGGCGGAGCATGACGAACTCGCATCTGCGATTTTGGTGACGACAAGCGAAAAACTTGCGCAGGAAGTATCCTCCTATATTGATATGTTTGTTTCCAAACTGAAACGAAAAGCAATTCTTGAAAAATCTTTGGAAAATTACGGATATATTCTTGTGACAAAATCCATGAGCGATGTCATTGACGTGGCAAACGACATTGCCTCCGAACATTTGGAAATCATTACGGAAAATCCGTTTGATGTCATGACAAAAATCAAAAATGCCGGAGCCATCTTTTTGGGCGCGTACAGCTCCGAACCGCTTGGAGATTATTTTGCGGGCCCGAACCATGTCTTACCGACGAACGGAACGGCAAAATTTTTCTCCCCATTGGGAGTGGACGACTTTATCAAAAAATCCAGTATTATTTCTTTCTCCAGAGAGGCGCTGGCGCCACTTTCTGACGATATTCAGAAGTTTGCCAGAGCCGAAGGGCTGACCGCACACGCAAATTCCATACGGGTGCGTTTTGAAGAACAGGATACAGATGTCAATTAAATCGGGAAAGGAGAGCGTTTTCATGAGCAGAATTGGAGAATGTAAGAGAAATACTTCAGAAACCCAGATTGAGGTTTCGATTGATTTAGACGGAAGCGGACAGGCGCAGGTGCAGACGGGAATTGGTTTTTTTGACCATATGCTGATTAGTTTTGCAAAACATGGGCTGTTCGACCTGAAAGTTTCGGTGACCGGAGATTTGTATGTCGACTGTCATCACACGATTGAGGATACCGGAATCGCAATCGGCGTTGCGCTGAGGAAAGCGCTGGGGGATAAAAAATCCATCAGGCGCTATGGAAATACCATTCTTCCGATGGACGAAACGCTTGTGCTCTGCGCATTGGATTTGTCCGGAAGACCGTATCTCGTATTTGATGCGGATTTTACGACAGACCGCGTGGGTTATTTTGACACCGAAATGGTCAAAGAATTTTTCCATGCGCTGACCTACACTACAGGTATGAATCTGCATATTAAAATGCTGGAATCCGGCAACAACCATCACATGATTGAAGGAATTTTCAAGGCGTTTGCAAAAACGCTTGATCAGGCGACAATGAAGGACGAGCGGATTACAGACGTCCTGTCTACGAAAGGAACACTATAATGGAAAAATTAAAGTTGATACCGTCGATTTATCTTTATCAGGGACAGGCGGTGCATCAGGATACCAGAGAGATTTTGGGCAATGGCGACGCCGTAGAAATTGCGACGGGTTTTGCCGATTGCGGCGCGGACGAGCTGCTTGTATTTGATATCTCTGCGACAGACGCAGAACATGAAAAAAATATCAGCGCGATGATCCGTATCTGCGACGAGGCGGATATCCAAACGATTGTCGGAGGAAATATCCATCGTCTGGAAGATGTAAAAAAATATCTTTACAGCGGCGCAAAAATGACGTTTCTGGATATGTCAAAAGAAAGCAATGTGAAATTGGTGACAGAGGCATCTGAGCGTTTTGGAAAAGAAAAAATTGCGCTTTTCGTATCAAAAGAGCAGGAAGCGATTGTCGAAGACCTTCTTGCAGACTGCTCCTTATTGATTGCAAAAGACTGTGCAGAACAATTTTCGGGACTGCCGGTACCGACGCTTGCCATCGAAAAAGAATTTTCGTCAGAAACCGCAGGTTCCCTGTTGCAGGAAAATCCGCTTTATGGCGTCTGCGGAGAAAATATGGACTTGTCCTATGACTTTTTTGCGCAGAAAGCGCAGCTTAGAGAGCAGGGGATTTTTGTCGATGCGTTTGAAGAAAAATATTCATTTTCCGAGTTTAAAACAAATGCCGACGGAATGATTCCGGTGATCGTACAGGATTATAAAACCGACCGGGTTTTAATGCTTGCGTATATGAATGAGCAGGCTTATTACCAGACGTTAAAGACCGGAAAAATGACTTATTTCAGCAGAAGCAGAAATGAACTTTGGGTGAAAGGGGAAACCTCCGGTCATTACCAGTACGTAAAAGAACTGTCGATGGACTGCGACATGGATACCATGCTTGCAAAAGTACGTCAGATTGGCGTACCATGTCATACCGGCGCTGAAACCTGCTTTTTCAATGAACTGGTGAAAAAGGAATATGACAACACCAATCCGATGAAAGTTTTTGAGGACGTCTATCAGGTGATTTTAGACCGCAAGGAGCACCCAAAGGAGGGTTCTTATACCAACTATCTTTTTGATAAGGGGATCGACAAGATTTTGAAAAAGGTCGGAGAGGAGGCAACTGAAATTGTGATTGCCGCCAAAAATCCGGATCCGCAGGAAATCAAATATGAAATTTCCGACTTCCTTTATCACGTCATGGTTTTAATGGCGGAGAAGGGCGTTTCTTGGAGTGAAATTACAAAGGAACTTTCCAGAAGATAACAATCCTTTTATAACGAAATTTCGGAAAGCAAACGGAAACTGATAAGACAATACAGGGTTCGGGGACGAAAGCAAAAACGCAAAGGGGAAACCGGTCATACCAAATTAGAAAAAATAGAGATACTCCGCAGAAATGAGTGCCTTTTGGCGCTGCCATATTCTGCGGAGTATCTCTATTTATAGTATTTATAATTTTTTTGAGGAAGGAAAAAGGTTCTTTATATTGATAGGTTATTCCTTAAATAATAGAATTCCTTCTGAAATTACGCAAAACAATGCAATACCTAATTCAATCATATTAAACTCATGCAGCCCATATATGTTTGTAAAGTTTCCTAATAATTGATTTAAAGCAAAAGAAACAATAATCATGAATTCGATAATAAAGTGATTGCATTTACCCAATTTGCCCTGTTTTCTTTTCTTTAAAAAATTGGCTGTCACATAACAAATAAGACATGCTAATAAAACTTTAATAATTTTTATTTTGATTATAGAGATAAAACTAGAGCCAATAACAATAGAGAAACAAAGTATTATATAATTTGCTTTTTTCTTTTGCATATCTTGTAAAGCCATAATAAAATCCTCCTCAACTTTTTTCAGTAATATTATCCATATCTATATGCTATTCCGGCATAATCATCTGATAAGGCTTTTTCTCTAACACAAGACGGATATAATCATGGACGGAATGGAGTGGTTTGTCCGTTTCAATTCCGGAACAGACGATATTCGTGTGATGGCTGTCAGAGCCGGCAGTGATGGGAAGGTTATATTTTTTCGCATATAAATAAGCCTGCCGGTTTTCGTCTTCATAATTTGCGCCATTAAAAGCCTCAACGCCATGTACAAGGTTCGGATATAGACGGATCTTAGAGATATACGGACGATCCCGAAACGGGTGCGCGTGAATGACCATTCCGCCATACTTTGAGATTTCTTCATATTGCCGCTCCAAAGTCCAGCGCTCTACTTCGGGATGTTCCAGCAGCCAGTTTTTGTCCAGTCCATAAACTAAGAAATCCTGATCCAGATAAGTTTCTTCCCAGCCGAAGAACACCTGAAGTCCAATCTTGTCACCGACGGATTTCGCCTCCTCGTATCCATGACAGAACAAATCCACACGCTCTGCCCAGGGAAGGTCTTTCGGCACGGCGCAGGTGGGACTGCGAAAAAAATGATTGGTAATGAAGATGCCTTCATAACCGGCTTCCTTGTATGCGACTGCCTGATATTTCCCGAGAGCAGTGGCGCACGTGCTGACGTCTGCGGTATGGATATGCGTATCATATTTATACATAAAATATCTCCTTTCCTTTATTGTCAAAAAAAGGCTTGTATAGTATTATATTTAATGTGTTTAGTATATCATAAAACGGATTTTAAGGACAAACAAATATGAAAACAGGGATTTTTTTTGATTTGGACGGCACCTTATGGGACGCTGTGGAAAATATTACGATTTCATGGAATGACGAACTGCGCCGGCAGGGGTATCCGATTGTTCTTTCTGCGGATACCTTGCAGAAGGAAATGGGTAAGCTGATGGAGGATATTGCTGACTCCGTTTTTCCGACAATTGAAAAAGAAAAGCGTTACGGGGTTTTGAGGCGCTGCATGGATTATGAGATGGAATATCTGAAAACGCATGGCGGCAGACTTTACGACGATTTAGAGGATACGCTGAAAATACTGAGTTCAAAGTATTTTCTCTGCGTGATTAGTAACGGGCAGGAAGATTATGTAAAAAACTTTTTGGATTACTACGGATTTCAACAGTATTTTTCAGACTACGAGGAGGCAGGACGGACAGGCATGGCAAAGGCAGAAAATATCCGTCTTGTTATGGAACGCAACCACCTCGAAAGAGTTTTTTATGTAGGCGACATTCTGGCTGATATGCAGGCGGCAGACAAGGCAGGAGCAACCTTTATCCATGCGGCTTACGGATTTGGCACAGCGCCGGCGGACAGACCGAAAATCAACCGGATTTCCGATTTGCCGGGTTTAATGATGCAATTACTTATAGAGGATAAAAAATGAGAAAACTAGCGCTTTCAGATGAGATATTATTGCAGATAGAAAAGCCGGCGAGGTATATTGGAAACGAAGTCAACATGGTGGTAAAAGATCCCAGTCAGGTTTCTGTCCGCTATGCGATGTGCTTTCCCGACGTCTATGAGATTGGTATGTCTCATCTGGGAATACAGATTTTATACGATATGTTTAACCGCAGGGAGGATGTATACTGCGAGAGAGTGTACTCCCCATGGGTTGATTTGGACAGGTTGATGCGGAAGCATCATATTCCACTGTTTACACTGGAAACGCAGGAGCCTGTGAAAAATTTTGATTTTCTGGGGATTACGCTTCAGTATGAAATGTGCTACACGAATATATTGCAGATTTTGGATTTGTCGGGCATACCGCTGAAAGCCGCTGACCGGACGGAGGACGATCCGATTGTTATCGGCGGCGGCCCATGCGCTTACAATCCGGAGCCGGTTGCAGATTTTTTTGATTTGTTTTATCTCGGCGAGGGAGAAACGGCAAACAATCAACTGCTCGACTTATATATTGAAAATAAAAAATCAGGAGGAAGCAGGCGCGCTTTTTTGGAAAAAGCAGCTGAAATCGACTGTATCTATGTACCGCAGTTTTATGAGGTGCATTATCATGAGGACGGTACGATTAAAGAGCGTATTGTAGTCAATCCGCACGCAAAAGAGACCGTCCGCAAGGAAATTGTTACGGATTTTGATACGGCGCCTTATCCGGAAAAACCGCTTGTTCCGTTTATCAAAGTAACGCAGGATCGCTGCGTGCTTGAAATTCAGAGAGGCTGTATCAGAGGGTGCCGTTTCTGTCAGGCAGGCTCTGTCTATAAACCGCTTCGCGAAAAGAACCTTGAAAAATTAAAGGAACTTGCCAAAAATATGCTCGAAGCCACCGGATATGAAGAAATTTCGTTAAGCTCGCTAAGCAGCAGCGACTATTCCGAACTTTCCGGTCTGCTTGATTTTCTTCTGGACGAGTGTAAAAAGAAAAAAATCAATATCTCCCTGCCTTCCCTTCGGATTGACTCATTTTCTCTCGACGTCATGAGCAAAGTGCAGGACGTGAAAAAAAGTTCGATTACTTTTGCGCCGGAGGCGGGCACGCAGAGAATGCGCAATGTAATCAATAAGGGGTTGACACAGGAGGATATTTTAAACGGCTGCCGGCAGGCGTTTCAAGGCGGCTGGAATAAGGTAAAACTTTATTTCATGCTCGGACAGCCTACGGAAACCGAAGAAGATGTCGACGGCATCATGGACTTGTGCGAGGAAATCGCAGAACTTTATTACGATACGGTGCCGAAGGAGAAGCGAAACGGTAAGTGTCAGATTACGGCGAGCACGTCCTTTTTTGTGCCGAAGCCGTTTACTCCGTTCCAGTGGGCTCCGATGTGTTCCGCCGAAGTGTTTCTTGAAAAAGCAAGACGCGTCAATGACAAGCGAAAAACGCTTCACAATCAGAAAAGTATTCAATATAAATGGCATGAATCGGATATCAGCGTACTTGAGGGATTGTTGGCCAGAGGCGACCGCCGTCTGTCGGAAACGCTGCTTTATGTTTATCAAAAAGGCGGAATTTATGACGCGTGGTCTGAATTTCATAATCAAAAACTCTGGGAGGAAGCTTTCGAGGCGACCAATGTAAATCTTGATTTTTATGTCACAAGAAAGAGGGAGGAAACGGAAATCCTGCCTTGGGATTTTATTGATACCGGAGTGACCAAAGCATTTCTTTTAAAAGAATGGCGCCGCGCTTTAAACGGGCAGGTGACGCCGAATTGCAGAATACAGTGTTCCGGCTGCGGAGCCGCAGGTTTTGGAGGAGGAATCTGTCATGAAAGTTAGGGTACGGTTTTCCAAACAGGGGACGATGAAGTATATCGGCCACTTGGATATGGTTCGTTATTTTCAGAAAGTACACCGCAGGGCGGGCGTTGACGTCGCCTATTCCGAAGGATTTTCCCCGCATCAGAAGCTTTCTTTTGCTGCGCCTCTGGGCGTGGGGCTGTGCAGTGTCGGAGAATACTATGATATGGAAGTACACAGTTGCGAATCCTCGGAAAAAATGATGGAAAAAATCAATGCGCAAAATGTGGAAGGCGTTGCGGTGTTAAGCTTTAAACGGCTTCCGGACGATGCAAAAAACGCCATGTCCGTTCTGGCGGCGGCAGATTATATGGTTTCCATACAACAGCCGCCGGAAGAAGAACTGATTTTAGACTATATGGCGCAGGAGGAAATTCCTGTTCTTAAAAAAACGAAAAAGAGCGAAAAGGTAGTGAATATCCGGCAGATGATTTATGAGTTGAAATCTGTAAAAAACGGTATTTTCATGAAACTTGCGCAGGGAAGCGCTTCCAATCTCAAACCGGAACTGGTCGTCGAAAGCCTTTATCGCTTTATGGGAAAAGAAGCGCCGGAACATATTTCTTTAGAAAGGTTGGATATGTATTGTCTGAAAGACGGCCGGCTGATTTCTTTAGATGATGTCGGTGCAGATATGATATAATGGGATTAAATGATGGATCAGAAGTTAATTATCTCCGATTTTTACCAAAATCATTTGCTTGGTTTTTATGAATTTGATGGAGCGGTCAAACGGATTGTCGATTTGAATACGGACAGTCTTGTTGGAAATATTTATTGCGGTCATGTGCGCGATATTGTAAAAAACATTCAGGCTGCGTTTGTGGAGTTTGACGGGCATAAAGGATTTCTACCTCTGAAAGATGCAAAGAGTTCTCTGCATCAGGGCGATAAAGTGCTCGTTCAGGTTGCCTTCGACGCCATCAAATCAAAAGATTACGGTTTGACGGAAAAAATCAATCTCTCGCATGAACTGGCAGTGCTCACTGCCGGGGCGCCCGGAATTTCCATTTCCAGAAAAATTGCGGACGATGCAAAAAGAGAAGAATTTAAACAACTGCTCATGCAGTACCAAAATCCGGAATACGGACTGATTGTGAGGACAAAGGCGGCGGACTGCCCCGCAGAACAGCTGATGCGCGCAGTAGAAGACCTTATAGCGCAATGGAAGCATATCCGGCGGAAATTTCAATTTTCCACGTCCGGTATGCCGCTGCTTGTCCGGAATAAATGCGTCAGCGAAAGCAGGGAATTTCTCGCAAAATATGAGGGAGAAATTGTTACGGACAACCGGTTTGTATCAGAACTGCTGAACAATCAGGATATTTCCTGCCGGTTTTATGAAAACCACAGCGTCTCCCTGCCAAATGTATACAGGCTTGGCAAATGCTTAGAGCGCGCCCTCCGGCGCACCGTCCGGTTAAAAAGCGGCGCTGATCTGGTGATTGACTATACGGAAGCGCTGACGGTGATTGACGTCAATACTGCAAAAGCAGAGATTCATTCCAATCGCCAGGAGACGTTTTTTCAAATCAATCTGGAGGCGGCATATGAGATTGCAGACCAGATGGAACTGCGCAATCTCTCCGGAATTATTTTGGTTGATTTTATCAATTTAAAAAGTAAACAGGCGCGCGGAAAACTGACAGAAACGTTGAAAGAATTGTTAAGATACCAGTCGGTTCCATGTGAAGTCTGCGGTTTTACAAAACTCGGACTGATGGAGCTGTCCAGAAAAAAGAAAGAACGACCGTTACACGAATGTTTAAAACAGAAAGAAGGAGAAACAAAATGAAAAAGCGGTTTGAAAAATTTTTAAGCCTGATGCTGGTTTTTCTGCTGGTATGCGGGTTATGCGGCTGCAACGGCAGTAAGACGGAGGAGAAGGCGACCGAAACGAAAGAAAACAAAGAAGTCGTTGATTTATCATGGTATATCAATTTCTCGTGGTTCAATACCGATTGGGGCACCAACATGGTATCCAAGGCGATTACGGAGAAAACCGGCTGCAATATTGATTTTGTAATTCCTACGGGAGATCCGAATGAAAAACTGGATTCCATGATTTCGTCGGACAGCCTGCCGGATATTGTTACGCTCGGCTGGTGGGAATATGAAATCAGCCAGATGGTCAATCAGGGAAAAGTTTATGCCTTAGACGAGCTGGCAGACAAGTATGAACCTTATTTCTTTCAGGTTGTAAATGATGAAATTGTAAACTGGCATTCTTCTTCCGACGGACATCTGTACCAGTATCCGAATTCTGCCATGACGCCTTCGGATTATGAGCAGTACGACAACCTTCCGTCAAATCAGGTATTTGTAGTGCGGAAGGATATTTATGAGGCAATCGGTTCTCCGGATATGACGACGCCGGAAGGATTTGTCTCCGCCGTAGAAAAAGCGGCAAAAATGTTTCCTGAAATTGACGGAAATGAATTGATTCCTGTGGGCAGTACGGAGTTTAACGAACTCGGCTGTGATTCTTTTGACAATTTCCTTTTAAATTTCCTTTCCGTACCATATGTCGATAAAAACGGAAATGCAGTAGACCGTCGTTCCAATAAAGATTATATTGCATGGTTAAAAGCGTTTAGAAAATTGGGCGCAAAAGGTCTTTTAAAAGATGAAATCTTTTTGAATACAAGAACGCAGACCTCAGAAAAAATTGCCACCGGACAATATTTCTGCATGATTTATCAGTATACCGACATGGCTGACCAGCAGAAGACATTGTACAGCAACAATCCGGACGGCATCTACATGGCGGTGGACGGCCCGAAAAATCTGTCGGGAGACGACTATTCCCTGCCCGGAACCGGTATTAACGGTTGGACGGTAACGCTGATTTCAAAAACGTGCGAACACCCGGACAAAGCGATTAAACTTCTGACGTATTTAATCAGCGAAGAAGGTCAGAAAATGACATGGCTCGGCGTGCAGGGTGAGACATGGGATTATAACGAAGAAGGAAAGCCGGAAATGTATCCTGAGGTTACGGAACTGTTAAATAAAGACAGGGCGGCCTTTGACAGAAAATACGGCGCGGATTCCTGTTATTGGATGATGCAGAACGATGTGCTTTCCGCGCAATGGTTTGAAGATGATGAAAACGATCCGATTACCCAGTTAAAACAATGGACTTATCCTTATACGGTTTACGACGGACAGTACACGATTTCCTTTGATACTGAAAGCGAAGTCGGAAAAATTAAAGATCAGGCGGACAAACTGTGGGGTCAAACCCTGCCGAAACTTCTGGTAACCAAGTCCGAAAAAGAATTTGACCGGATTTTTAAAGAGTTTGAACAGACAAGGGATTCTTATGGGTATGATAAAGTGCTCAAAGCGCTTACGGAAAAAATCAATGAAAATGAACAGCGGTTGGGATTAAATAAATGATACATCGTAATTCACAGGGAAAATTAGAATTTCATATTTCATTAAACCATAAAATTGTAATCGTACTTGTTGCAACAATGATACTTCTTGCAAGTTTATGGACTACCGTAATGTTTTTAAACATGAGCCGGAACGCGAAGGATATTGCGTTGAATGACGAGAGAACCTATATCCGTTCGGTCGGTTCGAATGAAAACAGTGTGGAGGAGGTCTGCAATCTTGCAAAACAGACGATTGTTCAGCAGACTTCCCTGTACGATTATATGCAGCTGGCAAAGTCGGGAAAAGATTTGGATACGGTTGAAAAAATAGAGTTTTATAATAATGAAATTGCCTCCCTTGACAATATGACGAATACGAATCCGTATCTCTACCAGATACGGCTGTTTGTCAATGCCCCGATTACGGAAAAAAAGCCCTGCTTTTACAGGATTGACCGATTGAAAAATCTTGCATGGGCAGCTTCCTATCAGAGCGGAGCGTGGGAAATCAACTATACGGATACCGCATTTCCAAATAATATCAATTATTCGACAAGACTTGCGGCAATCGTCACCGATATTTATGATGAAAATGACGACCTGCTTGCTGTGTTGGAAGTGTCCACCAATATTGAAAATATTATTCCGAATTTTTACAGTGAAAATAAAGAAGATCTGAATTTCTTTATCGACAGCAATGATCACATTGTCTGCTCTGACCATGTGCAGGAGTTGTTAAATTCAAACAAAAAGCAGATTTTGGAAATGGTGGAAAACAACAGCGAACCTGCCTATATCAAACTGAATGATAAAAATTTTCTTATTTCGACGATGGAAATGACTTCTTTAAACGGGACTTATGTACATATTACCACAACTGACCATATCATTGCATCCTATTACGACAGCCAGTCGCCGTATGTATTTATTGTTGTTATTTCCATGATTATCTTTTCCGCGCTGGTCGTTATTTTAATCCGCTACATTTTCCGGCGGTTTAATAATCTGACGACCTCGGTGAAGCGGATTAAAAACGGGGAACACATTATGCTGCCGACAGATGGAAACGACGAAGTTTCCGATATGGCGATGCAGATTAACGATATGCTTTCCGCGCTCGAACAGTTGAACGAGGAAAAAATGAATCGTGAACTGCTCGCAAAAAATGCTGAAATTAAAGCGCTCCAGAACCAGATCAACGCCCATTTTATGTTCAATGTTCTGGAAACAATTAAGATGCTTGCTGAAATTAAGGAAGATTACGAGATATCCGATGCGGTGACTTCTTTGGGAGAAATGTTTCGGTACACCGTAAAATGGACTTCCGGTATGGTAGCATTAAAGGAAGAACTCAAGTATATTAAAAATTATTTAGATTTGCTGAATCTGCGTTTTGATTATGAAATTACATTATCCTTGGAAATTCCTGAGGAATATATGAAATTAAAAATTCCAAAGATGTCGCTGCAGCCGTTGGTTGAAAATTCCGTAGCGCATGGAATTGAAAATGTGGCTGAAGATACATTGATTGTAATTAAAGCTTATAAACAGGAGGAACTGGTCTGCATTGAAGTTTTGGACGAAGGGGTCGGCATGAGCGAAGCGCAGTTAGAGGGACTTCGTCAAAGATTAGATTCAAATGAATGGATCAGTGACAGCAGTGATCATGGAAGGGCACTCTATAATGTGATGCAGCGGATTAAAATGTATTTTGGACCGGAATACGGACTTCAGATTTTTTCCGAGGAAGGAACTTATACAAAAGTTGTGATTCAAATACCAAAAACGAACTAAGGAGAACCAAAAATGAGAACATTATTATTGGTGGAAGATGAAAAACTGATTCGTAAAGGGATTCGTTCTATTGTAGAGCGTTCCGGTGTAGATATTGATGAAATCATTGAATGTTCCAATGGCGAAGCGGCGTTGGAAATTTTAAAAACACGGGAAATCGATGCCATGTTTACAGACATCAGGATGCCAAAGATGGACGGAATCACATTGGTCAATGAAATCCAGTCTCTGGAGCATAAACCGCTCATTGCGGCAATCAGCGGTTATGATGAATTTTCATATGCCGTGGAAATGCTGCGGCACGGAGTCAAAGATTATATATTAAAACCGGTTGACCGGAATAAAGTCACTACCATTTTGGAAAACTTTCAAAATGAACTCGCAGAATCTGAGAATGAGTATAACCAGAAAAAACAAGCGGCGCTTCAGCAGCTGCAATATATGTTATTCTATGACGATATTACATTGCAGGAATTACAAACCATCTGCTATGCAGTTCATCCGTATATTCCGGTAGACAATTTTGTTGTTTTCTGTATCAGCAATACCGAAGAAAATACGGCATTTACTTCTCCGGGACGATATTATTATGTCCAGGGGAAAAACCATTTAAATATGATTATTGCAGATGACCGTTATAAACTGGAAGTCGCGCAGCGGTTAAAAGGTTATTATTACGGTATCAGCAGAAAGTATTATAGTTTTATGGACATTAAACAGGCGTTTTGTGAAGCGTCAGAAATGCGGCGGACTGCGTTTGAAACCTGTACTCATGTGATTGATGCCACGACCTTTCAGAAACCGGATACCGAGTATGAATATGCTGTAAAGGTTATGATGCAGACCGCAAATCTGATTTGTTCCAACAAACTCGAAGAAGCGCTGAATCAGTTGGAAATTTTTGCTGAGGGCGTCAAACAGCGAAAATATTCGATTGATGATTTTCAGGAACAAATGGAAATCATCATCACAACGACCATGAAGGTTTACAAAAATACTCTAAAAAATAAGGAAGATGAAGTCCGCGAACTGCTTGATATGTTCAGTTTCCAGACCATCAACGACTATATGATGGTCGTTTCAGACTGGATCCGCAATTTTAACGAGTTGATCGGACCGGATTTAGATGAACGGAAGACCGGACAGAAAATGGAAAAAGCGATAGCGTTTATTAAGGAAAATTATGCCACAGACTTGAATATGGCGGTGGTGTCAAACTACATCTCCATGAACTATTCGCTGTTTTCATTTACTTTCAAGCAATATACCGGAACCAATTTTGTCAATTATCTGAAAAATATCCGCGTGGGCGAGGCAAAGAAACTGCTGACGGACACAGATATGAAAGTCAATGAGATTTCAAGGGCAGTGGGCTATGAATATGAAAAACATTTCATGAAGACGTTTAAAAGCATTACAGGACTGACTCCTTCCCAATACCGCAACAACTTAGGCCAGTAAGAGAACTGGATGTGAAATGATTAGTAAAATAATAGATTGACATCAGCCCGCTTCTATGCTATATTATTTTGGTATGCCGCTCAGTGGGGTTTTAAGCAGTGCAGTGCATTCACCG
The DNA here is from genome assembly GCA_947624875.1 of uncultured Lachnospiraceae bacterium. Classification (GTDB taxonomy): domain Bacteria; phylum Bacillota; class Clostridia; order Lachnospirales; family Lachnospiraceae; genus Eubacterium_G. Next base: position 18,475 of record CANQMA010000001.1, read on the forward strand.
AAGCTGGCGAGTAATGAGTAATAGGAGGTACCCATATCATGTACGCAATTATTGCAACCGGTGGTAAGCAGTATAAAGTATCTGAAGGTGATGTCGTAAGAGTAGAAAAACTCGGCGTTGAGGCAGATACCAAGTTTACCTTTGATCAGGTTCTTTTAGTAAGCGGTGATGAGGTCAAAGTCGGACATCCTACTGTTGAGGGAGCTTCAGTGGAAGCGACAGTCGTAGGGGATGGCAAGGCAAAAAAAGTTATCGTTTACAAGTATAAGAGAAAAACTGGATATCATAAAAAGAATGGTCATAGACAGCAGTATACTGAAGTGAAGATTGACAAAATCAACGCTTAATCAGGTGGTGCTTTATGACAGAGATAACAGTTTACCGCACGGCAGATTCTTATCAGGGGTTACGTGTTTCCGGGCATTCCGGATATGCAAAGGCCGGAGAGGATATTGTCTGTGCAGGGATTTCCGTTTTGACGATTAACCTGATTAATTCGCTCGAACAGTTGTCTGAAGATGCGTTTTCAGTGAAAGAAGATGAGCGTCAGGGGCTGATTGAGATTTGTATGTCTTACGAAGATGATGAGGAGCCGTCCGGCGAATCCCAGATTTTATTTGATTCCTATCTGATAGGAATTCAGAGTTTATTGGAAGATTATAAAGATTTTATTACATTAAAAATCGAGGAGGTATAGTGATGATGAAAATGAACCTTCAGTTCTTCGCTCACAAAAAGGGTGTCGGTTCTACGAAGAACGGCAGAGATTCTGAATCAAAAAGACTTGGCGCCAAGAGAGCCGATGGACAGTTTGTGAAAGCCGGTAATATTCTTTACAGACAGCGCGGTACAAAAATTCATCCGGGTGTCAATGTTGGCAGAGGCGGAGATGATACATTATTTGCTACATCAGACGGTATTGTTCGTTTTGAAAGAAAAGGCAGAGACAAAAAACAGGTTTCTGTATATCCGGTAGCAGAATAATTATTCAAACAGTTTTTTAGGGCTTCAAGTCATTGTATGATTTGAAGCCTGTTTTATATCATGATTCTTGGAGGGGCATATGTTTGCAGATTATGCAAAGATTTTCATTAAATCAGGAAAAGGCGGAGACGGCCATGTTTCATTCCGCAGAGAACTTTATGTAGCCAATGGCGGCCCAAACGGCGGTGACGGCGGAAAGGGTGGAGATATCATCTTTGAAGTCGATAAGGGATTGAACACACTCTATGAATTTCGTCATAATCACAATTACAAAGCGGAGTCTGGGCAGGAAGGCGGAAAGCAGAATAAGACCGGAAAAAATGGTGAGGATTTAATCATTAAAGTCCCGGAGGGAACAATTATCCGGGAACAGGAAACCGGAAAGATCGTGGCAGATATGAGTGGTGAAAATCAGCGCGTGACAGTCTTAAAAGGCGGGCGCGGTGGAAAAGGAAATCAGCATTACGCCACGGCGACAATGCAGGTTCCAAAATATGCACAGCCCGGCCAGAAGGCCATGGAACTTTATGTGACACTGGAATTAAAAAGTATTGCTGACGTCGGACTCGCAGGTTTTCCAAATGTAGGAAAATCTACGTTTTTATCCCGTGTGACCAATGCAGACCCGAAAATTGCAAACTATCATTTTACGACGCTCAACCCAAATCTTGGCGTTGTAGATTTAGATGGCGGAAAGGGGTTTGTGATTGCCGATATTCCGGGACTGATTGAGGGCGCATCCAGGGGCGTCGGTCTTGGGCATCAATTTCTCCGGCATATCGAGCGGACAAAGGTCATTATTCATATGATTGACGCCGCTTCTGTGGAAGGGAGAAATCCGATTGAAGATATTTATGCGATCAATCATGAGTTAGAGGCATATAATCCTGATCTGCTAAACCGCCCACAGGTGATTGCCGCAAATAAAATTGATGCAATTTATGAGGGAACGAACGAGATTATCGATGCAATCAAAGCGGAGTTTGAACCGGAGATTAAGGTTTTTCCAATCTCTGCTGTCAGTGGAAAAGGAGTGAAGGAACTGCTTTTCTATGTCAGAGAACTTTTAGACCGTTTTGACGACGAGCCGATTGTCTTTGAGCAGGAGTATGATCCGTTTGAATTTCAGGATCAGAAAGAACTCCCTTACAGTGTGGAAAAAATCCAAGATGGTCTGTATTCTGTCGAGGGCCCTCGGATAGAGCGAATGCTTGGCTATACAAACCTTGATTCAGAAAAAGGATTTATGTTTTTCCAGGATTTCATGAAAAAGAATGGTATTTTGAAAGAATTAGAAACATTGGGAATTCAGGATGGTGATACCGTAAAGATTTACGGCCATCAGTTTGATTATTACAAATAAATTGACAGGAGAACGCGATGAACAGCAGACAGAGAGCATATTTAAGAAAGATTTCGGCTATGGAGCAGCCCATTTTTCAAATTGGAAAATCTTCTGTAACGCCGGAGATTACAGCGGCGATTGACGAGGCGTTGGAGGCAAGGGAACTGATTAAGATCAGCGTATTGAAAAACTGTGCCCATGACATACGGAGTATCGCTGAGGTTTTGGCAGAACGGACCAAGTCCGAAGTGGTTCATGTGATAGGGCGGAAAATTGTGTTATACCGTCCTGCAAAAAATGAAAAAGACAGAAAGGTTTTATTACCATAATCAAAGCAGAGGAGCATATATGAAAGTAGGTATATTGGGCGGAACCTTTGATCCGGTGCACAAAACACATTTGGAGCTTGCAGTCAATGCAAAAAAACAATATGCGCTGGACCGTGTTTTATTGATGCCGACCCCTGATCCACCCCATAAGGATAAAAATAAAATAACCGAAGTATTTCACCGCACCAGAATGATTAAACTGGCCGTTGAGAAACTTGATGGGATTGAATTTTCGGATTTTGAACTTTCGATGAATGAGACTACTTATACCGCAGACACGCTGCATTTATTAAAGGAACTGCATCCGGAAGACGAGTTTTTCTTTATTATGGGAAGCGATTCTATTATTTATTTTTTGAACTGGTACCGGCCGGATGTCATCTTAAAGTATGCAACGCTGCTGGTAGCTAAAAGAAAAGACAGCAGTTCAGATAAAATGAAACAGGTAATTTCTTCGATTGAAGAAACCTACAACGTGAAAATCGGATTGATTTCGATGGATTCCACAGAAATATCCTCAAGTTATATTCGGACGCATTCCTACGGGGAAATTCAGGAGATGGTTCCAAAAGCGGTCTACGAATATATTGTATCCAACCGGTTATACAATAACTGTAATGTAAACAGCGCGTGGTCTGTGAATCAGATTACTGATCATCTGAGCAGTCTGTTGAAGCCGGCGCGGTTTACCCATACGCTCGGGGTTGCCACGACAGCAAAAGCAATGGCAGAACGATTTGGCGTGAACCCGAACAAGGCCTATATGGCAGGAATTTTGCATGACTGTGCCAAATATTTATCAGAACAGGAACTTTTGGATCTATGCCGCAGAAAACAGATCCCGATTACTGAGACAGAACGGGAAGCGCCGTATTTACTTCACGCAAAAGCGGGCGCATATTTTGCGGAACACAGGTATCATATTACTGATGAAGAAATTTTATCCGCTATCCGGTGGCATACTACCGGAAAACCGGATATGAGCCGGTTGGAGCAGATTATCTTTTGCGCCGATTATATTGAACCCGGCAGAACCAGACAGCCGGATTTGGAATTTCTGCGAAAACTTTCCGGGAAAGACCTGGAATGTTTGACATATCATATTTTAAAAGATACCGTTTGTTATTTAAAAGAAAATTCATCAAAAACAATTGATGCGCACACATTAGATGCATATACGTATTATTCAGACAAAGTAGAAGGGAGGTCCGTATGACCGCAAAGGATTTTGCAAAAATTGCATACCATACGTTAGAAGAAAAAAAGGGGAAAGAGATTACCGTCATCGATATATCCGGTATTTCAATTCTTGCTGATTATTTTATTATTGCCAGCGGCAGCAATGAGAATCATGTGCACGCATTGGCAGACAATGTGGAAGAAGAACTGCATAAGGCAGGCGCCACATTAAAGCATATCGAGGGATATCAGAATGCAAACTGGATCCTGCTGGACTTTCAGGATGTGATTGTCCATATTTTAAATGAAGAAGACCGGATGTTTTATGATTTAGAGAGAATCTGGCGGGATGGAAAAATCATCATGCCGGAAGAATGGTAGGTGGAGTATGTGGGCATATCACAGTGTTTTTTATCAGATTTATCCGTTGGGATTGTGCGGAGCGCCTTTTGAAAATGATGGCGTTTTGATGCATCGGATCCGGAAAATCAATGATTGGATTCCTCATATCAAAAAACTTGGAGCAGACGCCGTTTATTTTTGTCCATTGTTTGAGTCCGATACACATGGCTACAATACGAGAGATTATAAGAAAATTGACACCAGATTAGGCGATAATCATGATTTTAAAGAAATTTGCAACCATTTCCATGAAGAAGGAATTAAAGTCGTTTTAGACGGTGTTTTTAACCACGTAGGACGTGGATTTCCACCGTTTCAGGACGTCATCAAAAACAGGCAGGATTCTCCATATCTCCATTGGTTTCATATCAATCTGGACGGAAATTCAAATGACAACGACGGTCTATGGTATGAGGGTTGGGAAGGTAATTATGATCTGGTCAAACTCAATTTAAAGAACGAAGAAGTGGTCAATTATCTTCTGGACGTTGTGGAGTTCTGGATTGACACCTTTGACATTGACGGACTCCGTCTGGATGTCGCCTATTGTCTCGATTTCGAGTTTTTAAAAAAACTGCGGCAGTTTTGTGATTCTAAGAAACCGGAATTTTTTCTTGTAGGGGAAATGCTTCATGGGGATTACAATCAGCGGATGAATGAGGAAATGCTTCACTCTGCTACAAATTACGAATGTTATAAGGGACTTTATTCCAGTTTTAATTCCATGAATCTGTTTGAGATTAATCATTCGCTGATCCGCCAGTTCGGACCGGAAAACTGGACCCTATACCGCGGAAAACACCTGCTTTGTTTTGTTGACAATCACGATGTGAGCAGAATCGCAAGTATTCTTGAAAATCCAAATCATTTAAAACTGATCTATGCGCTTTTGTTCGGAATGCCTGGCATTCCGTGTATTTATTATGGAAGTGAGTGGGGTGCCGAGGCGCATAAAAATCAGGGAGACCCTGCGCTTCGTCCATCCTTCGAGAATCCGGAGTGGAACGACCTGACAGACTTTATCTGTACACTTGCCGGCATCAAGAAAACATCCGAAGCCTTGAATGAGGGCGCATTTGAATCTATTTTGCTGACAAATAAGCAGTGTATTTTTAAGCGGAATACAGAACAGGAAACCATTTATGTAGCAGTGAATGCGGACAGCGAGGCATTTATGGCACACTTTGCTGCAGGAAAAAATCAGGTTACAGATTTGATTTCAGGTGCTATAATAGACATTGCTGATGGTTTCTTAATGAAACCATACACTGCATATTTTCTGCAGTAAAGGAATCCAAAGAAAGGAAGTAGAAACAATGCAAAATAAATTAGTTCCTGTCACACTGCTGACAGGTTATCTGGGAGCAGGGAAAACAACGCTGTTAAATCAGGTTTTAACCAATCAGAAAGGTTATAAAGTTGCCGTGATTGTCAATGACATTGGAGAGGTAAACATTGACGCTTCTCTGATTGCAAAAGGAGGACAAGTCACACAAAAAGATGAAAATCTTGTTCCGCTGCAGAATGGCTGTATCTGCTGTACGCTGAAAGTGGATCTGATTAACCAGATTATTGATCTAATTCGTACAGGAAGGTTTGACTATATCTTAATTGAGGCAAGCGGAATCTGCGAACCGATTCCAATTGCGCAGTCCGTCACTATGCTGGACGGTTCTTATGACAGCAGAGCGCAGATTGCGCGTCTCGACAATATTGTGTCCGTAGTGGACGTCGCAAGAATGGCCGATGAATTTGGCTGTGGCGAACACCTGGTGAAAGAGGATATTGACGATGAAGATATTGAAAATCTGATTATTCAGCAGATTGAATTCTGTAATACCATTATTTTAAATAAAGTGGATACCGTGACGCCGGAACAGTTGGGAAAAGTCAAAGCAATCATCAAAAAACTTCAGCCGAAAGCCGTGATGATTGAAACAACTTACGGACAGGTTGATGTGGACGAAATATTAAATACAAACCGTTTTGATTTCGAGCAGGCAAGCATGTCTGCCGGCTGGATACAGGAACTCGAAGCTGCTGACGAGGAGACAGACACACAGGATGACGAAGAGCACGAACATGAACATGACGAACATCATCACGTTCATGACCATAACCACGACGAACACCATGCGGATCATGACCACGATCATGGAGAACACCATGATGAGCATGAACATCACGGGCATCATCACCATCACCACCATCATCATGGAGAAGGTGAAGTGGAAGAATATGGAATCGGATCCTTTGTCTATTACAGAAGAAAGCCGTTTGCAAAGGAAAAATTTGAAGACTGGCTTGATGAGATGCCAAAAACGATTATTCGTGCCAAAGGGATTATATGGGCGGCAGAAAACAATAATGATGCTTATATGTTTGAGCAGGCAGGGAAACAGATTAACATTGCCAATGCCGGCCAGTGGGTTGCCACAGCGCCGCGGAGAGTTCGTCAGAAAATGATGAAAGAGGATCCAAGCCTTGTAAAAGATTGGGACGAACAGGTAGGAGACCGCATGATTAAAGTTGTCTTTATCGGACATGACATGGACAAGGATGCAATTATTCATTCCCTAGATGAATGTCTTGCATATTAATTGAAAAATTGGATATTGCATAAAAATACCGGGAAAAACTGCCATGGCTTTTTCCCGGTATTTTTATTGTTTGACTGATGCAGGAAAGTCTGCATCCTGTTTTTTCATATTACAGGATGACACGTTTTTCAGTTCCCTTACATTTTTAGAAAACAGAACGACGGTAAAGGGAGATTACTTTCCCAACAATTACACAGTCATCAACAATAATCGGATCCATATCATCATTTTCCGGCTGGAGTCTGATATATCCGTTTTCTTTATAAAATCTTTTTACCGTAACGGAATCTTCTAACAGCGCGACGACGATGTCACCATTTTGAGCAGTAGAAGTCTTTTCCACAATCAGATAATCATCCTCAAAAAATCCGACGTTAATCATGCTGTCCCCATGAACCTTTAAAATAAAAGTCTCCGTATTTGGAAGAAATTCCGCAGGAAGAGAAAAGTAATCCTCGATATTTTCCACTGCTAAAAGCGGTTCTCCCGCAGCAACACGGCCCACAATCGGAATGCTGACCATTTCGCGCCGCGAAAGTCCGAACTCATCATCCATAATCTCAATAGCACGAGGTTTTGTGGCATCTCTCCTGATATAACCGTTTTCCTCTAACGTATTCAAATGAGAATGAACAGAAGAAGTGGATTTCAGACCGACTTTCTCACAAATCTCCCGAACGGTCGGCGGATACCCCTTTCTTAAGATTTCCTGTTTAATATAATCTAATATCTGTTGCTGTTTCGCAGTAATTTTTCCCGGCATAAAACCCTCCATTTCCGTATCAGTGTACCAATTAATGTACTTTTATTGTATTAATCTTAACACAGATAAAAAAAAGTTTCAACAAAAATCGAACAAATATTCGAAAAACTTGTTGACAAACATTTGTTCGGGTGCTAATATCAAAGTACAAGGTTCGAACAAATGTTCACATCATATTTTTTATGGAGGTGCACTTATGAATAAAAGATTTTTTTACACAGGTTGTTTTGTATTGTTGTTAGCGTTTGCAGTGTTATCTGCTGTTTTTCTTACCAGGGTTGAAGCAGGAGATGAGAGTATTGCGACTCAGAAAACATACATCAGTTATGAAATTCAGTCCGGAGATACTTTATTTTCCATTGCAAAAGAGCATATCAATCACAGTGATATTTCTGTCAAAGACTATATCGATGAAGTCAAATTAAATAACCAGTTATCTTCAGATAAAATTGTCACCGGGAAGAAACTGATTATTGCGACCTATTCTCGTCAATAAAAGAAACGGTATCCGCAAAAAGAAGAACAGAGAAAGCGGCTCCCTATTCGAGTGAATCCTCGATAAGAAGCCGCTTCTTTTCTGCCGCATTTATTCATTTCTCAATTTGACTGCATTTCTGGCTTTTCTTCGCCGCTCATCTTCAATGGCAGCATAATGTTTCTTTGTCGTATTGACATCTTTGTGCCCCAGAACGTCTGCAACCAAATAAATGTCTCCGGTTTCTTTATAAAGAGAAGTACCGTAGGTGCTTCTTAATTTGTGTGGAGTGATTTTCTTTAAATTGGTCACTAAAGAAGCATATTTTTTCACCAGATTTTCAACAGCCCGGACCCCGATTCTTTTTTTCTGTAAAGATAGAAAGAGCGCATTTTCATGCCCGGTCACAGGAACAATCTGTTTTCTTTCTTCGATATAATCAAGAAGCACTTTTTCTACCTCATCGCCAAAATAAATAACGGTTTCATAGCCGCCTTTCCGTCGGATTTTAATTCCGGAATTTTTAAAGTCAATATCATTGATATCGATTCCAACACATTCCGATACACGGATTCCCGTGCCGAGAAGTAGTGTAAGAAGCGCCAAATCCCTTGTTTTTGTTTTTCCATGAAACTTTTGCTGGGATTTTGTAAGTTTATCTCCTAGTTCAACCTCATCCAACAGCGTGCTGACTTCATCTGTATCCAGGCGTACAATTTCTTTCTGATGTAATTTTGGCATATCCACAAGCGCTGCCGGATTATTGTGGATTTTTTCCTTTTTATAAAAAAACTTGTACAAAGTACGGAGGCAGGCAAGTTTCCGCATAATTCCACGTTCTCCGTTTGTATGTTCTTTTCCGTCTTCGGTAATATAATATTTTAAGTATTCCAGGTATTCTTCAATATCAGTCGCAGTGATCAAATCAAGCGCTGTAATCGGAATATCGCGCATCTCAATTTGCTTGAAATCAGGATTATTTTCACGAAGATAATGAAAGAATACAATCAAGTCATATCCATAGGCAATCCGGGTGCGCGATGATGTAACAGGCTCAATTCCACGGAAAAATTCAGCGCAAAATCTTGGAAGCTGCGCCTGAAGTTCACGCAGTTTCATTTCATTATTGATATTTACCTGGTCGTGATAGTTTCTTGCCTGTGAAGCCATATTAAAATCCTCCCCGGAGTATCGCAGTAAAAAAACATTCTTTACAGCCCGGATTCTCCCGATTTAATTTTCTTATCAGATTTTTGACATATTCCCGTTTCGTATGCCCATCGACAGGACATGGGTTTTTGGCAACGGGAAGTTCATATTTCCTGGAAAAGCCGATAACATCTGCTTCCGGAATATACATCATCGGCCGGATGACAGTCAATTGCATCCGGTCTAAATAAGTAACCGGTGAAAAGCAGTAGAAGCGCCCCTCATAAATTAAAGAGAGAAATGCGGTTTCTATCATGTCATCACGGTGATGCGCATAGGCAATTTTATTGCAGCCCAGTTTTTTTGCATATTCATTCAAAGCGCCTTTACGCATTTTTGCGCAAAGAGAACATGGATTCGTTTCTTTGCGTTTTTCAAATACAATTTCGGCGATATTCGTCGGAATTACGTCGTAACGGATATGAAACCGGCTGCAAAATTCCTTAATTTGTGTAAAATCCTGAATCCCAAAACCAAGATCAACCGTCAGGGCAGTCAATTCAAATTTTTGAGGATAGAAACGCTGTAAGCCATGTAAGGCATAAAGTAATGTCAGGCTGTCCTTGCCGCCGGAAATTCCAACGGCAATTTTATCTCCGGACTGTATCATATCATAGTCGGATACTGCCCGACGTACATAACTAAATAATTTTTGTGCTTTCATAAAAAATACTCCTAAATGAAATACAAATAGAAAGATAAGAGTATAAATATCTAAATTGATTATAACTCAACTATTCGCAAAAGACAAGTTTAACGAATAAAATTATGCAAGAATATCAAGTAAATGGCGCATATATTCCGGAATTGGCGCTTCAAACTCCACATACTGTTTGGTTGACGGATGAATAAATCCGATGGTCTGCGCATGCAGGCATTGTCCCTGCAGATGAAATTTGGACGGATGATGATTATAAATTTCATCTCCGAGCAACGGATGATTGATGCTTGCCATATGAACACGGATTTGATGGGTCCGTCCGGTTTCCAATTGAAATTCTGCCAGCGTATATTGCTTTAATCTCCGTAACACTTTGTAATGTGTCACGGCATGTTTTCCATGTTCGTTATTAATGGACATTTCCATACGTTTGATTGGATGACGTCCAATTGGCGCGTCAATGACACCTTCGTCGTCTTTGATCACGCCTTCTGTAATTCCAATATATTTCCGTGTAATTGTATGATCTTTTAGTTGTTTCGCAATAAAATTGTGACTAAAATCGTTTTTACAAACAATTAAAGTCCCGGTTGTATCTTTATCAATCCGATGTACAATTCCGGGACGTAAAACGCCATTGATATTGGAAAGATGATCTTTGCAGTGTTCCATCAAACCGTTTACCAGTGTTCCGGAATAATGTCCGGGTGCAGGATGTACAACCAGATTTTTTGGTTTGTTTACAATAAGAAAATCATCATCTTCATAGAGAATGTCAATATCCATTTTTTCAGGTTCAATCCTTGCTGTCACCGGTTCGGGAACGGTTACATTGATGCTGTCATTTTCTTGAACTTTATAACTTGATTTTACGGATTTCCCATTGACTAAAATCTTTTCCTCTTTCAGAAGTTTTTGTATAAATGCTCTGGATGATTGCGGTATCAGCATATGCAGATATTTGTCGATTCGTAAATCCTGCAGGTTTGAATCTACGATATAATGTTCATGATCCATCAAAGACTCCTTGTTTCTCTTGAATTTTAAATCATATGAGTATTTTTCTTTTATTTTTTTGCTTTCTTTGGAAAATTTACAGTAAAGACTGCGTTCAATTCATTTTCATGAAAACAAAATAAACACAAAATGGTAATCAAAAAACAGGAAAATGAAACATACATATCCGCCACGTTAAATATTGGAAAATTAATCAGATCAAAAGAGATAAAATCAATTACATATCCATAATGAATCCGGTCAATTCCATTTCCCAGCGCTCCCGTGACTACAAAAACAAGCAGATATTGAAGCGCAATCAATTTTTTTGTATTTTGAAACGTTTTTGATAAAAGAATCCGTTCAATATTTCTGATTAAAAATAAGATTACAGCAATCACAAAAACAGAAATAATTAGAAGAAACGTTGTTTTCCCCGATAAAATTCCCCATGCTGCACCGCTATTTCCTCCATACAAATATTTCAGCGAAATGATATTTTTTATTAATGGGATTCCATGCTCCATTTCTGCCAGATATGTTTTTGCAAGATATTTTGTCCATTGATCAAGAACAAGAAAAAATATAAAGAACAAACCGATTCTGATCCAGTCTTTTCTGCCTTTGTTCATGACAATCCTCCTGACAATTGCTATCGAATAATACTTGTTGCGGCGTACAATAAATCTTCATTCGTCAAGGTTTTGCAGATGGACGCTTCACCGATACGATTTAAAAGAACAAATTTAATTTTTCCGGCCTCCATCTTTTTATCATGCAGCGTCGTCTCAACAATTTCGGCAGGGTCCAGATTCTGCGTAAATACCGGTAAATGAAATGCCTTAAGGAGGGATAAAATCTTTTCATAGTCCTCGTCTTCCAAAAGACCTTTGTGGGTTTCCAGCGCCGCCGCCGCAGCAATTCCCAAAGAAACACATTCTCCATGAAGCAGGGTAAAATCTTTTAACTTTTCCACTGCATGACCGATGGTATGTCCAAAATTGAGAAGTGCGCGCTCTCCCCGCTCTTTTGGATCTTTTTCAACGACATTTCGTTTAATCTGACAACTGATATAGAGCATTTCCTGTAACGTCTGAAAATCACGCTTTAAAATATTTTTTTGATGTCTTAATATCCAGTCAAAATATGCTGCATCTTTAATCAGTCCATGTTTTATAATTTCACCCATGCCCGAAAGATATTCTCTTTCCGGCATACTGGAAAGCGTTTTGATATTCATATAGACGAGTTTCGGCATATAAAAGGCACCAACCATATTCTTATAGACCTGAAAATCGACGCCGGTTTTTCCGCCAATACTCGAATCCACCTGAGAAAGCAGCGTCGTGGGAATCTGTACAAAATCAATTCCCCGCAGGTAAGTCGCCGCAGCAAATCCGGTAATATCTCCGACAACGCCGCCGCCAAGCGCAAGCAACAAATCCTTACGGTCGAATTGATGACGGATTAAAGTTTCATAAATTCCATAAACTGTTTCCAAATTTTTACTTTTTTCTCCGGCTTCAAACACATGTGTAATCACAAGTCTGCAGTGATTTTGCAAGAGTTTTTTCAGTGTGTCCGCATAAAGAGGCGCCACATTACTTTCCGATACGATACAGATTTTTTTTTCGGAAATATGAATCTTTTCCAATTCTTCCGGCAATAAATCAAAAGAATCTGTCAGTACAATATCGTAACATGGCTTGTCTTCATAGTTGACATGAATTCTATCCATCGTATTTTTTTCTGCAGTCGTCATAATCCTGTCCTCCTAAATATAGCGCTTTACAGAAACTAAATTTCTGCCCTTTTTCGTTGTTCCTAAAAGATTATCATAGAGAAACCTTCCTTTACCCCGTACAGAGATAATATCCCCGATTTTTGGCGTGTAGCCGTTGGATGTAACCATTTTCCCGTTTACAAAAACCTTTCCTTCGGAAATATACGGAAGAATACTGCTCCGGGAAGTAGAAAAGGCTGTTGATATCAAGCTGTCTAAGCGTACGTTTGCAACTGTCCCCTGAATTGTCTGAAATTCCGGCGTAATCTGCTCGGTCTGCTTTTCTACATGAGAACATTGAACCAGCGTATGTTTTACCTTGCTCAAATTTTCCGCAATATATGGTGCGATATCTCGGATACAATAAACATAAGCAACGTTATCTTTTACAAAAATGTCTCCGATTTTTGCGCGCGTGATTCCTAAATTTAAAATAGCACCTAAAAAATCTCTATGGGATAGGGAATCCGCATATTGAAAATGAATGGGTGCTATTTTAATTACGCTGATAGGAAGTTTTTGCTCGTAATAAACCGTTTCCGGAAAAAATACGGCAATTTTTCTCATAGTATAATCATTACCTCCGGTTAATTCAAACTTAACGGGAGGTAATTCCTTTGAAATATTCAATAAAATGCTTTGTTCATTGAGGTTTAAAAAATCTGTGTATGTATAAATATTACGCACATATGCGGCATGTGCCAGTTCTAAAAAGCGGTTTTTCAAATAATGTTCTTCTTTATTCATGATTAATAATTTCTGCCGTAAGTAAAGTCATTGGCTTCAGAGATTAATTCCTGAAAATCTCCGGTAATGTCAACAGATCTAGGGGTAACCAGATAAATATATCCGCTTATTTTCTGCAGATTTCCCTGAATCGCATAACATCCGCCGGAAACGGAATCCACAATCCTCTGCGCCAGATCCAGTTTCATTCCCTCTAAATTAAGAATAACTGCTTTTCCATCAACAATGGTATCAATGATTTCGCGGGTGCTTTCATAATAAGTAGGTTTGATTACGCAAACTTCCATATCTGTGCCTCTCATTGGAACCACTTTGCTGCTTCTGCTTCGAAATCCCTTGTTCACGGTAGATGAAACACTCTTCCCGGATCTTGAAAATGTCGTTTCCGTACTTCTCTCCTGCTTTATTCTCGACGGCTTAGGAGATTCTTCTACCTCTTCTTCTTCCTCATAATCGTCATAGTAATCGTCGTCGTAATCATCATAATCCACTGTAAAAATATTTCTAACTTTATCTGTAAATTTTGACATAAATCTCTCCTGTTTTTATATTTTATAATTTCGTGCTCCAAAAATACCGGTTCCAACGCGAACCATGGTGGCGCCTTCCTCTATGGCAACCTGATAATCGCCTGTCATACCCATCGATAGCACGTCCATGTTTACATTATCAATGTTTTTACTGCTTATGTCAACCGATAATTTTTTCATATTCCTAAAAAATAGTCGATTTGACTCAGGATTATCCGTATATGGAGCAATTGTCATCAATCCCTGAATCCGAATATGCGGATAAACAGCAATCGCCCGGACCAGTTTTTCCGTTTCTTCTGCGGTAATTCCAAACTTGGACGCTTCCATCGCCATGTTTACTTCAATCAGGACATTTGCCGTCTGATCTTTTTTTGCAAATTCCTTTTCAATCTGCTGTGCCAGTCTCTCAGAATCGACGGAATGAATCAGCGTTACTTTACCGACTAAATATTTGACTTTATTTCTCTGTAAATGTCCAATCATATGCCATCGGATATTTTTTGGCAGAATATCGTATTTTTCAGACAGTTCCTGTACTTTATTCTCCCCATAATCTAAAATGCCGGACTGCAGGGCTTCGCTAATATCACCGGCCGGCTTTGTTTTACTGACTGCAATCAATGTAACCTCTTCAGGATTTCTCCCGGCGCGGGTACATGCCGCCGCAATCTTATCTTGAACCTGTTTAATATTTTCTAATATCATTTTTCTCCTCCACTATTGTGCTACAATCTGATTTTCAGAAACCTGGCTTCCATCTAAAACAATTCGGTCATATTGGGTCAATCCGTAAATTTTTTCGTCTTCCACAATATAATACTCGTCTAAAGTCTCTAAGATATTGACGCGGACAAACAGTGTATATCCATTATTAATACTGTATACTCCGACAAACTCCTGTGTCTTTCCTATCGTATACTGGCGTTTCATGTCCATCGAGTACAGTACATCGCCCTTTTGAAATAGCTTTGTCGAGACATAATAGTTATTTTCATCCGAATATGAAATCGTCGGATAATAAATTTCATTTTTTACCTGATCTCCATCCTCTTTTCGAAGATTAAATCCGATATTGTCCACATTCGTCTCATCGCTGCCCCCGCCTTCTGCGCCATACTCCTTTGGAATGACGTAAAGATTTTTCGTGACTAAAGAACTCTTGGGAATCTTTAATCCGTTTGTCTGATGATTTAAAATCTGAATTTCCAGAAAACGGTCCGTGGCATATCGAACCATATATTTTGACAATGAAATAATTCCGTAATTATTTTTATCTTTTCCTTTGACAATTTCCAGATTTGCCGTTGTCGTGACATCATCTTTTAAAAACTTGATTTCAATTCCATTGACATCTTTATATTCCTTGGCCTGTTCTTTTGTAAACGGCACTGCGATGCTCCACTCCTCACTGTTCACGATTTTATAGATAGGAGAGCCGTTTTCCACCTCGCTTCCGGTAGAAAACTGTGCCAGAATATAATTAGACCGGTCAAAATCAGAAGCCTGCAGCTGATTTTTTTTCAATTGTTCATAATCGTCAATCCGATACAGCACTACGCCTGCCGCAGACGATTTGTTAATCGAAAAAGTTTCTCCCTTTTCTTTTGCCAGCTGTTTTAATTTATTCATATTAACCAGGTCAACAACCGTTCCCTTTAACATGGTCTTAAAGGAATAGACGTCAGAAAACTGCATCATTGAAAAATCGTTGCTGAACTGATTGACAAGATCGCTGATGGTGGAGATATTTTCTTCATTCAATTTTGTATCATTACTGGTTGCCTCAGATAACAGTTCGTTTAAACTTCCTTTGGAATCAACGCTGTACAATGTCGTATTTTTTGATACACGGGAACATTCACTGACATAGTAATCAATATATCCGGATGTTTTCGAAGTATAAACAGTCTCGTCGCGCAGTGCAATGCCGACATAGGAGGAATTCAAATCCTCAGAATTTGATCCGGCAACAACTTCGTAATAGGAAATACGGTCGGTCGTAAAATAAAGAACAATATTGATAAATAAGTACACTAAAATAATTCCTAAGGCAATCATCCCGATATTGAGATTGATTCTGGAACGATATCTGATTTTTTGATTTTTATTATGATTTTCAGACATAAATTTCTCCAATGTACAATTGATTGAACAGATTCAAGTGTCAAAAGCCCCCTTTTGAAACCTAATCTTGAACAAAAAGTAATGGCTGTTTATAAGCATTCAAACTACTATGTCATATTATCATATAATTTATACGGATAGTCAATATTGCCAAATTGAAATTTTTATGTATTTTTTTTGAAATTTCGGAAATTCTATTAAAAGAAATCATGTAGGAGGATTTTAATAAAATGAGAAGTAAAGGATTAGACTATTTTATTCTTGCGTTAGCAATTATTGGAGCAATCAACTGGGGATTAGTAGGAATTTTCAAAATTAATTTAGTTTCCTACTTATTCGGCAGCATGTCCTGGGTTTCAAGAGTGATCTATGCCCTGGTTGGACTTTGTGGACTATATTTATTAAGCTTTTATGGAAGAATTTCTTCTTTTGGACGCGAATAATTATGCTCCAAAAAAAGAACCTGATATCATTTTCATCGGATGACATCAGGTTCTTTTTTATTTAACAGGAAACAATCACTTTATCTTTTGCATTTTCCGGCAAATCGGACGCATTCTGTGAAATACTTAAAACAAATGTTATTCCTTCACTCAGTTTATCTAAAATATCGATCAGCGAAGCTAAAGATGTTTCATCAGAATGGGAAATCGTCAAAAGGCTGTCAAAAAAGATGGTTTCAATATCGTGGTTGCCGGATAATAATCCGGAGACAAACCCAATAAAGCCTTCATAGGTATGTACCGGATATTCACAAATATTGATTAAGCGAATCCGGTTATTGAGTTCATACATATGCTTTGCACTTTTGTCCACGTAAATGACATCACCTTTTGCGCTGCTGACCGCCTCAGTAGCCTTTTGAAGCATTTCTTTCGTTTTACCTTTTCCTTTTTCTCCACAAATGATCTGAATCATATCGTGTCCTCCTTTGTTTTTATTTTATGTGTCGTCCAGACACTTAACTACGATAGAATTCGCGCCAATCTAATTCTCCACGATCCAGCGCATGTATCAACAGCTCGGCAGTCGCCAGATTGGTCGCCAGGGGAATATTATGCGTATCACATAACCGGATTGCCTTATGAATATCCGGTTCATGGGATTTCGGATTTAATGGGTCCCGTAAGAAAATCAGTAAATCCAATTCGTTCTGTTCGATCTGCGTACACATCTGCTGTTCTCCGCCCAAATGACCCGCCAGATATTTATATACCGTCAGATTTGCAGCTTCCTCTATGAGCCTGCCGGTTGTTCCTGTGGCATATAGAGAATGCTTGTTTAAGATTCCGCGATATGCTACGCAGAAATTCTGCATTAATTTCTTCTTTGAATCATGCGCAATGAATCCAATATTCATAGACTCCTCCCTGTTTTATAGTAAATTTCTTCTTTGTAATCCAATATTTAGTACAATGCCGATACCACAGTATAAACTTACTAAGGAAGTCAGACCGTAACTTACAAACGGCAATGGCAGTCCGGTATTTGGTAAAAGATTTGTTGCAACAGAAATATTGATAAAAGACTGAATTGTAATTAATACGCCAAATCCATAACAGAACAAACGGCCCATCAGATCCAAAGCATGCGCACCCGTAATAAAACATTCAAGAACAATCAGGAATAATAAAATAATTACTGCCGCTCCTCCAATAAATCCCATTTCTTCTCCGACAATCGTGAAAATAAAGTCGGTGTGGGCTTCTGATAGAAAGTTTCCATTTTTTACAGAAGTAATTGTATTATTATCCAGACCTTTTCCTGTCAATCCACCGGATCCAATGGCAAGCAGAGAATTTTCCTGCTGATAGCGGATTTTCTTAGCCGCTTCATTGTCCTTCTGGTAAAATCCCACAATTCGATTGTACTGATAGGTCTCTAAAATACCGCTGTCCGGCTGAAGGACAAAATATCCGAAAACTAGAATGACCGGAATCGCAATCACGAGAACTGTTCCTACAATTTTTCCGTTGACGCCTGATAAAAATATTATAGCACAAAATGTCATAAAAATAACTATTGTTGTTGATAAATCGGGCTCTTTAAAAATCAAATAAAACGGTACGGCTGCGAAACATACAATACCGCCTAAAGTTTTAAAGGAACTGATGCGGTCTTTTCTCTTGTATAGGTAGGTGGCAAAAAAGATAATTAAAAAGATTTTTGCCAGCTCGGAAGGTTGAAACTGAGTAAATCCCAAATCAATCCACCGGGTAGCGCCTTTGATTGTGGAACCAATCATAAAAACTAAAAATAAAAGAATATTTGTAACAATATAGATTATCCAATAAAATTTAAAAAGGAACCGATAACTGAGCAGCGCAAACAAGACCATCACGATTATGCTGATAATAAATCCGACAATCTGCTTCATCTGATAGTTTTCCCCTTTTGCCGCACTGCCGATTGTCAAAATACCGATGCAGGTGATGGCAATGACGTAAATAATCAATCTAAAGTTCAGATTGGATAACTTGTATGTTTTAAATTTTTGAATAATCTTTTTCCACATTTTATACTTTAACCTCTTTTATCGGAATGTTTGCCAAAAGATACGGGATAGAATCATGACATATCTCGACAGAACATTTTTCTCTGTCTACATCGATGTATTTTGAAAGCACCCGGATCAAATCTTTTTTTATCGCTTCTGTTGTATATGGATTGCATCCAACGCGGTCTGTAACCAATAAAATCTGCAGACGTTTTTTTGCAATGGAACTGGATTTCTTTTTTCTAAATAAATTCTTAAAAAACATCATCAATACCCCCTGCTAAAAATCAATTTCATAAAACGGTTTGGTTTTTTTGCATTTTTTTCACTGAAAGGTTCACCGATCAATTTTTCAGTAATACTGATGATTGATTTTTTAATTTTTGTATTCTGATCCATTAAGGATGTCCCGCGATTGGTTGCGACAACAACATCTGTATCGTCATTCAAATATCCAATCAGCTCAATCCCCAAGATTTCGGAGACGTCTTCTTTCGACATCATATCGCCTTTTCGAATTAAATCAGGGCGAATCCGGTTTACAATCAGATAAAGCGGGGAAATCCCATTTTTTTCCAATAGTCCGATGACTCTGTCTGCGTCACGGACCGATGAAACTTCAGGGGTTGTGATTACAATTGCCTTATTGGCAGCTGCGATTGCATTCTGAAATCCTCGTTCAATCCCAGCCGGACAATCAATCAAAACATAATCAAAATTTTCTTTCAGCTGCTCAATCAACCGACACATCTGTTCCGGCGTGACCGCATCCTTATCTCTTGTCTGTGCGCTGGGCAGTAAAAATAAATTGGAATGCGTCTTGTCGCGGATAATTGCCTGATTTAACCGGCAGTTTCCCTCTACTACATCTACCAGATTGTAAGTAATGTAATTTTCAAGCCCCATCACGACATCGAGATTTCTTAATCCGATGTCCGTATCAATTGCAAGAATCTTTTTTCCTTTTTTTGCCATCGATACACTTAAATTTGCGGTAATAGTCGTCTTTCCAACCCCGCCTTTTCCGGAAGTGATAACAATTACTTCTCCCATAAGCTCCTCCTAAAAAATGAAATATCTGCTTTCGTAAACTGTCTCTTTTTCTTTAGGAAGTTTGAACGCTTAATCGAGTGTAGTATCAGAAGTATTTTCTTTCTTTACTTCTTTATTGATGTCCTCATTTGTCAGTTCTCCATACTGATATTGAATCACATTTTTAGCCAATTCCGCAGAGTCATGGGATGAATTTCCATATGGAATCACAACGGAAACAGCCATTTTTGGATTATTGTATGGTGCATATGCAACAAACACAGAATGCGAGTTTCTATGCTTATTTTCCTGAGCTGTACCGGATTTTCCGGCAATATTGATATGGGTATCCGTAAAAAATTTTTTGACCGTACCGCTCGTGATTACCATGCGCATACCGGTATGAATCGCTTCCCAGGTACTGGAAGCCGCCTGAACGGTATTGGTGGTATTGGTCTTGCTTTTACGAATCAGTTTCCCTTCATTGGAAGTTACTTTACTGATTAATGTCAACTGATTGTTATTTTTTCCATTGGCAATCGTAGAAACATACCGCGCCAGCTGAACCGGGGTATATGCATTACTTCCCTGTCCGATTGCAGAATGGACTGCACTTTCTGTGGAAAAATGTGGATCTCTTTCTGTAATTTCCACCCCGGATTTCATATTCAGTCCCAAATTCGTAGCATATCCTTCCAATCGGTTTAAACCGGAAGTGCTGTTATAAGGTTTTGAATTCATCGAACCCAGACGATATCCCATCTCATAAAAGAAATAGTTGCAGGACTGCGCAATCGCCTGTTCAATATTTAAATGTCCATGTGCAGATGGATAAATCCAGCATTTCGGAGACGGTTTGATGGCTTTAAACACGCCGGTATCATTCACTGTCTCATTTAAGCTGACCAGATCTTCCTCCAGCGCTGCCATCGCAGTACACATTTTAAACGTGGAACCCGGGGCTGTTGCACCCTGCGTAGCGCGATTATAAAGAGGGTCTGACTGATCCTGAATCAGCTGGTTCCAATAATCCGGGTCGACACTGCCGGATAATTTATTATTGTCATAACTCGGGTAAGTGACCATCGCAGTCACCTGGCCATTGTTCGGATTCGTCACGACAATGGATCCGGAACAAGGATCCAGTGCGAGCTGTGCCGGCGTAATGTTCAGTTTTTTAATTTGATCAATAATAAATTGATAACAATAAACTGTGTCGTACGACATCAGTCTTTCATATTTATCCCTATCTTCTTTAAGAACTTCCTGATCATAAAGCAGCATACAGATTTCGCTTCCGGAAATCGTTCCATCAAACACACGGTAATAAACGACTTTTTCACTAAATTCCGTATTGTTCTCTAAATCATCAAAAAGAAACTGCAACAGCAGGTCATAAGTTTCATCCGAGGAAAGATATTCGCTTTCTGAACCAAGCTGTTCTATGTCAATCCAGTTATTTTTAATCGCTGCCCTGAGAAAACTATTGATACTTGTTTTCCCATTGATGTAGTCCTGATAATCCCGATTTTCCGTATCAATCGTTGATGTCATTAAGATTCCTGAATTCTTCAATATATCGTAGATATAATCATCATATTCCTGAAATTCATCAGACAGGTCATTGTATTTTGTTCCCCTGCCTTCCAATTCGTTATGTAATTTTTTTAACGTTTCTTTTAATGAAACACTATATTTTTGATATAAAACTCTTTCATTCTGCGTTTTATGATGAGCAATCAGTTTTTCCAGGCTGACTACATTGTTGGTCACCAATTGCGCATAGACTTTTTTTGCTGAAATATAATGAATTTCTTCGTCTGTTTCACTCTTCTCATCGACATCATAATTTTTAATTTCAGAAATTAAAATTGCCGCAATCTTTTTTTCTAAGAGTTTATATGCCGCAATCTGCATTTTGCTGTCAATTGTCAGATAAACATCATTTCCGGCCGCCGCATCTGTCGATGAAATTTCACTCAAAACTTTACCGGTACTGTCTACAAAAAATTTTGTCTCACCATGCGTTCCCTGCAGTTCGTCTTCGCAGGCCTCCTCAATGCCCGCCTTACCGACAATATCATTGGTAACATAATTTTTTCCTGCCTGCGTGTATTCTTCAAGCTGCGCATCAGAAATTTTTCCGGTATACCCGATAATTGGAGCAAAATATGTACTGTTGTTGTATTTTCTTACAGTCTGCTGTTCCACGGAAACACCGGTGATATTTGAAGTATTTTCCTGAATAGCCACCGCCGTCTCTTTGGAAACTTCCTTTGCGATTGTCGTCGCAACATACTTTTGATAGGAATTACAATAAACGTTGTACCGAATGGAAATCATTTTCAGGAGCATTGGTTTATCATAGTCTTCTTTAATTTCGAAAAATTCATCCTTCAAATAATTCATGATTTCAGTCGGATTGGCATTTTGATAATTTTTGTTATCTCTAACATAATTCCCGTTAAATATATTCTTATAAAATAATTGTTTTGCAGCATCCGATGTGAAATTAAATTCCCAGTGTTTTGCAGAATTAATGATGATCGGAAAATCAACAATCACTGTATCACCATACTTTTCAATCAGTTTGATCGCATTGGAAACAATTTTATTCATTTCTGCATTTTTCGTATCTGAACTGTCAATCTTATCTTCCAGTACAACCGAATAGGCAAGGGTGTCATAAGCGAGAACATTTCCCTTTGCATCCAATATCCGGCCTCTGGTACCGGGGTTGTAAATGCTCTTTTCCGCTTGTTGGATATAGGTACTCATATAGTAGTTTTCATTGACAATCTGTAAATCAAAAATCCGGTAAATCAATCCCGCAAACATACAGACCATGATTAGTGACACGATAAAAATTCTTGATTTTACTATTTTTAAAATGTTATAAAAAAAATCACTTACCAAAGTATAATTCACTCTCCTGTTTTTCTACGTAAATTTTATCATTTAAATAATCAAACAGCTTGTACAAAATTAACATAAAAAATGCTGTAAAAATCATTTCCGGAAGAATAATATGGTCAAAATAAAACGAATACGTCAGTTTGTTTCGCAATAAAAATCGAAAAATATATACAAACGAATTGTAAATAAAATCATTAAAAAACACTAAAAACATTGCCACATATACGTGGTCGTTATGCAGTAAACGCTTGAATATTCCGCTGAAAAAACCGATATAAGTATAAATGAGCGCATATAAGCCGAGCACATCGCCAAAAGCAATATCAACGAGAAGTCCACAGAAAAGTCCTGTAAGACTGCCAAAATTTTCCCCTCTCATAAATCCCAAAATGGAAGTTACAATCAACAAAAAATTCGGTGTTACGATGATTAAATTAGTGGCGAGTGATATGTAACTTTGAAGTACAAACGCCAAAATAATAATAACAGCTGTTACGGCAGCCTTAATCAATCTGCGCTTCATCTTAATCCTTTAAATCCTCTTTTAACTGTGTAATAACCAAAACTTCATTGATATGCTGAAAATCCACAGCCGGAAGAATTGTTCCGGACTGTGTCAGATCATTGGAATCTTTCGAAATCTGATTGACGTATCCAACTAAAATTCCCGGCAAAAATTTATCACTGATCTGGGATGTGATTACAGAGACGCCCTCTTTGACTTCTGCATTTTTGTCTATTTCAGTAATATTTAAAACACCCTGTTCCATCAACTTTAAATCACCGCTGACGATGCCGGTATCCGTCGCGTTGACAAATGCTACGCTTACTTTGCTTTCATCATCAATAATGGAACGGACTTTTGCATAATTCTTTCCGACATCATAGACAATTCCTACTAATCCGCCGCCGCTGATCACATTCATATCGACGGCAACGCCGTCATCACTTCCTTTGTTGATGGTAAAAACATGAAACCAGTTCCCGGTCTCCTTTCCAATCACGGTGGCGCCTACTTTTTTATATTGGGAATAATCACCATCCAGCTGATATAACTGTCGTAAACGCTCTAACTCATATTTATTTTGAGACAATAGACTATTTTCTTCGGATAACTGATCCACCTGTTCTTTTAATTGCTGATTTTCCTTTGTCAGCCGGTTCACAGATTTCAGCATGTCTGATTTTGTGACGAACCATGATCCCAGGTGATTAACTCCGTCCTGCAATGGTACAATCATAATGCTGATTGCTGATTGAAATGGTTTGGCATAATTTTTCACAGCAACCGACAAGATTAAATTGATAATGCAGAAAATCGTTAAAATAAATATCAGTACTTTCGGTTTTATTTTAAATTTCTTATCTTTTTTCATGACCATTTATCCTTTATAATGAAATCCTTCCCGGATCATACATGAGTTTTCTGTATTTTGTATCAGACATAATCAGTGAAATCCCACGGATCACGGAATTCTCCGGGTTGTCCACACGGTTTACATGCAATTCCGTCTCCGAAGCAATCATCTGATCGAGATTTTTGATGCGCGCCGAACCTCCTGTCAGATAAATCCCCTTATTCATAATATCTGCTGAAAGTTCCGGCGGCGTGCGCTCCAAAAGAGACTTGATCGCATCGACGATTGTATCAAAAAACTGTCCGATATGTTCGCAAATGGTGTCTTTTGCAATCGCTCTTTCCGAAGGCAGCCCTGTAATGATGTTTCTTCCAAACACATAAATCAAGTCTTCTGCTTCTTCATCCGTTTCCGGATCCGATTCCTCATCCTCATTGTACATCGCATCAGCAAGGGAGATTTTTATTTTTTCAGCCGTTTTTAAACCAATTAATATATTATATCTCTTTTTTACAATTTCCTGGATGAGTTCATCAATACGGCTTCCGCCCATCTTGATGATTTTGCTGATTACAATGCCTCCAAGCGAAATCACAGAAATTTCTGTCGTACTGGAACCAATATTGACAATCATATTTCCCTTTGGAGAAGTTATATCGACGCCGACGCCTACCGCGTCTGCAATCGGTTTTTCCACAATTTTGATTTCGCGTGGTTTAATCTGCGATTTTGAAACGACATCGTAAAACGCTCTTTTATCCACATCGGTTACATCGGAAGGAACAGCGATACAAAACCGCCCCATTCTGGTACCTTTGGTTATGTCCATATACAGATTTTCAAAAATATATCTCATATTTTTTAAATCCGCAATCACGCCTTCCTTAATCGGGAAGACAACCTGAATGCTGTCAGGATTTTTCTCATACATTGTATATGCTTCATTCCCGTAAGAAAATAATTCGTTTTTATTTTTTATGGCAACGACATTTCGCTCATTGATTGTAGTTCTGGTCAATCCGCTATATATTTTTATATTTGAAGTACCAAAATCAATTCCATAGATACTTTTACTCATTTATTCCTCCTAATGAACATTTTTGACAATGTCTGTATGTTCAAATATCATAACAAGAACCCTATCCTATTGATTAGTGCAGAAGATTCTGTTCATTCAGACTGCAATACTGCCGGTCTCCGATAATGATGTGGTCCAGCAGCCGGATTCCAACAAGCTGTCCGCCGGTTAAGATTTCTTTGGATACAGAAATGTCTGCTCTGCTGGGAGTCGGATCCCCGCTTGGATGATTATGAATCAGAACAAAACTAACCGCGCCGCAACGCAGCGCTTCCAAAAAGATTTCCCGACTGGAAATCAGCGACCGATTGACGCTGCCGGTGGTCAGGCAATGCTCCTTGATCAGGTTACACTTTGAATCCAGATACATGACATATAACTGTTCCTGTTCTAAATGCCGCAGTCTCTCCATATAATACTCTGCAATCGTCGACGGCATGTCAAAGCAAAGTCCTTTGAGTGCTTTTTCTGATGCAATGCGTTTTGCCAATTCTGCAATACATAAAATCTGGCAGGCTTTTGCATTCCCCACGCCTTTGATTTCTAAAAGCTGTTCTTTTTCCAGATGCATGATGGAGAGCAACTCCGATTCATGGTTCCTGCTTTTTAGGATTTTACCAGCCAAATCTCTGGCGCTGCAGCCTACGGTCCCGGTTCGAAGGATGACCGACAAAAGTTCTGTATTGCTCAACATGCGGGCGCCGTACTTTAAACATTTCTCATATGGCCGTTCCTGAACCGGCAATTCTTTCATTCGATTCATATACCATTTTAGACTCTCTCCAAGTACAGTTCTTATTTTAACACAATAAAATTTTAGTGTATACGTTTTTTACAATAAAAGACAATTAAAAACAAAGGTTATTCGATTTTGACGATTTTTTTATCAATCATCTCCTGTAATGCTTTCATAATTCCGGCTTTTGCATGATAAAATGTGAGTCCTCCCTGAAAATATACTGCATATGGCGGTTTTATGGGGCCATCAGCGCTCAACTCAATCGAGGAGCCCTGAACAAAAGCGCCCGCGGCCATAATCACCGGAGAATCGTATCCCGGCATGTCCCACGGTTCCGGCGTCAAATGACTGTCCACCGGAGCGGCTTTTTGGATTCCCTCACAAAAGGCAGTCACCGCTTCAGGATTTCCGAACTCAATGCATTGGATGATATCGGTTCGGAAAGTCCGGTGGTCCGGATAAACTAAAAATCCTATTTTTTGAAACAATGCCGCCGCAAAAACAGCGCCTTTTTCTGCCGCCGCAACTACTGTTGGAGCAAGAAACAGTCCCTGATATAATGCGTTAATCATGCCGGAATTTGCACCGACTTCTTTACCCAGCCCAGGGGTGGTCAGCCGATAGGCGCATCGTTCAATGCATTCTCTGGTTCCGCAGATATATCCACCGGTCGGTGCCAGGCCGCCTCCGGGATTTTTAATCAGGGAACCCACGACCATGTCTGCGCCATAATCTGACGGTTCCGTCATTTCTACAAATTCGCCATAACAGTTATCGACCATAATCCGGACGTCGGGACGAATCCCTTTGATAAAGGAAATCACTTTTCCAATCTCGGAAACGCAAAGAGACGGCCGTGTTGCATATCCTTTGGAACGCTGGATTCCAATTAGTTTTACAGGCTGTTCTAAAAGATTTTGTATCCCCTTATAATCAAAAGTTCCATCGTCCATCAAATCAACCTGTCGGTACCGGATTCCATATTCTGCAAGACTTCCTGCAGACGGCCGGATCCCAATCACTTCTTCGAGAGTATCATAGGGCTTTCCGGAAATATATGCCATCGTATCGCCCGGCAGCAAATTGGCAGAAAGCGCTATCCCCAATGCATGAGTGCCGCAGGTAATCTGCGGGCGGACCAAAGCGTCCTCCGTATGAAAAATATCCGCATAAACCTGTTCTAATGTATCGCGTCCCAGATCATTATAACCGTATCCGGACGATGGATTAAAACACGCCTCTGACACTCTGTTTTTCTGCATTGCATGGAGCACTTTTAACTGGTTGTATTCTGCCGTCCTGTCAATCCGGTGAAATTGCTCTGTGAGTACATTTAAAACCTGCTCAGACAGATCAAATACTTCTTTTGATATTCCCAAAGACTCATACATCTTCATCTGTTCGTTCATTTGTTATTATTCCTTTTTCGCGCAAATTATATAATAAATATTCCAGAATTTCATTTTTATCATCATGAAATTTTTGACAATCGACCATCGTGACATCTTTTTCTCTGCGGAACCATGTCAACTGGCGTTTTGCAAAGTGACGCGTGTTTTTTTTGATTAATTCCACAGTTTCCTCAAATCCAAGCCTGCCTTTGAGATATTCAATCATTTCCTTATATCCGATTCCCTGCATGGAGGAGAGATTCTCATCATACCCTTCGGAAAGCAATGCGCTCACTTCTTCCTCCAAACCTGCATCAATCATCTGGTCAACACGACGATTAATTCGTTGATATAACACTGTCCGGTCCGTATTCAACACAAAATAAGAAAATTGATAAGGAGAGTGATTCTGTCTCTGGATCTGATTGTGCATTGATATTTTTTCTCCGGTCTGGTGAAAATATTCCAGCGCGCGGATCACCCGTCTTACATTGTTTGGATGAATCACTCCGGCTGACTCCGGATCTACTTTCTGAAGCATTTCATAAAGAGATTCCGGCCCCTGTTCTTCTCCCATTGTTTCTAATGATTTCCGATACTCCTGTGTTTCCTCGGTTTCATGAAACTGAATATCATATAAAACTGATTGGATGTAAAATCCGGTGCCTCCGGCAATGATTGGAATTTTTCCTTTTTCCCCGATTAAATCAATATATTCTTTTGCTTTATTTTGAAAAATGTGTACATTAAACGGTTCGCCCGGGTCAAATTCATCAATCAGATAATGCGGGATTCCCTGCATTTCTTCCGGTGTAATCTTCGCAGACCCAATATTCATTTTTTTGTAAACCTGAATGGAATCCGCACTGATAATTTCACCGTTAATTGCCTTGGCAAGGCGAATCGATAGTTCTGTTTTTCCAATCGCAGTGGGACCGGTCAATACAACTAATTTTTTCATTTTTATACAATTCTCTTAAATTTCTTATCTAACTCATATTTGCTCATAGAAATAATTGTCGGCCTGCCGTGAGGACAATTATACGGATTTTCCAACTGCAGCAGCTGTTCGATTAAAGCGTCCATTTCCTGCGCAGTCAGAAGATTATTCCCTTTCACTGCCGCTTTGCACGCCATGGAAGCAATTTTATCCGTAATCATATCCGGTACCATACGCCCTGTTTCCTGAGACAGTTCATCTAATAGTTCCATAAAGACATCTCCGGAATCTAAGGAATATAAATCAGCCGGAACGCCTCGAAGCGCAAAATCCTGTCCGCCAAACGATTCTATTTCAAATCCTAATGCCTGGAAATGGTCCCGGTATTGATTGAATAGTGCGGCTTCACTCATGGATAAATTTAAAATAACCGGCGGATTGATCATCTGCGTGGATATTTTTTTCTGTCGGAATTTTTCCATCAGGGTTTCAAACATCACCTTTTCATGCGCCGCATGCTGGTCGATAATATACATTTTATTTTCGTATTCAATAATCCAATAGGTGTCAAACACCTGACCAATCAGTTTGTGGCGCGGTTTTGCCGCCGTTGTCAGAAAATCGTCGGAAACTTCTGTCAAAGTTTGCTGTACCGGCTTTCCTGCATTGTAATTTGCCTCTTCCGCCACATAACCCTGTTCGGTTTTCAAAGAGGTCTGCGTTTGCGGTTGACGGATTGTCTGTACGACTCTCTTTTCTTCAAAAGGTTCCGGGACAGAGCGCTGCTTTTGGGGTGCTTTTTTCGTTTTTTCCAACGCTACCGGAATAATATTCGGTTTTTCTATCAAAGCCTGATGAATCGTATCTGCGATCCACGGATAAATCGCCTCGCCTTTTCTGAAACGAAGTTCCATTTTTGCCGGATGGACGTTGACGTCTAAAAGTTCCGGCCTGATATCAAAATTGAGCGCAGTAAACGGATATTTATGCTGCATTAAGATGAATTTGTAACCGTCTTCAATCGCTTTATTGATAATATTGCTTTTGATAAAGCGGCCGTTTATAAAATAATTTTCGCAGTTTCTGTTTCCACGGGATATAATCGCTTTACCAATAAAACCGGACATCTTCATAAAATCATTTTCCGCATGAATTTCAATCAGATTATCCAATACATCTTTTCCATAGATACTATAAATTACATCTTTCAGACTGCCATTTCCGCTCGTATGAATTTTCGTCTGCCCGTTCCCCACAAAATGAATCGAAATATCCGGGTGGGAAAGCGCAATCTTTTCTACAATATCTGAGATATACCCTGCTTCTGTCTGCGCCGTTTTTAAAAACTTTCTTCTGGCAGGAGTATTAAAAAAAATGTTGCGGACAATCAGGGTTGTACCATCAGGGACTCCGATCTCATCAAAAGAAATCTCGCGGCCTCCTTCAATCTTGTATCGGGTTCCAAGCATTTGTTCTTTTGTTTTTGTAATCAATTCGACCTGGCAAACCGCCGCAATACTCGATAACGCTTCACCACGGAAACCAAGCGAAGAAACAGACATTAAATCCAGCGCGCTTTTGATTTTGCTCGTCGAATGCCTGAGAAAAGCAATCTGAATATCATCCGGATCAATACCGGATCCATTGTCCGTAATCCGAATCAGAGATGTGCCGCCGTCTTTAATCTCCACGGTAATCATTGTCGCGCCTGCGTCAATCGAATTTTCCATCAGTTCTTTTACAATGGAAGCAGGCCGGTCAATGACTTCCCCCGCAGCAATCTGGTTAATTGTATTTTGATCCAAAACTTGAATTTTACTCATGGTTTTTCCTTTACCATCGGTTCTTTAACCGGTTTTGCAGTTTGTATAAATAATTCAGTCCCTCAATTGGCGTCATCGTACTCAGATCAATATCTTCGATTTCCTGAATAATGTCGTCTTCTTTGACCGTGTCAAATAAGGTCATTTGATGAATTTCCATGTTATCCTCCGCACTTGGCAGCACAGAACTGCCCGGCTGCATATTGGCGGCAATTTCCTTTGCGCGCATCGTGATATCTGCATTGCTGAGTTCCAGCACCAATTTTCTCGCGCGATTTAATACGGATTCGGGAATTCCTGCAAGGCGCGCCACCTGAATTCCATAACTTTTATCCGCGCCTCCGGCGACAATTTTACGCAGAAAAACAATATCGTCTCCCTGCTCTTTCACACTAATACAGTAATTGTTTACGCCCGGCAGGGTTCCTTCCAATTCGGTCAATTCATGGTAGTGGGTCGCAAACAGGGTTTTTGCGCCTAACAGTTTCTTGTCGCAGATATGTTCAATCACAGCCCACGCGATACTTAATCCGTCAAAGGTGCTGGTACCCCTGCCGATTTCATCGAGAATCAGCAGGCTGTCCGCCGTGGCATTGCGCAAAATATTGGCCACTTCCGTCATTTCCACCATAAAGGTACTCTGTCCGCTGGCAAGGTCATCGGATGCGCCAACACGAGTGAAAATCTTGTCGCATATTGAAATATTTGCCTCCTTTGCGGGAACAAAAGAGCCAATCTGAGCCATCAGGGTGATCAATGCGGTCTGCCGCATATAAGTTGACTTTCCTGCCATATTCGGACCCGTGATGACGGCCAGACGGTTTTTATTGGTATCCAGATAGGTATTATTGGAGACAAACATGTTTTCCCCAATCATTTTTTCTACTACGGGATGTCTCCCCTCTTTAATATCAATGATTCCTTTCTGATTGATTTTCGGTTTCACATAATGATTTCTTTCCGCAACGAAAGCAAGTGAAGCAAACACGTCAATCTGGGCAACCGCTTTTGCAGTCTGCTGAATCCGGCTCATCTGGTCAAATATCCGGTCGCGCACGTCTGTAAATACATTATATTCCAACGAAAACAGCTTATCTTCTGCCCCGACGACAAGTTCTTCCAGTTCCTTCAGTCTGTCCGTCGTAAAGCGCTCGGAATTTGTGAGGGTCTGTTTCCGTATAAAATAATCCGGAACCATCTCTTTATAGGTATTGCGCACTTCAAAATAATATCCGAAAACTTTGTTGTATTTAATTTTTAGATTAATCCCTGTTTTTTGACGTTCCTCCGCCTCGAGTTCAGCCAGCCACGTTTTTCCCTCTGATTTCGCGCTGCGCAGACGGTCGATTTCAGCATTGTAACCAGTTCGGATAATGCCGCCCTCTTTGATGGAAATCGGCGGTTCGTCGGTAATCGAATCATCAATCATGTGCATGATATCTTCCAGCGGATCCAGTCTCTCTACAAGATCAAGAAACAGCGGTGATTTAAAATCCATAATAATGTTTCTGATATGTGGAAGCATGGATAGGGAACTTTTAAACGCAATCAAATCTCTTGGGTTTGCCGACCGATAGGATATTTTGCTGAGCAGACGTTCTAAATCATAAATCGGCGACAGATATTCTCTCAGTTCGTCTCTTGTGATTATAGAGTGATTCAACTCTTCAATCACTTTCTGTCTGTTGACAATTTCCTCTTTTGAAACCAGCGGCTGCTCAATATAACTGCGCAGAGTTCTGGCTCCCATCGCGGTTTTCGTTTTATCCAAAACCCAGAGCAGAGAGCCTTTTTTCTGTTTTTCCCTGAGCGTCTCACAAAGTTCCAGATTCCGCCTTGTGGAAGAATCTAAAATCATAAATGTGTTGGTGGAATATGGAAACAGACGATTGATATGGGATAAAGAATTTTTTTGGGTTTCATATAGATATTTCAACAGAGAACCGGCTGAAATTACGCCCAGCGCCATATCAGATAAACCAAGTCCCGTTAAATCCGAAAGATGAAAGTGTTCCCTCAAAAGTTCTGCACAAAGTTCTTCATCAAAATACCACTGTTCCAATTCAAAAACAGAAATATTCATCCGCTCTCTCAAATCTGTAATATCGAGTCCACAGATTAGAAACGCGTGATTACAGATGATCTCACTTGGCATGAATTTATTAATTTCGTCGAGAACACTCCGCGTGGAATGTACTTCCGTCACATAGTAATCTCCGGTAGTCACATCGACAATTGAAATGCCAAACGTTTCGCTCAAATAGCAGATGGACATCAGATAATTATTTTTTCCTTCATCAATCGCCGAAGTGTTCAGATTGGTACCGGGTGTGACGATTCTGACGACTTCTCTTTTTACCAGTCCCTTGGCCTCAGCAGGATTTTCCACCTGCTCTACGATACAAACCTTATATCCTTTCGTCACAAGACGATTTAAATAGGTCTCAACCGCATGATGTGGAACGCCGCACATCGGCGCACGCTCTTTCAAACCGCAGCTTTTTTTGGTCAGGGTCAGTTCGATTTCTTTTGCAGCCAAAACGGCATCGTCAAAAAACATTTCGTAGAAATCACCTAAACGGTAAAAAATAATGCAGTCGCTATATTGTTGTTTTGTTTCTAAATATACTTTCATCATAGGTGTCACGTCATCTAACTGATGATCCCAGACATCCTGCATCATTGGAGGTAAACTCATATTAATTCACCTGTTCTCCTATGTAATAAAATCCCTTTGCTTCTTTTAAGGAAACCTGTATGATTCTGCCGATGAGTTCTTTGTCACCGGGGAAATGTACCAGACAGTTATTGCTGAGTCTTCCGGTTACATAATGTTCCAGTTTCGCATTTACTTCCTCAACCAAAACCGGTTGTGTAGTTTTTTCCAGCAATGTTGTCTTTTCTTTTGATATCTGATTCACTAAATTCAGCAGCCGTGAAAAACGTTCCTTGACGACGTCCTCCCCAATCTGGTTCTCCATTTCTGCTGCCGGAGTTCCGGAACGCTTGGAATAAATAAAGGTAAATGCAGAATCAAAACGAACCTTCTGAACAACATCAAGCGTATCCTGAAAATCTTCCTCTGTCTCTCCAGGAAATCCAACAATAATGTCGGTAGTAAGTCCAATATCGGGAATTGCGCTCCGGAGTTTTTCTACGAGCAGAAGATAATCTTCTTTTGTATATTTCCGATTCATTTTTTTAAGCAGCGAAGTGCTTCCGGACTGAATCGGCAAGTGCAGATGTTTACAGATTTTTTTAGATTCTGCCATCGTGGCAATCAATTCATCCGACAAATCTTTCGGATGAGACGTCATAAACCGGATTCTTTCAATCCCATCCACTTCTTCCACTCTCTTCAAAAGCCGGGCAAATGAAATCGGATGTTCAAGCGTTTTCCCATAAGAGTTTACATTTTGTCCAAGAAGCATGACTTCAACTACGCCATCTGCGGCAAGCGCTTCCACTTCCCTGATAATATCTTCCGGGTTTCGGCTGCGTTCCCGTCCACGCACATATGGGACAATACAATAGCTGCAAAAATTGTTGCAGCCATACATAATATTTACGCCGGATTTAAAATGATATTTTCTTACAGAAGGCAGTTCTTCTACAATTTCTGAAGTTTCTTCCCAGATACTTTCAACTTTGTGGCCGCTCATCAATCGCTCGTAAAGGAGCTGCGCAAATAGAAAAATATTGTGCGTACCAAAAATTAAGTCAATAAACTTGTAACTTTTATTTAATTTATCAACCACATGGGCTTCCTGCATCATGCAGCCGCATAAACCGATGATCATCGCCGGATTTTTTTCTTTGATTTTAGAAAGATATCCCAGGCGTCCGTAAATTTTTAAATTTGCATTTTCGCGCACCGTACATGTATTATACAGTACGAGATCTGCGTGTTCATCCTCTGTCTGTTCATAACCGATTTCATTTAAAATGCCAATCAGTTTTTCAGAATCCTTGAAATTCATCTGGCAGCCAAACGTGACGACGCAGGCAGTCAGTTTCCGTCCGTACTGCTGCTCCTTTGCAAGAATCAATGCGCGGCATTGTTCGATATAATATTGTTGTTTTTCTGATTCGCTTGTAAATTCCATGAATACTCCTAACGGTCTGTTACAATTTCAGATAATTTCTGATCAAAATGTTCAACCGGCAGCTCATCAATAATCTGAAACCCATATCCGACACCAATCGAATAAGCATCATGCGCTGAAAGAAAACGGTCATAAAATCCGCCTCCATATCCCAATCGGAATCCGTCTTTTGAGAATGCGACACCCGGAACCAAAATCAGGTCGGGATTTGGAGCCTTTTTACAAGTACTCCCGGGCTCATAAATACCAAAAGCGCCGATTTCCAGATCACCCGGATGACGAATCGTGAAAAAATCAATTCTTTCCCCATGAACTTTTGGCAGTGCCAAGATTTTATGTTCAGAAAACGCATGCAGAAATAATTCATCCAGTTTTATTTCATTCTTGATACTTGAATATGCATAAATCACAGACGCGTCCTGATAGCATGGGTGAACCAGCAGCTGCTGTACGATTTTTTTACTGGCCTTGTCGACTTCTTCCTTCGACAACGTCATTCTCGTCGCAATCATACGCTTTCTGAGTTCTTTTTTAAGAACCATAGGAATGTCCTTCCGGTGTCGATTTCGTGTTGGAGCTGTCCGAATTTTGAATTACCTGATTGAGGGAAGAAGATAAATTGTTGATAATAGACATTCGATATTCTGTGCGCAGAGCCTTCTGCTCTGTAAGTTCCTCTTCAGTCAAACCTTCTTTTTTGGATTTGTGATAAAGCTCATTGATTCGGTTGATTTTATTTTGATCCATACTGCTCCTTTACTTTAAAAAGATAAAAGTCGTTTCCCGATTTGAGGATACCGCGCCTAAATACTCGCCGTTTTCCTGCAAAATAATTTTTTTGGATGGGAATTTGTTGATATTCACAAACTGTTTCTCTTTTCCAAAAATATTTTTTTCAGTCGATGTGGAAATAATCGTAGTATTGTTGATATATTGAATGTGGAAATCCTCCGGGTAAGTTGCCGTTATTTCATCTGTTACTAAATTTAAAAACTGGGTGCTGTCCATATTGATAGTCATCATATAGGGAATACCATCAATGACCGTTGCATTTTTTAATAAGGACTCGTGCAGGGAAGTATTGTTAATACACGTATATGACTCTTTCGATTCCAGATTATAAAAGATAATATTTTCTTCATTGCTGTTATAATCATATTTGGAATAAATCAAATAGTTTTCTATAATTTTCGCATCAATGATCGTGGCGTCGAAAAAAGTCTGGTCAATTGAATTCATCACAATATTCTGACGTTCCAGCTGCAGGTCACTGATAAACTGTTGAATATTCAATAAATAAATCGATTCCAAAGAAACGCTTTCTTTGTCCAGCTTGTCATGGTTTCCTTTTTCAAAAAGAGAAAATCCGGTTTTGACAATGCAGTTGTTTTCATTGTACGGCAGCATATAGTCAATCCCATTCTGCGTTAAATTTTCATCTTCAATTTCAATCTTTTTGTTTTTCATAAAGTTGATCAAAAGAATCTTTTTCTTCGCCAACTGTTCATCCGGGTAATCTCCTGTCGTCCGTAAAATAGACCGCTGCAGAATCAGATTCGAATCATCTAAAACAAAAATCTTTAACTGCTTATTTTTTACATAATCCCTGATATCATCTTTGATGGACAAAACTCTGGTACTGGTATGATCTACAATATTATATCGGATAATATAAAAAATATATCCTTCCATCGGATGCTTTTCATATTCTGTGAAATAGATATAATCAGAATCATGCTGGGCATTTGTAATCTGGAAGATATCCACTTTGTCACTATGTGGAATCACTTCTTTACGGACATTTTCTTCCAAATAATAAAGGAAATAGCGAACTTTCCGGATGTTTGGAAAATCGCCTTCAATATATTCCTTTTCCAAAATAATATCTTCCTTGAGATGAATACAATTAAAATATTCTGCTTGTGCAAGAAATCGTATATTCATATTTTTTCTCCTGATTTTCATTAAAATACATCTTATAATAATACTACAAATCGGCTGAAAAGTCATTATTTTATCAAAAAAACTAAAAACCGGAAGGATATGATTTTGTGCGCCGGCTTACCCGATTCTTAGAGATATAAAAAGCCCAATCTATGACTGAGCTTGAAACGGCGCATACTGGCTGCTGATATATTCAAAGATTTTCATTCCATCGATTGCCGCAGAGGTGATTCCGCCGGCATATCCTGCACCCTCTCCCGCCGGAAACAGTCCACGGATGTTGGACTGATACTGCTCATCCCGTACAATCCGAACCGGTGATGATGTGCGGCTTTCCACTGCGGAGAGCAGAGTGTCCGGATGGTCAAATCCTTTAATGGACATGCCAAAATGAGAAATGCCTTCCTGCATGGCACGACATAAATACTCCGGAAAAATCTCATGCATATCAGACATCGTGACTGCGCCTTTATGAACAGGACGGACAATTCCAAACTTTGTTGTCTTTTTCTTTGCCACAAAATCTCCATAGGTCTGGATCGGAACTGCGCCCTTTCCTGCAATATAAGCCTTTTCCTCCAGCATTCTCTGCAGGGTGATTCCTGCCAGCGGATGTTCGCCTGGGAAATCATCCGGCGTTATCGTAACGACAATGGCGCTGTTTGCATTCTCAGCATCTCTTTTCTGATTGCTCATGCCATTAATGCAGAGTTTTCCATCTTCTGAAGAAGAATTTACGACATATCCTCCGGGACACATACAAAAAGAATACACTCCCCGGTTTTCTTTCGTTTTATAGGTTAATTTGTAAGACGCGGCGCCCAGCCTGTCGTCTTCAAATCCATATTGAGATTTGTTAATCTCCCGTTGAAGATGTTCCACTCTGACGCCCACTGCGAATGGCTTCTGTTCCATGGAAACACCCTGATCGTAAAGTGTTTTCAAGGTGTCGCGCGCACTGTGTCCAATCGCTAAAATACAATGATTCGTATTGATTTTTTTCTTATGATTGATAAATACACCGGTGATTTTTCCATTTTCAATGACAAAATCCGTCACTTTTGCATTGAAATAAAATGTACCGCCCCTCTTTATGATTTCCTCACGCATATTTCTGACAATTTTACAGAGATAATCTGTTCCGATGTGCGGCTTCGCATCATAAAGAATGTTTTCTTTCGCTCCAAATTTGACAAACGTCTCTAACAAAAATGAAATCCGATGATTTTTATCTTTAATTCCTGTGTTTAACTTGCCGTCTGAAAAAGTACCGGCGCCGCCTTCTCCAAATTGAACGTTGGAGTCCGGATTTAGCGTTCCCTCCTGCCAAAACCGGGAAACGTCATCCATACGCTCTTCTACTGCGCGGCCGCGTTCCAAAATGATTGGAGCGTATCCGTTTATGGCAAGCAGATATCCGCAAAACAGCCCGGCAGGGCCGCTTCCAACAATGATCGGTGGATATTTCATCTTCTTTTCGCCAGTAACCGGATAAGAATAATGCGGTTCTTTGTCAAGCACCTCAACATTTTTTCTGTGCAGATGGTATCCGTCAACCACAAGTCCGACAGACCACAAAATTTGAATGGAATCTTTGCGCCGCGCGTCAATAGACTTTTTTATAATCTTTGCGCGAATCAACTGATTTTGTGTCAAACCTGCCTTCTTCAGCGCCTGTCTGATGGCAGTTTCCTCGTTGTCCTCCATATTCAATTTAATATTGGTAACTCTTAGATATTTCATTGACTACTGTTCTTTCCTGCCAGATGTCCGCTCGACCATGCCCACTGCAGATTATAACCGCCGCAGAGGCCGTCCACATCCAGTATTTCTCCACAAAAGTAAATGCCCGGACACAGCTTCGACTGCATAGAGGTTTTGTCGATATCATCCAGCAGCACTCCGCCCTGTGTGATTTGGGCCTGAGAAAAATTTCTTCTCTGTTCCACGCGTACCGGATAATGCTTTAAAATTGAAAAAAGTTTTCGGAGAAGTTCTATGGTCGAATCGGCTCCCAAAAGATTCTTGGGAATCTCTGCCTCTTCAAACAGTACTCCCAGAAGTTTTTCGTCAAACATCCCGGAAAGCGTCTTAAACAAAGTGCGTTGTTTATTATATGTTTTAATATTGTAATCGAGTTCCCCTAGAAAATTATCTGCATCTTCTGACAGATCAGGCGCAAAATCAAGGAAAATCGTCTGTCCCGGATCCAGGTTCCTGCTCAGGTTAAAAATCGGAATCCCCGACAATCCATAACCGGTAATTTGCACTTCTCCCCGTTCTGCTAACAATGATTCCGTCTGCACCAGCGCCTGAATTCGAACGCCTGCCGCCTTATTTAACCGGTCTTTCGCGACAATACCGGTCAAAGCCGGTTTGAGTTCACTGACGGTATGGCCAAACTGTCTGGCAATATCATAACCGGTCATTCCATCCGCAATTTCATAATGTCCACCGGAAGCGATAATCAGTCTTTGACATTCATGCAATACTCCTGTCAGGACGGCAAATCCATCTTTCGTTTTTTGGACTTGTTTTACTGTATTATTGTTTTTTATAATCACACCAAGCTGCTGTGCATACTGGATTAACGCATTTGTAACAGAAACCGCCTGATTGCTGTATGGATAATATCCGCCGTAATTTTTTTCACAATATGTAAGGACGCCTATTTTTTTAAAAAACTCCAGCGTTTCTTCTAATCCGAAGGAATCCAAAACCGTTTGAATCACATCGGGATTTCCAAACAGTTTTTTACGATCATTGTTTGAAATGTTTTGATTTCTTCGAAAATAAACGTTAGACAGATTACATTTTCCATTTCCGGTAATAGATAATTTTTTTCCGGCTTTTTCCTGTTGTTCCAGCACAACAACAGAAGCTCCCTCTTCTGCCGCTGAGATTGCAGCCATCAGGCCAGAAGCTCCTGCCCCTATCACAATTACGTTCATAGTTTCTCCTTACATCAACTGGTATGCGACTGTAAAAATTTAAATAACTTGTCGATATCTTCCATGTAAATTCCCGTCTTTAAGAGTTTTTGATCCCGCGCAGAACAGTCCGAAGAATGAATATCCGTTTCCGCAATCAGATTTTTCTTGTTTTCCCCATAGATGACAATGACATCATTTTCCAGTTTCAGCCAGTATCCGGTAACGGATTCCGCCTCAGAGTTTGTTTCTGCCGTCTTTACATTGGTTGCAGTGGCTGGAGGATCTTGAAACGCCATTTTTCTTCCGACAAAAAAGGAAATCATCAGTCCTGCAGCGATTACAATACTATAAAAAATATATGCTCTTCTTTTCATATTCTCCTCCTTGGGAGACAAACATTTCATTGCATCAAATGTTTGTCAAAGATTATGCATATATTTTTTACAAATTTTAGAAATCTATACTATAATAAATGGATTTTTTTACAAATTTTCACAAGAACACTGCCTTTTGGAATAGACAATAATTCCTCTGCTGTCAGCGTGCCGGTTTTAATCAGAACCATTCCATAGATGACCACAGCGCATCCAATAGACAACAGCACCGCTATTGAATTCGGCAAAAACAGCAGGAACACAAACCGGTATATGAGATATACGGCGCCGCCCATGATTACTGCACATAAGCCGGGTTTCAAAAAGATATTCATCATATCCTGATGATAATCCATATATTTTCTAATTGAATAAGCGTTTAAAATGGATACTGTCAATCCAAATAAAATGTCGCCGATCACTACTGCATAAATATTCATGTGAAAAACAAGCATTAAAATCGGAAGTAAAATCACATGAAGAATAAGAGATATTGCAGAGTTTTTGATAGGGACTTTCAACCGGTCAATTCCTTGAAGAATCGCATTGCTGATGGTGGAAAGCGAAAATGCCACCACCGTCAACACGCTAAACAGCATCATTTTTGAGATATGAATGCTCTGGTCGCCAAACAGCAGCCCGTTAATCGGACCGCCGAGAACCGATAAGCCAATTCCACAAGGAAACGCAATCATCATCGAAAACTTCAGCGCCAGCGTGATTTTACTCCGCACTACATCTTTGTCATTTGCAATAAATGAGCGGACTAATGATGGAACAATCGCCGTTGACAGCGCCGCGGCAATTGCAATCGGCATAGTCGTCAGCACACGGTATTTCTGGCTGTACATCCCCCAGGAAGCGGACATCCACTGCCGATCTATATGGAGTATCGATACGCTGATATTTTTAAAAATCGGGTTGTCAAGCAGATTGCTGATATTGTAAATTGTTGTACTGATCAAAACAGGAGTCACCGTAAAAACAATACTTTTTGTGATCGTCGAATAAGAATCCGTCCTGCCTGTACAATCGGTCTGCATCTGCAATTTGATTGAGCCGTTTTTTCTGAAAAAGAAGAAAATCATAATCAAAAGGGCGATGAGAGCTCCGGTAAAAGTACCCAGCGTACCACCCGCCGCAGACCATGACAACCGGAAGTTCTGCACCGGAATACCAGAGTCAGCTCGATTCATCTGAATCAGAGAAAGCGCATAGATTCCCAACTCGTAGGCTGCCAATACGCTCACCACTGCATTTGCAATCTGTTCAAATATCTGAGAAATTGCCGTCGGCACCATATTGCCCATTCCCTGAAAGTATCCCCGGAAAACTCCCAGCACGCACACAACCGTAATCGTTGGTGCCAAAACTTTCAGCGCTCTCGCTGCCGGTGGTGTTTTCAGCGCCGTCGCTGCAAGCCAGTCCGCGCCGAAAAAGGCAAAAGCACCAAAGAGGATTCCCAGAAACAATGCATAAAATAAAGCACCTTTGAACACTTTATGCATATTTTTGTATTCTTTCTTTTCCAGTTTTTCGGAGACTATTTTTGAAACTGCTAACGGCATACTTTGGGAAGATAATAATATTAATACATTGTAGATATCATACGCAGTCCCATAATAATCATTTCCCGTATCTCCTAAAATACGGGTTAAGGGAATCCGGTAAATCAGTCCGATAACACGAACTAAAATACCTGCAAAAGCCAGAATACTCCCTTGGATTATAAAACTGTTTCTTTTCTCTTCATGTTTCATTCAAATGTCCCTTTATTTGCTGAATTTTACATTGTCCGCATATTCGTTTTGCACAATACAGAACCATGTTTTTCCTGTATTCAATGTGATTTCTTCGCCGCTTTGATTATAATACTTGGTTTGTCCCAAATCAGAATCTTTTTTCCATGTAATTTTCTGTGCCTTTCCTCTTGTGACAAACCAGCCGGAACCGGAACCGGTCAACGTCATGTTTAAACTTTTCCCGTCCGGATAGATTGTTGCATTGACGCATTGAATCACAATATTGGAACAATGAAGCTGTTTGTTATTTAAATCGTCAATATGTTTTTCACCATACTGAAAGCGGTAATACTGCCCGTCTTTCGCATGATATTCAAACCATGGATGATTAATCTGGTATCCCAGTTCTACTTTGTTTGCAACCCTGCCTTTTTCCAGCGTGATTGTTTCACCCGGTTTTGCAAACTGCATATGACCTTCATATTTTTTATCATATTCCGTTTTATATTTCATCGCTTTAATACCGGACTCCAGTGCGGCACCGGTCGCATAAAGATTATGCGGCGCAACTTTGCCGCTCTCCCGATAAAAAGAAGCTTCATGATTTAAAGAACTTACCGTATCCACAGCGCCGCTCTTTAAGAAATCCAAAGCGTATTTTGACTGTCCAAAATGCACATAAATCGCATTCCACTCGTTTGCAAATTTCGGATAATACAATCGGCAGCTGCGAATAGAACCAATCCGTTTTAACTTTTCATAATCATCAAACACCGCCATCATTCGCGTGATTGCCCCTTCCACCGGCGCCTCATAAATAATCTGCGCATTGCTGATACCGGATTGCGGGACTGCATTGATTATATTATTGATCATGACTGCAATCGGCCGCTTTTGCGCCTGTTTTTTCGGAACATACTCGCCTGTCAGATAGCTGATTTTCTGCCCCTGATGAGAATCAGAGGTCTCCTCCTGTACAGCTGCTGTTGTCGTTTCCTGCGTTTCTGTTTTCTTTACCTCTCTGGAACAGCCGCATCCTGTCAGACCTCCGGCCATACAGATCAGTGTCACAATCGCAATTCCTCTTTGTAATACTTTCTTTCTCATAAATTATCCTTTCATTTCATATTCTCTTGTGATTCCAAGATTTTCTAATATATTTTCCTGCATGGATTCCATGCGTTGCCGTTCACTGTCTTCCATATGGTCATATCCAAATAAATGGAGCATACTGTGCGTCACCAGAAACGCAAGCTCCCTCACCGGAGAATGACCATATTCTTCTGCTCCGGAAAGCACCTTGTCATAAGAAACGACAATATCTCCTAACATCAATTCTCCCGAAACCGGATTAAAATTGGAAATATCCTCATCTAAATTAGAAAAATCCGCAGGTTTTTCATAGGAGATCATGGGAAACGACAAGACGTCCGTGGGCATGTCCACTTGGCGGTGTTGTAAATTCAACTGATGAATCTTTTG
This sequence comes from uncultured Lachnospiraceae bacterium, assembly GCA_947624875.1. Classification (GTDB taxonomy): domain Bacteria; phylum Bacillota; class Clostridia; order Lachnospirales; family Lachnospiraceae; genus Eubacterium_G. The sequence continues at coordinate 60,960 of CANQMA010000001.1, forward strand.
ATTATCCACAATCGTGACATTGACCTCGCACGCGTATGGACACTGCACATCATCGACGGTTTTTTCAACGACCATTGTAATCACTTTGTCATAATCGGGAAACAGTTGTGTTTGGTATTCGTTTGATATAATGACGCTCATACTTTCACCTGTCTTGTCTTTCCATTATTTTTCCGTGCATTCTGTTTTTGATCATATTCTTCATAAGCTTTTACAATTTTCTGTACGAGCGGATGACGAACAACATCGCGGTTATCTAAATACACAAAACCAATGCCTTCCACATTGCTTAAAACACGTATGGCAATTTCCAGTCCCGATGTGACGTCTTTTGGTAAATCCTTTTGTGTACGGTCCCCTGTCACAATCACTTTGGATCCGAAACCAATCCGGGTTAAAAACATTTTCATCTGCGCCGGCGTCGTATTTTGCGCCTCGTCGAGAATGATAAACGCATTATCCAATGTCCGTCCCCGCATATATGCTAAAGGAGCGACTTCAATAATCCCTTTTTCACTGTTTGCAGCAAAACTTTCCGCGCCCATCAACTGATATAGCGCATCGTACAAAGGCCTTAAATAAGGATCGACTTTGCTCTGCAAATCTCCCGGAAGAAAGCCTAGATTTTCCCCGGCTTCGATTGCCGGTCTCGTAAGAATAATTTTATTGACCTCATTATTTTTTAATGCCGTCACAGCCATCGCCATTGCCAGATAGGTTTTTCCGGTACCCGCAGGACCAATGCCAAAAACGATCAAATTATCCCGGATAGACTGCACATATGTCTGCTGACCTAATGTTTTCGGCTTTACCGGCTTCCCCATGACGGTTCTGCAGATAATTTCATCGTCCAGTTCTGTCAAAACCTGTTCATTTTCTTCAAAGCATAACGATAAGGCATAGTCTACATTCTGTTCAGTGATTTCATTCCCACGCTTCGACAACTCAATCAGTTGGCAAAATACGTTTTTCGCTCTCCTGCATGCTGTATCGGAGCCAATGATTTTCAATTCGGAATCCCGGCATATTACCGTTACATGTAAAGTCTTTTCTATCTTTTTTATATTTTGATCAAATTGTCCGAAAACATTTTTTTCATGTTCTGACGGAATGTTCATAAGATTTTCAATAACACTCATTGCGTTGTGGTTTCCTTTCTTTCGGTCATTTCTTCAGCCGGAATATAAGATATTTTTCCGACCGGTTCAATACTGATAAAAGAACCGCTGAGCTGATACTTTTTTTCTGATTCTTTTATTCTAACATTTTTTTCCAATATTTTGTACCCCTTTTGTTCTAAAGTTGCAAAATAATACAACATTTTGTTGTTCAGCAGATTTTCTGCTTCTTTTTTTGAGACCGCGACTTTTTTTGGCTGCTCCTGATACACGGTTGTCTTCTGAATGGAAAGAGGAAGGTAAAAATTGCCAAACAGTTTCAATTTTATTTCGCTATTTTCATAGTACTTATTTTTCATAAAATCATACTTCCAGACATACGATTTCATGGTTGGAAAATAATAACTATTTTTATGCTCATAATTTAATTTCAGCCGTTCTTTATCGATGGAGTCTTTATATGAATGCTTTACTTTCATAAAAATATCCGCATCCGCTGTTGTGTATGTATAAAAAAGTCCCTGTCCTGATTCGTCAACGACCTCAACGGCTCCGCTCACCAGCATATCTCCTTTTTTTACCTGATCCCCTGCCTTTACCAGAGGCGTTCCATTTCTTGTTACAATGGATACCACGGTTCCTGAGACATTGGATAGGAGATGGAATGGTTTTGTTTCCAAAGTACTGATTTCGGCAATATAATTTTCTTTCAAATGGATCAGCAAATTTGTTCCCTTCATCTCACAGCTGACCCAGCTGATATTTGGATACTTTGAACGGATTTTTTCTTCCAGTGTTTCGCAGTCCACGTTTGATTTTTTCATACCTTCCACATAATGTATTGTTTTGACATAAGAAAGAATCTGTTCTTCTGTATAAGAATAATTTCCCAAAACAGAGATCTTCCAAATATATAAGGAATTGATAAACAAAATCATCAAGGTCAGAAAAACTGCGGTCAGTAAGATTTCCATTTTGTGCATTGTAAAAAATCGAAAAAAACCAAAATCTTTTCGCTCTAATACCGGAAGATGTTCCTTTTTCATATAATCATCTAGCTGCAAATAATCGGGTTGATTGATTTCAAAGGATATTTTGTCATGGTTTGTTTTGACATTTCGAAGAATGAGATTGCTGCATTCAGATGCAATGCGATAGAAATCCGCTTTATAAACCAGAATTTTACAAAAATGATATTTCATGAAAAACTCCCTTGACAATAATGGTCTGCCGGTTATAGTATGCGATTACAAGATTTTCTCCCTTGACACAGATTGAAAATGTTTTGCACTGGATTTTAATTTCATCAGAGAGAAATAATAATAACTTTTTATAGTTTTCTATAATCAGTTCATTTTTTCCGATTAGCTGACAGAGAATGTCTTTTTTCACAACATCTCTTGGAAGGTCATATTGATTATCTACATTAAACATAAAACTCTTTTTTATTTTAGTATATGAAAAACCCCGAAACATCATGTTTCGGGGTTTTAAATTTGTCATTCTAAATGACTTTTATTAGTTATATTTGCGCTTTCTAGCGGCTTCTGATTTTTTCTTACGCTTTACGCTTGGCTTTTCGTAATGTTCACGCTTGCGGATTTCCTGCTGGATCCCGGCTTTTGCGCAATTTCTTTTAAATCTACGCAGCGCACTGTCGATAGATTCATTTTCTTTTACGATAACGCTTGACACTTTCCTGACCTCCCTTCAGTCATAGATTCCTAAAACTGTAGGTATTTGTGCAAAAATGCACTTTTGTTATTATACCATAGATTTTCTAATCGTCAACAATTTTATTGAAATTTTATAGCGGTTCCATATGCCATGATTTCAGCAGCGCCCTGCATCACTGATGCAGAATTGTAACGGACTGCAATGACTGCGTCTGCGCCAAGCGCTTCTGCTTCCTGTATCATGCGCTCTGTGGCGATTGTTCTGGCTTCTCCCATCATCTTTGTATAGGACTTCAATTCGCCTCCGACAATCGTCTTAAATCCCTGCCCCATATCTTTCAAGGCATTTTTTGACTGGATTGTACTTCCCTTGACTAATCCTAAAGGTTCATATTCTTTTCCCGGATAGATGTCTGTTGTTAAAAGCATCATATTTTTTTCCTCCTGTGTCATTTATAATTTATAATTGCTTTTCAAGAATTTCTTTTGCCGCTTTCACTGCCGCGTCAGCGCCCGCAGGATTTTTACCGCCCGCCTGAGCCATATTCGGACGTCCGCCTCCGCCTCCGCCGACAAGTTTTGCGATTTCTTTAATCATATTTCCGGCATGTGCGCCTTTTGCAACGGCATCGTCGTCTGCCATCACAAGGACGTTTGCCCTGTCTGCATTTGTCGAAACAAGCACCAGAACGCCGCCGCCCATTTTTTCTTTCAGATTATCGCCTAAGTTCCTCAGTTCGTTCATATCGACATCAGAAACTTTTAAGGCGAGCAGTTTCACGCCGGAAACCTCTGTCACCTGATTGAGCGCATCGCCCACGGAAGCGTTTGCCATCTTCGCTTTCAGCTTTTCATTTTCGCCGGACAACAATTTGATTTCATCATTCATGCTCTGGATTTTCTTTACCAGTTCTGCCGGTGTTGTTTTTGCAGCCTTTGCGGCACTGTGCAATTCTTTTTCAATCTGTGCATAATATTTTAACACGCCGTTTCCGGTCAATGCTTCAATCCTTCGAACCCCTGCCGCAACGCCGGATTCGGAAATTATTTTAAAACTGGAAATTGTTCCGGTATTGGACACATGTGTTCCGCCGCACAGTTCAACCGAATAGTCTCCCATAGAAACGACACGAACTACTTCGCCATATTTTTCTCCAAATAAAGCGGTTGCGCCGCTCTTTCTCGCATCATCCAGATTCATTTCCCTGGTCACGACATCCAGACCATTGGCAATTTGCTCATTCACCAGTGCTTCGACTTTTTCAATTTCTTCTTTCGTCATTGCCTGAAAATGAGTAAAATCAAAACGCAGCCTGTCTGCATCGACATAGGAACCAGCCTGCTCTACATGGTCGCCAAGCACCAGTTTTAAGGACTTCTGAAGAAGATGTGTCGCACTGTGGTTTTTTGCCGTCGCGCTGCGGCTGTTTGAATCAACCTTCAGTGTAATCTGATCTCCTGTCTGAAGCATCCCGCTTTTCACTGTTCCGAGATGTCCAATTTTATCTCCCGGAAGTTTGATGGTTTCCGTGACCTCAAAGACACCATGATTTGATATAATGATGCCGCGGTCTCCAAGCTGTCCGCCCATTGTAGCATAAAATGGAGTCTGTTCTGCAACAATCGTGCCACGGTCTCCTTCTGCAAGCGCCTGCACGACTTCTTCCTCTGTCGTCAGCGCAAGAATGACGGAGTCTTCCATGAGCCGGTCGTAGCCCACAAATGCAGAGTGCAGCGCCAGATCAAGCTGCTCATAAACCGTTGCGTCCGCTCCCATATAATTTGTCTTTTTACGCGCTTTTCTGGCAGTCTCTTTTTGGACGTTCATCGCCTTCTGGAATCCGTCTTCATCTACCGTGTATCCCTTTTCCTCTAAAATTTCTTCTGTTAAATCCAGCGGAAATCCAAAGGTGTCATATAATTTGAAAGCATCTTCACCGGACAAAACGCCGGAACCGCTCTGCTCCAATTTCTTTTCCATTTCAGAAAGAATCCGTAATCCGGTGTCAATCGTCTTGTAGAATTTATTTTCCTCTTCCGTCAGAACTTTGAAAATCATCGTTTTCTTTTCTTCCAGTTCCGGATAACCGTCCTTGGAGCTTTCAATCACTGTTTTGGACAATTCTGCAAGAAACTGTTCATTCCTGCCCAATAGTTTTCCATGTCTTGCAGCGCGGCGGATTAACCGTCTTAACACATAGCCTCTGCCCTCATTCGACGGCATGATTCCGTCAGAAATCATAAATGTGGCGGAACGGATATGGTCAGTAATGATACGGATTGAAACATCCCACTGCTCTTTTTTATGATATTCTTTCCCGGTAATTTCACTGACACGGTCTCTTAATGCTTTAATGGTATCCACATCGAAAATAGAGTCCACATCCTGAACGACAGTTGCGAGCCGCTCAAGTCCCATACCGGTGTCTATATTTTTTTGTTCTAACGGTTCATAATGGCCTTTTCCATCGTTATCAAACTGTGTAAATACGATATTCCAGATTTCAATAAACCGGTCACAATCACAACCGACTGTACAATCCGGTTTCCCACAACCGTATTTTTCACCACGGTCATAGAAAATCTCAGAACAGGGACCGCAAGGGCCGGCGCCATGCTCCCAGAAATTATCTTCTTTGCCAAAGCGGAAAATGCGGTCTTTTGAAATACCAATCTGATGGTGCCAGATATCAAATGCCTCATCATCGTCTTTGTACACTGTCGGATAGAGTCTGTTTGCATCCAGACCAACAACTTCCGTCAAAAATTCCCATGCCCATGGGATGGATTCCTTTTTAAAGTAATCTCCAAAGGAAAAATTTCCGAGCATTTCAAAAAAAGTACCATGCCTTGCCGTTTTACCGATATTTTCAATATCGCTTGTCCGAATACATTTCTGACAGGTTGCCATGCGGGTGCTTGGCGGAATTTCCTGTCCGGTAAAATAAGGTTTTAACGGAGCCATCCCGGCAATAATCAAAAGAACGCTTTTGTCATTGTGCGGCACCAGGGAATAACTTCCTCTCACCAGATGTCCCTTGGATGCAAAAAAATCCAAAAACATCTTTCGAAGTTCATTTAAACCATACTGTTTCATTGTATTTTCCTCCAAAATCGTGTCAGTCAACAGAATCTCATCCATTTAATCTGTTTTGACCTGATGATAAACTTTCTTCCCTTTCTTTAACAGCAGCACGCCGTCTTCATTGAAGTCAGAAGTCGTAAAAACCGCGTCAACCGCAGTTACTTTTTGTCCGTTCACGGAAATACCGTTCTGCTGAACTAATCGTCTGCCCTCGCCGCGGGACGCGGCAAGTTTCGTGTCAGTCAGAAGCGTTAATATGTCTTTTCCCGCTTCGAGTTCATCCTTTGGATAGGTTGTAGTCGGAATATCTCCGGAAACCCCACCGTTTTTGAAGATATTTCTGGATGTCTCTTCTGCTTTCTTTGCCTCTTCCTCACCATGTACGAGATTTGTCAGTTCATAAGCAAGAATTTCTTTTGCTTTATTCAGTTCACTTCCCTGCCACTGTTCCATGGCCTCGATTTCTTCAATCGGAAGAAATGTCAGCATTTTTAAGCATTTGATGACGTCTGCATCGTCTACATTTCTCCAATACTGATAAAAATCATATGGGGAAGTTTTGTCTGCGTCAAGCCATACGGCTCCGGAGACTGTTTTTCCCATCTTCTTTCCCTCAGAATTTAAGAGCAGGGTGATTGTCATCGCAGAGGCATCTTTCCCTAATTTCCGCCGAATCAGTTCTGTACCGCCAAGCATATTGCTCCACTGGTCATCTCCGCCAAACTGCAGATTACAGCCATATTCCTGAAATAATTTGTAAAAATCGTAACTCTGCATAATCATATAGTTAAATTCCAGAAAACTGAGTCCTCTCTCCATTCTCTGTTTATAACATTCCGCAGTCAGCATTCGATTGACACTGAAATGCGCGCCAACCTCCCGCAGCAGTTCGATATAATTTAAATCAAGCAGCCAGTCCGCATTGTTGACCAGCAGCGCTTTTCCATCTGAAAAATCAATAAAGCGGCTCATCTGTTTTTTAAAACAGCTGACATTGTGGTCAATGGTCTCTTTCGTCATCATCTGACGCATATCGGTTTTTCCGGACGGATCACCAATCATGGCAGTTCCTCCCCCAATCAGGGCGATTGGTTTATTTCCTGCCATCTGCAATCTTTTCATCAGACATAGCGCCATAAAATGTCCTACATGAAGACTATCCGCAGTCGGGTCAAATCCAATATAAAATACAGCCTTCCCGTGATTAATTAAATCTTTTATCAATTCTTCGTCTGTCACCTGCGCAATCAGACCTCTTCTCTTTAAATCTTCGTAGATATTCATTGCAGTTCTCCTTTAAATAAACTCGGTTTCTAATTTTAGCATAACAGGGATGTTTTTTCAAGAAATTATACGACGGGTTGAACACGCGGCTGAATTACGTCGGATTGTATGATAAGTTGAATACGCCCGATAAAATTACACTGTGACGGTTTGATATCCGAATCGTTATCGGCAAACCTGCAATTTTCAATCTATTACATGCAAATTCTTTCATTTTAAGCCTGCATCAATGTAATTTTGTTTGTCTTTTTTACTTTAGTACGGATAATTACATGTAGATTTGCCATGATTTGCGAGATATGTATGTAATTTAGTTTGATTTTTCATGCTTTTTATGGATAATTACATATAGATTTTCTATGAATTGCAAGATATATATGTAATTTAGTTTGATTCTCCATGCTTTTTATGAATTATTACATGTAGATTTTCTATGAATTGCAAGATATATATGTAATTTAGTTTGATTCTCCATGCTTTTTATAGATTATTACATGCAGATTGACCGTGATTTGCAAAATGGATATGTAATTTCAAATATTTTCCATGTTCTGCGTATGAAATATGCGATGTCATATCTCCGCTGTCCTGATTTAAAACAATGTTGGCATTTTTGGAATTTCTAATATACTGCTATGGAGAGGAATAGCAAGCGCGTTTCGGATTCAAGTAAGAGGGCATTTCTAAAACGACAGGTCTAAACCTATACGTCTTAGAAATACCCTCTATATTTTTGCGTATGGACTGTTAAGTTATGCAGGCGTCAATCCGTTTACAAAACAATACAGATAACGCCCCTGCTCTGGTCATTGGTAATCTTTTCAATTGTTCCCTGCATCCGGTTTCTCGTCTCCTCGGAAAGATTGTTAATCTTATTTGCAATTCCCTCATTGACAATCTGTCCGATAGATTTTCCAAAAATATTGGTGTCCCAGATGCTGGAATCAGATTCTTCTTTATGATTGATAAACTCAATCAAATCCTGCGCCTGTTCCTCACTGCCGATAATCGGTGATATTTCTGTCAGAATATCGGTTTTCACAAAGTGAACCGACGGAGCAACCGCTTTGATTTTTACGCCGAATTTATTTCCATTTCGAATCAGTTCCGGCTCTTCTAAAATAATATCTTCTTTTTCCGGCGCGACAATTCCATATCCTGTTGCCTTCACCGTTTCAAAAGCATCTTCAAACTTTTCATAATGATTCCGCAAAACGGAGAGTTCTTTTACCAGCTGAATGAGCTGAAGCTGATTTCTGATATCCGTACCGGCAAGCTCCGTCAGGGTATCGTAATAATATTTCTCGTCGACATCAAATAAATAATTAATTTTTCCGTTTGACAAATCGACGGATGAGACAGAAATATCATTGATATACTGGCTCTTTTCCGGATGAACCCGGCTGAGATCTTTGACATATGTAATGTGTTCCAAAATATCTTTTGAAACTGCAATGATATTTTGAATCATTTCCTTATCCTGATCCATAATATCGAGCCATTTCGGCATATTAAAGTTAATTTCCGTCACAGGAAACTCAAATAAAATCCGCTCCAGTATTTCATTGACATTCCGCTCATTCAGATGCAGACAATTCATTCCAATGACGGAAACGTCGTATTTCTTTTCAATATCTCTGCAGAGCGCACGGCATTCATCTGATTCCGGATTCATGGAATTCACCAGAACAATAAATGGTTTCTGAATTGCCTTTAATCTGTTTACTGTCTTATCTAAAGCCTTGTTATACTCCGCGACATCCAAATCTGTAAAACTGCCGTCGCTGGTAATGACGATTCCTATCGTGGAATGTTCGGAGATTACTTTATCCGTTCCAATTTCAGCGGCTTTGGAAAATGGAATTGGATTTTCAAACCATGGCGTCTTGACCATGCGTTCTTCATTTTCCTCCATATGTCCGCTCGCACCCTCGACCATAAAGCCGACGCAGTCAATCAGCCGGACTTTCAAATCTGCCTGTCCTCCCAGTTTCATGGAAACAGCTTTGTTTGGAATAAATTTTGGTTCTGTAGTCATGATTGTTTTTCCGGACGAAGACTGAGGCAATTCATCAATTGTGCGCTTTAAATCATTTTCATCCTGAATTTTGGGTACCACTGCAATGTTCATAAAATTTTTTATAAAAGTAGATTTACCGGTTCTTACCGGCCCCACAACACCGATATAGATTTCTCCATTGGTCCGTTTTTCGATATCCTCATAAACATTAAACTGCATAAAAAATCCCCCACATATGATTTCATCACCCATCTAATGACGGTTTTCTTTGTCTAATCAAATATATGTAAGGGATTCTATGATTATTCCTTGATTTTTTACATCAGCGGCGCAACAAGCCTCAGTAGTTTTCCAGCCGCTTTATACAGGATTGGCCTGTTCCTGCATTCCATCAGAGAAATCTTTCTCGAATCGGATAACATTTGCTGATAATCCTCTTCAATGTCAGCAATTGCACTGTTATGATACAGAAAACATCCGTTTTCAAAATGAAGAAACAAACTCCGGTAGTCTAAGTTGACAGTTCCGACGGTTGCTTTCTCATCATCACTGATAAACATTTTTGCGTGGGTAAAGCCCGGCGTATATTCGTAAATATCAATTCCCGCCTCAATCAGTTCTGCATAATATGTCCGCGCCACACAAAAGGCGTACGCTTTATCCGGAATGCCCGGCAGCACCAGTTTCACTTCCACTCCGCGTTTTGCTGCAAATTTCAAGGCAGACATCATGACATTGTCAATGACGAGATAAGGGGATACGATATGAAGATATCTGGTGGAAGTGTTGACAATGTGCAGATAAACAGATTCTCCGATGCGTTCCTCTCCAAACGGGTCGTCTCCATATCCAAAAACATACCCGTCGCTTGCAGGAAATGTTTCTGAAACATCCAGATATTTGTCAAAATTACCGACAGTTTTTTCAGAAACGTTCCACATTTGCAGAAACATCAGGGTAAAACTTTTTACCGCCTCTCCTTCAAGCATTACGGCTGTATCTTTCCAATAACCGAATTTTTGAACAAGATTCATATATTCATCAGCGAGATTGATGCCGCCGGTGAATGCGATTTTGCCGTCAATCACCAGAATTTTGCGGTGGTCGCGGTTATTCTGCTGCGTCGTAAAAAATGGACGCGCCGGCGCAAACGGCTTTGCTTTGATTCCTTTTTTTCGAAGTTTTTTATAATATCCGATTTCCAGTTTTGTCAAAGAGCACAGCCCATCATACATGACGCGGACTTCGACTCCCTGCTGTACTTTGTGCTCTAAGATATCCAATATGGAATTCCAGACTTTCCCCTCCTCAATAATAAAATATTCCAGAAAAATAAAGTTTTCCGCCTCTTCGAGCCGCCGGATCAATTCCTGATATTTTGCCTCCCCGCAGTTAAAAAAGCGTACTTGAGTATTTTTATAAACCGGGAGTTCCGTCTTATCATAAATATAACGGCACAGCGACGCGGTATTTCGATCCTGCAGAAGCAGTTCATTGTAAACGTCACGGTTCATTGGAAGATATCGAATGGACTTCTGGTCAATCTGTTCAATTTTCTTTCGCAGAGCGATAGACCCCGGCTGAAGCCGTACATAGACATACATCAAGGTACCCAATGCAGGGAGCACCATAATAAAAATTGCCCAGACCAGTTTTGTTGTCGGTTCCGACTTGTCATTTACAATATAGACAATCAAAAAGACCTGTAAAACCATCAAAACACGATTGACAATTTTACTGTCCGCAATGTTATAAGATAAAATTAAAATCAGGATAACCTGCAATAATACCATCAGGATAAAAATGAAGGTACGGCTGAACAAAAAAGTCCCAATGCCTTTTTTTCCTTTTTTCTCCATGCTGTGAATATCTGCCATGTATTTGCCCTCCTTCCTTTTATCTTATGATTTAACTAAACTGGTCAAGCATCTCCTTTCGAATTTCCATCATCGTTTTATCTGTTTTGTAAATGATTTCTGCACACTCTGTCAGTTTATTGACTGCATCATCATTTGAATTTCCTTTTTTATAATGGATATCATGTTCGAGGCTTGCCCAAAAATTCATTGCAATTGTTCGAATCTGGATTTCGACCGTCATTTCCTTTTTCCCGGTGGATAAAAAGATTGGCGTCTTTACTACCAGATGCAGACTCCGGTATCCGTTTGGCTTTGGATTTTTTATGTAGTCTTTCACCTGAAGCACCGTGATATCGTCCTGACAGGTCAGCATATCTGCGATTTTGTAAATATCATCCATAAAGGCGCAGATAACACGGACTCCGGCTATGTCATAAATATTTTTTTCCATTGTATCGATCGAAAAATCGAGTCCTTTGCGGTTCATTTTTTCAATAATGCTTGCCGGCGTTTTCACTCTGGTTTTGATCGATTCAATCGGATTTCTTGCCTGTGTTGTCATAAATTCTTTATTCAGCACATCCAGTTTTGTTTTAATTTCATAGATTGCACATTCATAACAGGTGATCAGAGTCCTTAATTGACTGAATGGCTCCTGAAACTGCTGAAAATCATGCTCAAGTTCTTTATATGTTTTTTTATAGTCCATATATTACTCCCATTCCAGATCAACAAACTCATTGGTGAATTCCCGTTTCATCATTTCAGACAATGCAATCTTTGCAGATTTTTCATCAAACAGTACGGCATTCACCGCCTCCACAATCGGCATATCCACATGATACTTATGGGCAAGCGCCAACGCCGCTTTTGCAGAAACCGCGCCTTCCACAACCATATTTACTTCTTTGACCGCGTCCTCCAGGGAGTAACCTTTCCCAATCAGAACGCCGGCGCGTCTGTTTCTGGAATGTTTGCTTTCACAGGTCACGATCAAGTCGCCAATGCCGGATAATCCATGAAAAGTTCTGGCATGTCCACCCATCGCCACGCCAAGCTGGGTAATTTCCTTAATTCCTCTGGTAATTAACGCGGCCTCCGTATTATCGCCGTAGCCTAAACCGTCAACGATTCCGGCGGCAAGCGCAATCACGTTTTTTAAAGAACCGCCCAGTTCGATGCTCCTCCAGTCCGGGCTGACATAAACCCGGAAATATTCATTGCCAAACAGACGCTGGACTTTTTGCGCCGTTTCCTTATGGCGTGCTCCAATCACCACAGCTGTAACCATTCCTCTGCCGACCTCCTCGGCATGGCTTGGTCCGGAGAGAACCATTGCTTCCGCATCCGGCAGCACTTCTTCTATAATTTCCGTCATCGTGTAGAATGTACCGTCCTCAATTCCTTTTGCGACATCAACGATAATTTGTCCCTTCGGTATGATTCCTTTTAATAATTCAGACGTGCTTCGGACAAACGAGGAAGCCACTGCCATAACAAGTACTTCGGAATCTTTCACCGCAGACGCAATATCATTGCTGATTTCAATCTTTTCGTCAATCAAAACGCCCGGCAGTCCGACTTTATTTTCCCGGTCATTCTTTAGGGCTTCCACTTCGCGTGGAAGTTTGGACCAGATGGTCACCTGATGTCCATTTTCAAATAAAACTTTAGCAAGGGCAATCGCCCATCCTCCGCCACCTAAAACAGTAACTTTTGACATTTTCAATCCTCCTTTTTGCTGCCGATTCGTCTTTCCGTACCATTCAGCAGACGTTTAATATTATCATGATGCCTGATAAACGAAAGTATCAGTAAAATCCCCGCAAGGATATATGCTTCTAATTTGTCATTTTCATTGAGTCCATGTACGAGTCCCAATTCTCCAAAGACAATCATTTCAACGAAAAATCCGGTCATCATACACAGCGAACTGAGAGAAACATATTTCGTTAGAAAAAGCATTCCGAAAAAAATTACTGCGGCGCAGACGACAAATTTATAATCAAAAATCAACAGTCCTGCAACCATTCCGGCAAATGCGGCAATCCCTTTTCCTCCTCTAAAATGCATATAGAAAGGAAAATTATGTCCTAAAATCACACCGAATCCGGTATATAGAGCAAGTACAAATGAATGATCGGTGCCAATGCCTTGAAAAAGAAAATACGTTAAAATAATTGCGAATACAGCTTTCAGACTGTCTCCAAAAAAAGTAATCAAACCACTTTTCTTTCCCAATGTTCTCATTGCATTGGTCGTACCGGAGTTTCCGCTTCCATAATTTCTAATATCAATATGATTCCATTTTCCCAAAAGAAATGCCGTTTGAAATAAACCGAATCCATATCCTATCCCTATGCACAGTATTTTCTGCAGAATCATTTTTTATTCTCCTTTTCTCTCGCGTATTATAAATTTTAGCGGAGTTCCATGAAAGCCAAACGCCTCGCGAATGCGGTTTTCAATATATCGGGTATATGAAAAATGCATGAGTTTTTTATCATTGACAAAAATCACAAACGTCGGCGGCTTTACACTGACTTGCGTAATATAATATAATTTTAACCGTTTTCCCTTATCTGACGGCGGCTGCTGCATGGCGACCGCCTCAGCCAAAATTTCATTTAATACGCCTGTTTCAATTCGTAACGCATGATTTTCAATCACAACGTCGATTATTTCAAATAATTTAGGAAGGCGCTGCCCTGTCAGTGCCGAAATAAATATCATTTCTGCATACGGCATAAAGGAAAGAACGCTCCGGATATCTTCTTTGTATTTATAGATTGTCTTGTCATTTTTTTCGATAGCGTCCCACTTGTTAACCGCAATAATCACGCCTTTGCCGTTTTCATGGGCAATTCCTGCAATCTTTGCATCCTGCTCTGTCACTCCTTCAACCGCATCAATCACCAGAACCACTACATCTGCGCGTTCCAGCGCGGTGACCGTGCGGATGACACTAAACCGCTCTAAATCTTCTTTCACTCTTGCTTTTCTGCGCAGTCCGGCCGTGTCAATAAAGACATAAGGCCTTCCGTTGTATATTACTTCCGTATCAATCGCATCTCTCGTTGTTCCTGCGATATCCGATACAATGACCCTGCTTTCTCCGGTCAGTTTATTGATAATGGAGGATTTCCCAACGTTTGGTTTCCCTACAATTGCCACACGCGGCCGGTCATCATCCTCTTCTGCTGTATTCAAATTGTCAAAATATCCGGTCACAACATCCAGCATATCTCCGAGACCGCTTCTCTGTGTAGAAGAGATAGGAATCGGGTCTCCGATACCCAGATTATAAAATTCATAAACATCGGCCATCATCTTATTATAATTATCTACTTTATTTACAACCAAAACGACCGGTTTTCTGCTCTTTCTGAGCATGTCTGCCACTTTCGAATCCGAATCCACCAGTCCCTGTCTGACATCCGTCATAAAGATAATGACATCCGCCGTATCAATTGCAATTTGAGCCTGCTCCCGCATCTGGGACAGAATGATATCATTGCTGTCCGGTTCAATTCCACCGGTATCAATCAGCGTAAACTGATAATTCAGCCACTCAATATCTGCATAAATCCGGTCTCTGGTAACTCCCGGAGTATCTTTGACAATCGAAATCATCTGTTTTGCCAACGCATTAAATAAGGTGGATTTTCCCACATTCGGTCTTCCCACAATCGCAACAATCGGTTTACTCATTATTTTCTCCCATCATCTGACAGTTACGGCTCATATCGGGAGACTGTGCTGACATCAGCAGATATTGCATCTCCCAATACTGCTTTTACAAAATCTGCTCCACTTGATTTTACAATAACTGCCTCTATTTGTAAATTCTTTTCCATTTGTTCCAAAGTCATATCGTCAAGAAAAATATCTTCGCCACTCTTTAGCGTACAGGTCGGAACCAACAGTCTTTCTCCCAACTTCTGATTTTTCAGCCGGTTTACAATATCCTGTCCGGTCAAAAGTCCGGTAACCGTGATATTTTCGCCGAAAAAATGATTGGTAATTGGATAGACATTGACGACGATTTGCGGAAATTTCTTTTGGATCTCCTGCACTGTTTTTAATAGATAAGGGTAAGCAAGGGTTCCGGTAAAAGTGCTGACCTCCATCCTCCGGTTATCCCCGCTTAAAAGTTTCAGATATCCGCCCGCCTCGTTTAAGAAAGAACGCACCATGCCGACTCCGTTTTCCAGCTGAGGATACCCGTCATAGCGTCCCTCTTCCGGAATCTCGCGTTCTGCCATAATATACCACTCATCGGAAGCGTGAACAAAATGGATCTGATGCTGTTCATAAATTTTTTTCTGCCATGCTTCAATGGATTCAATCACACTGACAGCGTCCTCTTTCGTGAAATTTTGAAGCGGGTACAATCCTTCCCGGTATTTGGTCAGTCCTGCAGGCACTACTGAAACGCTCTTCATGGATGGAAGATACTGCGTCAGCTTTGATATTGTTTCATCGAGATGTTTTCCATCATTAATGCCTTTGCAGAGCACAATCTGTCCATTCATCTCAATTCCGGCGTCATGAAATTGCCTGATATATTTTAATTTATCCCCTGCAAAACGATTGTGAAGCATTTTGCATCGGAGTTCCGGATCCATTGTATGTACAGAAATATTGATAGGCGCCAGATGGTAGCGGATCACACGGCTGACATCCGCATCGCTCATATTTGTCAGGGTGACATAATTCCCCTGTAAAAAGGACAGTCGGGAATCGTCATCTTTAAAGTAAAGGGTCTTTCTCATTCCCGGCGGCATCTGGTCAATAAAACAAAACAGACACTTATTGCAGCAGGAATGATATTCATCCATCAGGCCGTTTTCAAAAATCAGGCCGAGATCCTCGTCCTCATCTTTCTCAATCTCAAGTTCCCACACTTCCCCGTTTTTCTTCTCAACTTCCACAAGGATATTCTCTTCTTCACAAAGCAGCTGGTAATCAAAAATATCTTCGACAGAATGGCCGTTGACGGAAAAAAGCAGGTCTCCCGGTTCAATTTCCATTTCCCACGCTATTGAATTTTTCTTAACTTCTTGAATTAAATGTTTTTTCATCTTAAATTATCTCTAAAAATGCCATCAGGGTTCCACGCATTCCATGCAGGGCGCGATGAGAAAATAAAACCTCTGGATTACAACAGGTACAAAGGTCTGTCACATGAATATTTTCCGGAAGCACGCCTGCCTCCAGGAAAATCAGTTCATTACACTTCCACAGATTTAAGTGATATTTCCCATTGCCTTTATCGCGTAAAATTGCGTCCACATCGTTGGGGAAGGACGCTTTAAATTCTTCCGCCACATCTTCACTGATTTCGTAACAGTCCTGGCAGATGGACGGACCGATGCACACAATCAAATCTTCCGGTTCTGTCCCATATGCCTCTTTCATTTTTTGAATGGTTTTTTGTCCGATTTTTCCTACCGTGCCTCTCCAGCCGGAGTGCGACAGTCCGATTGCATGATTTTTCCTGTCCGCCAGATAAAGCGGAACGCAGTCGGCATACGAGGTTGCCAACACGACATTTTTTTCATTTGTAATCAGTCCGTCTATATTTTCAAAATCCCGTTCCTTAAAGATTCCTTTTCCACAGTCTTCTTTTGTCACCTGACGAATATTTGTCGTATGTGTCTGATGACTCAGCACAAGATTTTTCACTTCAAAACCAATGGCATCTGCAATCCGCTCAAAATTTTGATGGACATTCTGCTCCAAATCGCCCCGGTGAAACGCTAAATTCAGGGAAGCAAGATGTTTGCTGCTGACGCCTCCAAGCCTTGTAGAAAATCCGTGGCGTATCCAAAAAAGACGTTCCAGTGCCGGAAAAGAAATATAAGGGATTCCATGAAAATTGATTTTGGTGCTGCTTCCCTCATACTTATTCAACATTACTTCATTCATTACATTGCTCCATAACAGTTAAAAAGATATTCCACCCGGTTTCCGGTAATCGCCAAAACGTCAAAACTCATTGAACAATCCCTGAATTCCGGATGTTTCTTACAATACATACAGGCTGCATGATAATAGGTTCTCTGCTTTTTAATGTCCACCGCTTCCTGCGCATATCCATAAGCCGGGCTGCCGCGATACTTTACTTCAATAAATCTCAGAATGTGGTCTTTCCTTGCAATGATATCGATTTCTCCTCTTTTACAGATAAAATTGCGTTCGAGAATAAAGAAACCATTCTGTTTTAAATAGCGGATTGCAGCATCTTCATAAGCGCTGCCAACCATTCGACGATTCATACTCTCCCCTCTTTTCTATTTCTCTTTTATATGGATTTGTCTTCAATAAAATTCCCGATAAATGTTCTTCGATGAATCGGACATGGCCCATATTTTTTCAGCGCCTCAATATGCTTTGCTGAACCATAACCCTTGTTGGAGGCAAAGCCATATTCAGGATAAACCTGATCATATTCTTCCATGAGCGCATCCCGCTCTACCTTTGCAATAATACTCGCGGCTCCAATGGAAATACTCTTTGCATCCCCTTTAATAATCGGAACCTGTAAAATATCCACCCCGGGAATTTTTACAGCGTCATTGAGCAGTACCTGCGGTTTTACACGCAGTTTTGAAATTGCCGTGCGCATTGCCTCGTAAGTCGCCTGTAAAATATTTATTGCGTCAATCCGCTGTGAATCTACCATGGCGACCGCATAACTGACTGCTTTTTCCTGAATCTGTTTCGACAGTTCCTCTCTCTTTTTGGCAGATAATTTTTTGGAATCATTGATATATAAGATATCACAATCTTTGGGCAGAATAACTGCCGCCGCAGCTACCGGGCCGGCGAGCGGTCCCCTGCCAACTTCGTCAATTCCACAGATAAATTCACAATCCGCATATTTCCGTTCGTATGCAGTCATGAGATAAATCCGCTGCCGTTCCGTTTCATATGCCTGTTTTCTTTTGACTGCCGCTGATACCAGACTTTGGACTCCCGCCCTCCGGTCGTTCTGATAACATTCAATGAATGAATCCAGTTCTTTTTCCGTTGTTTCGTTCAATTGCTTTTTTATCATTTGAATACTGTTCATTGGTTCTCCTGATAACACTCTTGTTTCCACTCTGATTGACAATTCTCTCGTTCAAACTATTTTCTATCCAATGTAATTCTTCCCAGTTTCCCGCTTCGGAAGTCATCCATCAAAATCCTGCATGTTTTTTCCAAATCCGGTCTGTTTCCTTTCAATTTGCATCCCCGGACTTCGGCAATCTGATTCATGGTTTCCACGGGATCATCTTCAGGCTCTATCTGATAACGCTTTTCTACGACATCCGGATAATCTTTTTTCACCGTAACAAGAAACTGATATGCCAACTCTGTAATATCAAGAATCTGGTCGTTGATAGAACCGATAAAAGCAAGATGCATTCCAATCGTCTGATCGTCAAACTTCGGCCACAAAACGCCCGGGGTATCCAGCAGTTCCAAAGTTTTTCCCATGCGGATCCATTGTTTTCCTTTTGTAACACCGGGTTTGTTTCCGGTTTTTGCAGCAGCGCGTCCCGCATATGCATTGATAAATGTAGATTTCCCAACATTTGGAATTCCTACCACCATTGCCCTGACCGGACGGTTTTTGATTCCTCTTTTCCGATCCCGCTCTATTTTTTCTCTGCAGGCAGTCAAAACTGCCCGGTCGATCTCCTTGATTCCCTGTCTGCTTTTGGAATTGATTTTTAAAGTCACACAGCCCTGGCTCTCAAAAAAATGAAGCCATTGATCATTCTGCGTTTCATCAGCTAAATCTGCTTTGTTTAACAGCACTAAGCGCGCTTTATTCTTTGCAAGCCGGTCAATTTCAGGATTTCGGCTGCTGAAAGGAATTCTGGCATCCAGTAATTCAATCACCAGATCAATCAGTTTCATATCTTCCTGCATCTGTCTTATCGCTTTTGTCATGTGTCCCGGATACCATTGATACTCCATTGCTTTTTCTCTCTTTCTTTCAAATCGATTCATCTTTCTCTAGTATAACGTAAAAAAGAACGAGTTTCCACTCGTTCTTTTATTTTCATAAAATTTGAATGGCACCTGATGGTGCTTTGAAAGCCGGATTATTTCATCAATTCTTTTACTTTTGCAGCTTTACCGACTCTGGTTCTGATATAATTCAGTTTTGCTCTTCTGACTTTACCGCGTCTGACAACTTCAATATTTGCAATGGATGGTGAATAAAGCGGCCATGTTCTTTCAACGCCGATTCCGTTAGATAACTTTCTTACGGTAAACGTTGCACGGTTGCTTCCACCCTGTTTTTTCATTACGAGTCCTTCAAAAACCTGAATTCTTTCACGGTTTCCTTCGACAATCTTTGCGTGAACACGAATGGTATCTCCTACCTTAAAATCTGTCACTTCTTTCATCTGAGCTGCTTCAATTTCCTTAATTAGTTCCTGCATCATATCCTCCTTATTTATTACGATGTTCTTAATACATAATTTGTAACAGAGGAGCATCTTTTTATACGAAAGAGCGCAAAAATCCTCTTTCTTTCATACAGCATTTGATATATTAACATAACTTTCCTGTTTTTGCAAGAAAAATCAATCAGGATTCTCCTTTTTTTCGCGTAAAGACTCCAAATAGAGAAGATCCTCCCTGCTTAAATGCGCTGTTTCCAGCATATCCGGACGCCTTTGATAAGTCCGTTTTAACGACTGCTCGCGTCTCCACCGGTCGACATTTTGGTGATTTCCAGATAAGAGAATCTCCGGAACCTCCATTCCCATAAACTCAGCCGGCCGCGTATACTGCGGATATTCCAGCAGATTGTCGTAAAAACTTTCAAATTCTGCGGATAGGTCGTTGTTTAAGACTCCCGGCACAAGACGGGAGATGGCATCCATCATCACCATGGCAGGAAGTTCTCCCCCGGTGAGTACATAATCGCCGATAGAAACATGATCGGTCACAATCATGTCAAGCACCCGCTCGTCAATTCCTTCGTAATGCCCGCATAGAAACACGATATCCTTTTCTTTTGAAAATTCTTCCGCCATAGACTGGTCAAAAACTTTTCCCTGCGGTGTCAGATAAACAACACGGGGCTTATATTCTAATGTCTTCACAATAGATTCATAACTCCGATAAACCGGTCCGGGCTGTATCACCATCCCGGCGCCCCCTCCATATGGATAATCATCAACCTGTCCATATCGGTTTTCTGAAAAATCCCGCATGTTGATGGCGTGAACAGAGATCAGATTTCTGTCTAACGCGCGCCCGGTAATGCTGTTATGAATCCCCTGTTCAATCATCTCCGGGAATAAGGTTAATACATGAAAATTCATCAATCTAAAAGTCCTTTCATCACATGTACAGTTACCAGTTTCTTTTCAAGGTCGCGATCTAAAATACATTCTCCGATGACAGGCAGTAATACTTCTTTTCCCTGTGAAGTTTTTACTACATAGACGTCATTGGCTCCGGTCTGCATCACATCTGTCAGGGTGCCAAGGGTCTCTCCGGTATCTGTCACAACAATACTCCCTATGATATCTGCAATATAATATTCCCCCTGACCTAAAGGAATTGCATTGCTGCGCTCTACCAGTAAATCCATTCCTTTCAGCGGAAGTACATCATCCATATTTTGAAACTCCGCAAATTTCAAAATAACCATATTTTTAAAATATTTTACGCCCGTAATGTGAAGAAGCGTTTTTCCTTTTTTTCCGTCTAAAAAAACCTCTTTTAAATCGTCAAAACGTCTTATGTCTTCGGTCGTCGGATAAACCTTTACTTCCCCATGGACTCCATGCGTATTGGCAATCACGCCGACTCTGAAATATTCTTCCACAATAAACTCCTTGTCTAATGAATAAACGAGGCCGGAATCAATCCGGCCCCACGCACTTGCTTAGATAATATCCACCTTAACTTTTTTATCGCTTTTTGAAGCGGCGGCTTTTACAACGGAACGGATTGCTTTCGCAATTCTTCCCTGCTTTCCAATCACCTTACCCATATCTGTCTGAGCGACATGTAACTGTAATACAAGTTCTCTTTCATTTTCTGTTTCAGTGACAACCACTTCGTCCGGAGAGTCAACAAGTGCCTTTGCAATTGTTTCAACTAATTCCTTCATGAATCTGCCCTCCATCTTATTTTTCAATGCCGGCAATCTTTAAAAGCTTTCCAACAGTCTCTGTCGGCTGCGCTCCGTTAGATAACCATTTCTTAACAGATTCTTCCTTCACGCCAAAAACGCTTGGTTCCTGATTCGGATCATAAGTTCCGACTTCTTCGATAAATCTGCCGTCTCTTGGAGCTCTGGAGTCTGCAACCACAATTCTGTAAACCGGGTGCTTCTTCTTGCCCATTCTCTTTAATCTGATTTTTACTGCCATTTTCTTTACCTCCGTAAATGATTATAAATTTAAATATATATCAGGAAAACACCAAATTGTTTTCATGAAATCCATTAAAATCCAAAAGGAAAATTCAAGCCGCCGCGCTTCCTTCCTTTTCCTCCCATCATGCCCTTCATGTTTTTCATCATCTTGCCGGCCTGTTCAAACTGTTTTACCAATTTATTGACTTCACTGATGTCGACGCCTGCCCCCATTGCAATGCGCTGCTTTCTGGACGGATTCAGTAAATGCGGATTATTTCTCTCCTCTCTGGTCATGGAGTAGATAATCGCTTCAATCCTTCCAAGCTGCTTGTCATCGGGAAGCATGTCGTCCGTAATCTTTCCGCCAACTCCGGGAATCATGGTAAGCAGAGAGGTCAATCCTCCCATATTTTTTATCTGACTCATGTATTCCAGATAATCGTCAAAGGTAAACTGTGCATTCTTCATGCGCTGTTCGAGTTCCTTTGCCTTTTCCTGGTCAATCGACTGCTCCGCTTTCTCTATGAGGGATAAAACATCTCCCATTCCCAAAATTCGAGAAGCCATCCGGTCAGGATAAAATTGTTCTAAATCAGAAAGTTTCTCCCCCATGCCGATATATAAAATCGGCTTTCCGGTAACGGCTTTAATTGACAGCGCGGCGCCGCCTCTCGTATCGCCATCCAGTTTTGTCACAATGATACCGTCAATTCCAACCTGTTCGTTAAATTCTTTGGCAACATTGACCGCGTCCTGACCTGTCATCGCGTCTACAACCAGTACCGTCTGCGTCAGGTCCAGCTGTTCTTTTATTTCGACCAGCTCGTTCATCATCTCTTCATCGATATGAAGCCTTCCGGCTGTGTCTAAAAGAACCACATTCAAATCATTTTTCTTTGCGTGCTCTACCGCCGCTTTTGCAATATTTAACGGCTTCTGCTTATCGCCCATCGAAAAAACGGGAACTTTCTGTTTTTCCCCGTTGATTTTTAACTGTTCAATCGCTGCAGGCCTGTACACGTCGCATGCTGCAAGCAGTGGTTTCTTTCCCTTTGCTTTCAGCTTTCCTGCAATTTTTGCAGCGGTGGTCGTTTTTCCGGCGCCCTGAAGTCCCATCATCATAATAATCGTTACTTCATTGTCCGGCAATAGTTTCAATTCGGTTGTCTCCGAACCCATCAGCGCGGTCAATTCCTCATTGACGATTTTAATGACCATCTGTCCCGGCGTCAGGCTGGTCATCACATCCTGTCCGACCGCTCTCTCTGTGACTTTTTTCGTGAAGTCCCTGACCACTTTAAAGTTCACATCAGCCTCCAGCAAAGCAATTTTTACTTCTTTCAGGGCAGATTTTACATCATCTTCCGTGAGCCTTCCCTTGCTTCTGAGGCTTTTAAATATATTCTGCAATTTATCGGATAAACTTTCAAACGCCAAAGTCGTCCTCCTAATAATCTTCTAAGATTTTGTTTGCAATTTCCTTAATTGTTTTGCGGCTTTCTTCATCCTTTTCGTCAGCAAGCCTGCAAATCATGGAAACAGCTTCCTTCGTTTTTGAAAAGCGCTCCACCAGATGCAGCTTTTCTTCATAACCATTTAGGGTTTTATCACACCGTTTAATCTGGTCGTGCACTCCCTGCCGGGATATTCCCTGCTCCTGTGCTATTTCTGCCAGACTAAAATCATTTAATATAAAATCTTCATATAACTCTCTCTGATGATCCGTCAACAGTTCTCCATAAAAATCATACAGGAGAGCGCTTTTATAGATATCTTTCATCTTGCTTCTTACCAACCCTTACGTATCTTACTACAATCAAAAAAGGGTGTCAAGCATTTTTTCTTGACACCCTTTTTAATACAAATCTGTCTGAAAAGCAACAGCGCCTTGGAACCTTTATAGATGCGGCGCTTCTTCCTTTGGATTGTATCCCGCCTGATCCAATGCCTGGAGGATTTGCTTTTTATGAGCATGTCCAAAACATTCGAGCGTTACTTTTAATTCAACCGCCGCATTTCTGTTGACAGAAATAAACTGATTATGCTCCAGGCGGATGACATTTCCCTGCTGTTTTGCAATTTCATTTGCGACCTTCACGAGTTCCCCCGGTTTGTCCGGCAGCAAAACAGAAACAGTAAAGACTCTTCCACGCTGGATTAATCCATGCTGTAAAATGGAAGACATGGTAATAATATCCATATTTCCGCCGCTGATTATGGAAACGACCTTTTGATCTTTCACATTTAAATGTTTCAGCGCCGCAATGGTCAAAAGACCGGAATTTTCGGCAACCAGTTTATGGTTTTCCACCATATCCAGGAATGCGTCGATCAGTTCTTCGTCGTTAATCGTAATAATATCATCCAGATGGTCCCTCAAATACGGAAAAATAATCTCTCCCGGCGTTTTCACTGCAGTACCGTCGGCAATCGTATTTGCGCTCGGAAGCGTTACTATCTTTCCAGCCTCAATCGATGCTTTCATGCATGCCGCCTGCGCCGGCTCAACGCCGATTACTTTGATTCTCGGATTTAAAAGTTTTGCCAGAACACTGATACCGGTGGCCAGTCCGCCTCCTCCAATTGGCACTAAGATATAATCAACCGTCGGAAGTTCTTTAAAAATTTCCATTGCAATCGTACCCTGTCCGGTCGCAACATCTAAATCATCAAACGGGTGAATAAAGGTATATCCTTCTTTTTGCGCCAGATTTAGAGCGTATTTACAGGCATCATCATAGACATCTCCATAGAGGATTACATCTGCGCCATAATTTTTTGTGCGGTTCACTTTCATCAGCGGCGTTACTGTCGGCATGACAATGGTCGCTTTTACGCCATAGAGTTTCGCTGCATAAGCGACTCCCTGCGCATGATTTCCTGCGGAGGCGGTAATCAGCCCCCGTTCCCTCTTCTCTTCGGATAATGTACTGATTTTATAATAGGAACCGCGAACTTTATATGCTCCCGTAAACTGCATATTTTCCGGTTTGATATAAACCTGATTTCCAGTCTGCGCGCTAAAATAATCACTGTAAATTAAATTTGTATTTAAAGTGACTTTCTTTACGATTTCACTGGCCTCTTCAAATTTTTTTAATGTTAACTGTTCTTCCATATGATTGACCTCCTAAACTTCAGGATAAATTTATTTGTAAAATCACTCTGTAAATAAAGCCTGGACAAATTCGTGGGAATCAAACCGCTGCAAGTCGTCAATCTGCTCGCCCACGCCGATATATTTTACCGGAATACCGAGTTCCGACTGAATTGCAATCGCAATCCCTCCCTTTGCGGAGCCGTCCATCTTCGTCAGAATCACTCCGGTAATGTCGGCACACTCCTGAAACTGTTTTGCCTGCACAAGGGCATTCTGACCGGTCGTCGCGTCTAAAACGATAAAATTTTCTCTGCGGCATGCGTCATACTCTTTTTCAATAATCCGGTCAAGTTTCTTTAATTCCTCCATCAGATTTTTCTTGTTGTGCAGCCTTCCGGCAGTATCGCACAAAAGAATATCGGCATTTTTATTTTTAGCCGACTGAATCGCATCAAATAAAACCGAACCCGGATCCGATCCTTCTGCGCCCATCACAATATCTGCATTGGCGCGGTCTGCCCATTCTTTTAGCTGGTTTCCGGCCGCCGCGCGAAAAGTATCCGCCGCTGCCAGTACCACTTTTTTCCCATGATTCTTAAACTGACTGGCCAATTTCCCGATGGAAGTTGTCTTTCCCACACCGTTCACGCCGATTACCAGAATCACGGATTTTTCATTTTCAAAATCAAACGCATTTTCTCCAAGATTCATTTGGTTTTCAATATTTTGAATCAACAGTTCCTTACAATCCATCGGATCCTTAATATGCTGCTGTTTCACCTGTTCTTTTAGTTTCTCCAGAATTTCCTCTGTGGTATGCACTCCAATATCGCTCATAATAAGGATTTCTTCCAATTCTTCGTAAAAATCCTCTCCAATGCTTGAAAATCCCGTAAAAATAGAATTGAGTCCGGAAACAATATGACTTCTTGTTTTGCTCAAACCGGACGCCAGCCGTTCAAATAATTTTACTGCCATGAATTTCTCCACCTTACTTTTTATCCAAATCTTTTTCCAGCAAATCAACAGAAACTAATGCAGAAATTCCTTTTTCCTGCATTGTAATTCCATATAGCCGGTCTGCACAGTTCATCGTTCCTCTGCGGTGTGTAATTACAATAAACTGGGTATCTTTGGTCAGTTTATGCAGATATTCTGCGAAGCGGACAACATTGGACCCATCCAGTGCCGCCTCGATTTCATCCAACAGACAAAATGGGGACGGTTTCAGGTTCTGAATGGCAAACAACAGACTGATTGCCGTCAAAGCCTTCTCGCCGCCGGACAACTGCATCATATTCTGAAGTTTTTTTCCTGGAGGCTGGGAAATAATCTGAATTCCCGCGTCGAGAATGTCCTCGGCGTCCGTCAGTTCAATCGTGCCTTTTCCTCCGCCAAACAAAACACGGAAAACCTGATTGAATTCCACCTTGATTTCTTCCAGTTTCTCTTTAAACTGTTTTCTCATTCCGACTTCCAGTTCATCAATAATCTTTAACAGATTTTCTTTTGCTTCCATGAGGTCATCATGCTGCGTTTTCATGAACTGGTAGCGTTCATTCACTTCCTTAAATTCCTCAATCGCATTGATATTTACATCTCCGAGAGACTTCATCTCCCTGCGGATCTGTGCGATGCTGTCGCGGATCTTTCCTTTGTCGGAGTAGGTTTCATCCTTCATTTCCAAGGCGTTCCGGTACGTAATCTCGTACTCGTTCCACATATAGTTTTCCTTGTTCTGCGCCTTTTCTTCCAGCGATTCTTTCTGACTCGTCAGTCGGTACAATTCTTTGTCCAAGTCGTTAATCTGCAGGGAAAGCGCCTCTCTTTTGTCAAAGAATTCTTTATGCTCTTTTGTCTGAATCTCTTTTTCATTTTCTGCTTTGGTAATTTCATTCTTTAAGAGATCAATCTGTTTTCTGCTTTCTTCAGCTTCTTTGGAATAATTTTCGATTGCATGAAGTCTGGCAGATATTTCCTCATTATTTTCCTCATAATTATTTCGAATCCGCTGTAATTCTTCATTGAAATCCTGAATCTGCTGTTTTGAATGGCGGACTTTTTCCATGATGAACTCATGCTTTTGTTTCATATTGGAAATATCGATATTGATTTCTTCCAAACATGCTCTTTTCCCTGTCAGTCCCTCCTTCATTTCTCCAAGGACTTTCGTTTTTTCCTGAACCTTCTGTTCCAATAAAACGCTTTGATCCTCTGTTCCGGAAAGTTCTCCGGTTAACTCTAAACTGCTTTTTTTAATATCCTGGATCTGCTCGGAAATGGAATCATTTTCCTTCGTATAATCCTGATATTCGCTGACCAGATTTTCTTTTTTCTGGTTTGCCTGATTCAAATTAATCTCAATCGTATTCTTCATGAGCTGTTGCTGCTGCAGAGCTTCTGTAACCTTTGTCAGTTCTTCAGAAATCACACTGCTTCTGCCGTGATTGTCCAATAATTCCCTGTCCAGTCGTTCTTTTTCCTGTTTTAAATCCTTTAAATACTGACCGAGTTCTTCAATTTCCCGCCTTCTTCCCAACAAATTGCTGGAATTTTTAAAAGTTCCACCGGATATGGAACCGCCGACATTGAGATATTCTCCCTCCAGAGTGACAATACGAATCGTATATCGGTATTTTCTTTCAATGGATATCGCGTGGTCAATTGTATCTACGACCATAACGCGTCCCAGGAGATATTTTGCCACGCCTTCATATTTTTTATCAATATGTACCAAATCGCTGGCAAGACCAATGACTCCGCGCTCATTCAGCGCATCCGGCGCATTGAAGTTTGTTTTATTGCTCATACTGCTGAGTGGCAGGAAAGTTGCGCGCCCAAATTTATTTTTCTTTAAATATTCAATTGTTTCTTTTGCGGTTGTCTCTGTGTCCGTGACAATATTTTGGATATTTCCGCCAAGCGCAGTCTCGATGGCAACCTCGTATTTCCCATCGACCTGGATAATATCAGCCACAACGCCAATGATTCCTTTTTTGGAAGCCTTGAGTTCCATAACCTTTTTAATACTGCTGCCATATCCCTCGTAGCGCTCGGTAATATTTTTCAACGTATCCAGCGCAGACTTCGATTTGTGATATTCCTCCTGATTTTTATTTAACTGCTGGTGAAGCGTTTTATTGGTCTCTCGGAGTTTTGATAAATCGTCCTGATAACCGGATATGATTTTTTGAAATTCCTCAATCTCCTCTTCCATATGCGCAAGCTGATTTGAAAAATCGTCAATAATCTGATCCTGATTTTCTTTCTGGCTCTGAAATTCAATCAGTTTTTGATTTAACTGGGACTTTCGGATATGAACCTGTTCCAACATGGTATCAAACTTTTGAATCTGAGTCTGAATCTGCGCTTTTGCGCTCATCAAATCAATCATATCCGTCTTATATTTTTCGATTTCTTCCTCTAATTGCAGGATGTTTTCTTCGTTTTCTGACAACTCTTCCTGAATCCCTGCCTGCTCGGAAAGAAGTTTTTGGAGGGCGGCTTCATTTTCATCCTGCTCCAAAACCGATTGGTCTAATTCTTTCTCCTGAATGGAAATATCCTCTGTCAGAGAGGAAATCCTCTCATTGAGAAAAGACCCATTGCTTTTTGCCGAGTTAATCTGCTCTTCAATGACCCGGATCTGACCTTCATCTTTTTCAATAGCCAAAACCGTTTCATTCAGTTTCTCTTTTTTATCTTCGACAGAAGCATTGAGTTCTTCGATCATCGCCTCCAATTTATTGTAATCTGTTTTAATCTTTTCAAATTCGTCATTGGCAAGCTGCATATCGGAAGAAGCAGCCGCAATTTTCTCATCGATTCCCGCAAGACGTTTCTTAATATCATCGACTTCAAGCAGAAACATATTGACATCGTTTTTCTTTAAGTCGTCTTTTAAAACAAGATAACGTTTTGCTTTCTCGCTTTGCTTTTCGAGCGGCACAACCTGACGCTCCAGTTCACCCAAAATATCCGTCACGCGGATCAGATTCTGGTTTTGGTCGTCGAGTTTTTTGATGGCTTCATTTTTACGGCGTTTAAATTTCACAATCCCTGCCGCTTCATCAAACAGTTCTCTCCGCTCCTCCGGTTTTCCGCTCAAAATCTTGTCAATCTGTCCCTGACCGATAATGGAATATCCTTCTTTTCCGATTC
The DNA here is from genome assembly GCA_947624875.1 of uncultured Lachnospiraceae bacterium. Taxonomy (GTDB): domain Bacteria; phylum Bacillota; class Clostridia; order Lachnospirales; family Lachnospiraceae; genus Eubacterium_G. The sequence goes on from CANQMA010000001.1 coordinate 89,647, forward strand.
CTGTATCGTAGAACATTTCATTGATATCGCGCAGACGCACCTGTGTGCCGTTGATCATGTATTCACTTTCACCGGAGCGAAACAGCCGCCTGGAAACCATCACTTCGTTATAATCCACATTTAACTGATGGTCCGAATTGTCAAAAGTGATCGCAACATATGCGTATCCCATCGGTTTTCTGTTTTCCGTTCCGGCAAAAATCACATCTTCCATTTTGGAACTTCGAAGCTGTTTAATTTTCTGCTCTCCAAGAACCCATCGAACCGCATCTGCAACATTGCTTTTTCCGGAACCGTTAGGTCCTACAATTCCGGTAATTCCATTATGAAATTCAAATCGAATCTTATTTGCAAAAGATTTAAATCCATGGATTTCAATACTTTTTAAATACATACTAATTCCTCTTATCTAATGTTTTTAAGGCGCAAAAAGCAGCTCTCTGCTCTGCTTCTTTTTTATTTCTTCCGATTCCTTTTCCTACGATTTCCCCGTCAAGAATTGCCGCGGCCTCAAATTCTTTCGCGTGCTCCGGTCCGGATTCCCGTAAAATCTGATAACTGAGCGTTCTGTTTTTGACGGAATTGACCCTCTCCTGCAAAATCGTTTTACTGTCATAAAACATTTTCTTTGTCTCAATATCGTTTAAAACAAACCGATAGACAAAGTCTTTCGCCGCCTCGATTCCCCCGTCTAAAAATATGGCTCCAATCAGCGACTCCAAAGCGTCGGAAACAATCGAATCCCGATAGCGGCCGCCGGAATGTTCTTCTCCGTTTCCAACATAAATAAAATCGGAAAGATTCATTTCTTTTGCATCCAGCGCCAGCGTTGGCTCGCACACAAGCCCTGCGCGGAGTTTTGACATGTCTCCTTCTGACATCTCCTCCATCGTCAGATATAAAAACTCACTAGAAATCAGTTCTAATACGGCATCTCCAAGAAATTCCAGGCGCTCATTGTCTTTCACGCCGCGATACTTATGCTCATTTGCATAGGATGTGTGCGTCAGCGCATTGACCAGCAATTCCTTTCTATGAAATTCATAGTGTATTTTCTGTTCCAGCAGTGAATAATCCAAATTCATCTTTTTACCTTTTTGCTTCATGTTCTATTCTACCCATTCTGCTTTAGAAAAAGCCCTATGAAATAGGGCTTTCTACGTATGGAAAACATTTATTGAAGGACTTTTTTAATCGCTTCAAACGCGTCGCCGACAGTAACGATATCCGCGGCAGCCTCCGTCGGGACTTTAATTCCAAATTCATCTTCAATTCCCATAATGATTTCTAATACATCCAGGGAATCTGCCCCTAAGTCATCCACAAATTTACTGTCTGCAGTGATTGTGCTCTCGTCAATATCCAAAACCTCTGCGATTGCACTCGTTAACCTTCCTAATTCCATAATGATTCCTCCATTATCTTAAATTTAGTTTTTTCATAAATTTCTCATTTAAATCCATTTCCTTAAATGAAACACACTGTAAAATGGAATTTTTAATCTCTACTGCCTTGGAATTGCCATGGGTCTTTACTAACAGTCCGTTTAATCCCAGCAGCGGCGCTCCGCCATATTCTTCAATCTGAAATCCTTTCAGTGTTTCTTTTAAGCTTTTTTGAATCAGCAGGCCTCCAATTTTTGATTTCAAACTGCTTTTCAGTCCGCTTTTAACTTTTTTGAGTAATGCTCCCGAAACGCCTTCGTAAGTTTTTAAAATAACATTTCCAACAAAAGCGTCACACACGACGACGTCTGCGGCGCCAGCCGGAATATCCCTGGCCTCTATATTTCCGATAAAGTTGATATCCTGCGCCTCTTTCAGCAGAGGAAACGTTTCTTTCGTAAGCGCATTGCCCTTTTCTTCTTCAGTACCGATACTCACCAATCCCACTCTTGGATTTTTGACGCCGACGATATTTTCCATATAAATGGATCCCATTTTTGCAAACTGTAATAAATGCGCCGGTCTGGCGTCAACATTTGCCCCGCAGTCAATCAGCAGCGTAACACCCTCAAGCGTCGGAATCAGTGGCGCAAGCGGCGGCCGGTGCACGCCCTTTAACCTGCCAATGATTACATGCCCGCCGACCAGATTTGCTCCGGTGCTTCCTGCAGAAACCATGGCATCTGCCTCTCCATGTTTTACCAGATACTGACATTTTACTAACGAAGAGTCTGTCTTTTCCCGAATTGCTGCAGCCGGAGCTTCAGCCATCTCAATGACCTCTGTGGCATTGATAATTTCCAATGCGTCTGCATCATATTCATATTTTGAAAGTTCTTCGTAAATCAGTTCCTCTTTTCCAACCAATTTTACGAGAAGATTTCTATTTTCCTTTACTGCTTCCACGGCTCCTTTGACAATCTCACCCGGAGCATAATCGCCGCCCATGCAGTCTAATGCAACAACCGTTCCTGACATCAAACATTCCTCCTTTGCATACGAAATGTATTATACTAAATGCAGGCGGCAAAATCAAGTAAACCAAACTAAAAAAAGACCCCGTCCAACGACAGAGTCTTTTTTCATCATTTTCAAATTAGTCAACTGCAATGATTTCTTTCTTGTTGTAGCTTCCACATGCTTTACACATTCTGTGCGGCATCATCAGCGCGCCACACTTACTACATTTTACAAGATTTGGCGCTGACATCTTCCAATTTGCTCTTCTCTGATCTCTTCTTCCCTTTGAAGATTTATTTTTTGGACAGATAGACATGGTTTACACCTCCTTAAACTGATTAAAAACATCTAATATTTTTGACATTCTCGGATCGAGTTCTGTGTTTTGGCATCGGCATGGACCGTCATTTAAATTTGCTCCGCATCGATGACATATTCCCTTACAGTCTGCACTGCATAGGACTTTCATAGGTAAATTCATCAGAATCTCGTTATGAATAAGCACGTCCGTATCTAGAGAAAAATCGGATACAAAGCATTCCTCATCATTTTCTCTGATTTTTTCTTCTGCGGACTTATTCATGTCCAGCTCTTTATCAAAACTGATATCAATCTGACTTAACACAGGCTTCAGGCATCGGTCACACGGGATGGTCAGACATACATATCCGTCAAGCCTGCATCCGATTTTCCGATTTCCATGATTATCGAGCTGAAGTGTCAAATCGCAATCAACCATATCATATTCCAAATCCTTCATTTTAAAGGATTTTTCCGGCTGAGGTTTATAGCTTTTTGACTCCATATCCTCTTGCAAAAATTGATATAAATCGATTAACATAATATCCTTTCCATAAAGACACCTAATAGATTATACATAAGTCGCATAATTTTGTCAAATCTTTTATTCTGCCTCTTGCACAGATGATGTAATCACCGTTCATTTCGATAAAATACTCTACTAAATATTCTCATTTATTTCTTTCTCAATCTCAACAACCGTTATCTTCCCATCAACCAACATTTCAAAAAACATACAAACATGCCATTCTTGATGGATAATTCGAATATTTTTTCTTTCTTACTTCTTCCAATGCCAGTTCTCTTAGCGCAACTGACGTATGGTGCTCTAACTTTTCCGCATTATAGTTTTCCGGATGACTGTATATATCTTTTACAATCTCCATCTTGTCACAAACCCTTTGATAAACACCATTATGATTTACTTCATCAAAAATGATTTGCTGTCCAACTTGCATAGGTCTTTCTGTAACAACATGATATGCATACATTCAACTGATCTCCTCAATTTTCCATTACTAATCCTCCGTAATTCAAATTTTAGCGGCTGAGCACTTCGACTGTTTCTCTGGCAATCGCCAATTCTTCGTTTGTTGGAACAACCAATACTTTTACCTTCGAATCAGCTGTGGAAAGAATCACTTCCCGTCCCCGGGTATTATTGGCATCGTCATCAATCTGAATCCCCAAAAAAGAGAAATGCTCGCAAATCGCTTTCCGGATATTCGGATTGTTTTCTCCGACTCCGGCTGTAAAGACAATGGCGTCGACGCCATTCATCACAGCGATGTATGCGCCAATAAACCGAACAACACTTTGAATGTATGCATAAAAAGCAGATGCAGCTTTTTGATTTCCTTCCTGCATCGCCTTGTTAATATCACGAAAATCACTCGATAATTCAGAGAGTCCTGCAACGCCGGATTCTTTATTCAGAATCTGAATTACCTGTTCCACGGAAATCCCCTCTTTCTCTGCAATCACGCCGAGAATCCCGGGATCAATATCGCCGCTTCTGGTTCCCATAATCACACCGGCAAGAGGCGTTAATCCCATACTGGTGTCCACGGATTTCCCATATTCCACAGCGCTGATGCTCGCACCGTTTCCAAGATGACACACAATCGTTTTTAACTGGCGAGGGTCTTTTTTTAATATTTCAGCCGTTCTCTTCGATACAAAACTGTGCGAAGTGCCGTGAAACCCATAACGGCGGATTTGATATTGTTCATAATATTTTCTTGGAATCGCATATAAATATGCGCTTTCCGGCATCGTCTGGTGGAATGCCGTATCAAACACAACGACATTTGGCGTATCCGGCATAATTTCCATACACGCCTGAATGCCTATCAGATTGGCAGGATTATGTAACGGCGCAAGGTCGCTGCAGAGTTCAATTTTTTCCAACACTTCGTCCGTCACCATGACTGATTGGGAAAAATATTCTCCGCCATGCACAACTCTATGTCCCACTGCATCCACCTCAGACATTGCTGAGATTACACCGAACGACTGATTGGTCAAAAAATCCATCACGGCAGAAATTGCCTCATGATGGGTAGGCATTTTAATTTTCTGTTCCTGCTTTTCTCCGTTAAAAGGCGTATAGGAAATCATGCTCCCATCCATTCCGATGCGCTCACATAACCCTTTCGCAAGTACTTTTTCATTACAGGAATCAATCAATTGGAATTTTAAGGATGAACTTCCACAGTTGATAACTAAAATTTCCATATTTTATCTGCGGTGGCATCGTTATGAAAGTCTCACCGCGCTCCTTTCTAAGTTTTATGAAATCTGCGCCTGAACGGCTGTAATTGCTACGACACCAACGATATCCTTTGCACTGCAGCCGCGGGATAAGTCATTAATTGGCTTTGCAATTCCCTGACAGAGCGGTCCATATGCCTCCGCCTGGCCAAGTCTCTGGAGCAGTTTATAACCGATATTTCCGGCATCCAAATCAGGAAAGACTAAAACATTTGCTTTCCCTGCCACCGGGCTTCCCGGCGCTTTAAACTCAGCGATTTCAGGAACCAGCGCGGCATCCGTCTGCAATTCGCCGTCGACGAGATACTGTGGATATTCCTTCTGCGCCAGTCTGGTAGCCTCGACAACCTTTGAGACGTCCGCATGGGCCGCGCTTCCGTAGGAAGAATGAGAAAGCATCGCCACTCTTGCTTTGTCTCCAACCAGATATTCGAAAGATTCTGCACTGCTTGCGGCAATATCTGCCAGCTGTTCCGGATTGGGATTCTGATTAAGTCCACAGTCGCCCATGACAAACACGCCGTTGCTGCCCATTTCTTTATTTGGCACACATATCAGGAAAAATGCAGACACCAGTTTGCTTCCCGGTTTCGTTTTTACAATCTGTAAAGATGGTCTAAGGGTATTTGCCGAAGAATGACACGCTCCGGACACAACGCCGTCCGCATCCCCATTTTTTACCATCATACAGGCAAAATACATATGATCGCTGATCAGCATGGCGTAAGCCTGTTTTTCGGTCATTCCTTTTGCTTTTCGCAGCTGATAAAACTGTTCTGCATATTCTTTCAGTTTTTCGGAATCCCGCGGATTAATGACTTGAAGCCCCTCCAGATCATATCCCTGACTGTACTTCGAAAATTCTTCTTTTGTTGCCAACACGACAATATCGGCAAAATCTTCTTTTAAAATCTGTTCTGCCGCCTCATAAGTCCGCTTGTCCATCCCTTCCGGCAAAACAATCGTTTTCCTGTTTGTTCTGGCTTTTTCTTTGAGTTCATCGATAAATTTCATAACACACCTCGCCTTGTTTTGTTCATTATTTCTATCATACTCCATGTTGATTTTCACAGCAAGTAGATAAAATCATTTTTTTCTGACAATTTGCAACTTTAAAATAATAATGTTAAAATATCACCGAAATACCAGGATTCGTATGATTTTAAGATCTCCAAATCCTGATTGTGCAGGAGTTTTTTATGAAAACTGTTGGAATTATTGCAGAACTAAATCCGTTTCATAACGGTCATCAATATATAATCCGGAAAGCAAAACAGATCACGCATGCAGACCATGTCGTCATCCTATGCAGTGGAAATTATGTACAGCGCGGTGCTCCCGCAGTCATCAACAAATATGACCGGGCAAAGATGGCATTGCAAAACGGCGCAAGCGCTGTCTTTGAACTTCCTGTCGTTTATTCCACTGCTTCTGCAGAATTATTTGCAAGGGCTGCCATTGCTTTTTTTGAACAGCTGCAATGCATTGATTATCTATGCTTTGGCTGTGAAACAGACGATATGCAAACGCTTTTTGCGCTCGCTGAAATTCTTTATAAAGAGCCTGAAGGATATCAAAAGAATTTATATCAGGCTCTGCAGACCGGTCTTTCCTTTCCAAAAGCGCGGCAGCAGGCTTTAGTACAATACTGTAATGAGAATAACCTGCAAAATCTCTCTGCGGTTGAACCGCTTTTTTCAAAGCCGAATACGATTTTAGCCATTGAATATCTGAAAGCGCTCCAATTTTTTCAATCCGATATCAAGCCGCTGGCTATTCGCCGTCAGGGAGCGGATTATCATTCACTGGATATCCAAAGCAGCTTTGCCTCTGCAACTGCACTGCGGCAGAAAATAAAACAGCAATCCTTAGAAGAAATCAGGCCTCTGATTCCTTTGAACTGTTTCCCGATACTGGAATGTTCAAACAAGGTGTATTTTGAAGATTTTGATTTGATTTTAGGCGAACGTCTGGTCCGTCAAAATGATTTTTCAGAGATTTATGGGATTTCTGAGGATTTATCCCATCGGATTCAAAAAACCAAGTCTCAATATGTCAATATAAAAACTTATCTGGATCTTCTTCATTCCAAAAATTATACGTATTCAGCGATTTCCCGCGCGCTGCTTCATCTGTGTCTGGGAATCAGAAAAGAGCAGGTCGATCAACTGATTTGCAATGGATATCATTTTTATGCACGCTTACTGGGATTTCAAAAGAGCAGCGAAATCTTATCAGAAATCAAAGCAAAGAGTTTGATTCCATTGATTAGCAGGCTTTCCACTTTTTATCATCAGAGTTATGGCGCTGCAAAAGAAATGCTGAATCTGTGCATCGACTGTGACAATATATATAGAATGATTATCACAAACAAAACCGGGAACCTGCTTCCGACAGAATTTGAAAGTCAGATCATCGTTCAATAAAAAAACAGCGGGCATAAAAATTGCCACGCTGTTTTTTGATATCAGTTTTTAAAACTGTGAATCGGCGCCGGAATTCTTCCTGTACGGCTGACAAACCGCTCACAGGAGAATTGATTGACCGGCATAATCGGCGCATATCCAAGCAGTCCGCCAAATTCAACCGTTTCTCCTACGCCTTTTCCGCTCACCGGAATGATTCTCACGGCTGTTGTCTTTTGATTCACCATACCAATCGCAGATTCATCAGCAATGATTCCTGCAATGGTCGTCGCTTTCGTATCGCCCGGAATCGCAATCATATCCAGTCCGACAGAGCAGACGCAGGTCATTGCCTCCAATTTTTCCAGAGTCAATGCGCCCTCTTTCACCGCATCAATCATTCCCTGATCTTCACTGACCGGAATAAATGCTCCGCTCAGTCCGCCAACATAAGAAGAGGCCATGACGCCGCCTTTTTTTACCTGATCATTTAACATCGCAAGCGCTGCCGTTGTTCCCGGCGCGCCCGCACGCTCTAATCCGATTTCCTCTAAAATATCAGCGACACTGTCTCCAATCGCAGGCGTCGGGGCAAGAGATAAATCAATAATACCAAATGGAATTCCCAGGCGCTTCGACGCTTCTTTTGCCACCAATTGCCCTACTCTGGTAATTTTAAATGCAGTTTTTTTAATTGTATCACAGAGAACCTCAAAATTTTCTCCACGAACCTTTTTTAAAGCATGACGCACCACGCCGGGGCCGGAAACGCCGACATTGATAATCACGTCTGCCTCTGACACCCCGTGAAATGCTCCCGCCATGAACGGATTATCATCTGGAGCATTGCAAAATACAACAAGTTTGGCGCAGCCGAGGGAATCCTGTTCCTTTGTCATTTCAGCCGTCTGTTTTACAATGTCGCCCATTAAGCGCACAGCATCCATGTTAATCCCGGTTTTTGTCGAACCGACATTGACGGAACTGCAGACTCTTTCTGTCACGGAAAGCGCTTTTGGAATGGAGCAGATCAGATTTTTTTCTGCTGATGTCATCCCCTTATTGACAATTGCCGAATATCCGCCTAAAAAATTGACTCCGACTTTCTTGGCAGCCTTGTCCAATGTCTGCGCGATGGTAACAAAATCGTCCGGATTTTTACATGCCTTTCCTCCGACAAAAGCAATCGGCGTAACAGAGATTCTCTTATTGACAATCGGAATCCCATATTCTTTTGCAATATCCTCTCCGGTCTCCACCAGTTTGTCTGCTGATTTGACAATTTTATCATAGATATTCTGATTGAGTGTATCTAAATCATCGCTGACGCAATCCAACAGACTGATGCCTAACGTAATGGTTCGCACATCGAGATTATAATTATCAATCATTTTATTTGTTTCTAGAACTTCAAATTTATTAATCATGGGACCCTCCCGCTAAATTCGATGCATACTGTTAAAGATATCTTCATGCTGCATTCGGATGCTGACACCGATGGTTTCACCGATTTCATTCAAACCTTCCGCCAGTTCGTTCACCGGCTTTTTGGCTTCGTTGCAATCCACAATCATCATCATATTAAAGTATCCCTGAACAATTGTCTGGGAAATGTCCATAATATTGACATTATTTTCCGCCAGATATGTACATACGCCTGCTATGATTCCAACCGTATCTTTTCCCACTACCGTAATAATTGTCTTTTTCATAATTACCTCCTAAATTTCAGTCCGACACGACGGTTCTAATCTGCTGGCCACCTGTATGTCCAACTCGTCTGCATCGATGCCGTTACCGGCAAAATTAATTTCATTCCGGACTGCCTGATAAGCCAGTTCCGGATAATTGTTTTCTCCACTCAGATGTCCTAAAATAATATGTTTCAGACGTTTCCCGCCAATCCGGCTTAGAAGTCTGCCACAGTTTTCGTTGGACAAATGCCCCAGATTTCCCCAGATACGCTGCTTTAGATGAAACGGGTAAGAACCCGTCTGCAGCATCCGGATATCATGATTGGCTTCAATTAAAACCATATCCAGTTCCTTTAACTGTTCAGTGAGGGCATCGTCATAACACCCCAGATCCGTGACAACCGCACAGGACTGTTTTGCGGTATCAAACCGATAACAGACCGGATTGACCGCATCATGCTGCACTGGAACCGGCAGAACCGAAACAGATTTAATTTGTATGTGCTGCGCTGTCTTGATTGGCACAAACAATTCCTGATTCACTTTGCCGGTCTTCGGAGAAGACAAGATGGCTTCAATCGTTTCTTTTGGCGCATATACCGGAATCTCATGTTTTCTTAAAAAGACTCCCAGTCCCTGAATATGATCAATATGTTCATGGGTTATCAGCATTCCGTCAAGGTCTGCGGGATGGCATCCATAAAAGGATAATCCTTCATCAATACGCTTCCCGCTGACGCCGGCATCCACCAGCAGTTTAACGTTTTTATCTTCGATTAATATACTATTTCCTCTGCTCCCGCTGGAAATTGGCGCAATAACCATAAACCACCTCAAACTTCCTTGTCCATTTTATTGTATTTTTCTGATAATTTCAACCGTCTTCTTTGCATAAATATAGAAATAGAAAACAAGCAAAGGAACCAATTGCAATGAAACGAATCTTCTTATCTTTTATCTGTATGTTGTCCATTGGTATCATTCTATCTTATCCCGCAGCGGTAATCAGCGGCGTAAAGAGCGGAATACAACTTTCCCTATATCAGATTGTTCCGTCCCTGTTTCCTTTTATATTGGTCGCCAATATTATGACCAGTCAAAACCTGACGGAAAACATCGCGAAACTATTTCATCCGCTGCTTCATTGCCTGTACGGTCTGTCACCAAATGGATCTTTTTCATGTTTGTTGAGTTTTTTAAGCGGATTTCCTCTCGGCGCAAAGACCATTTCAGAGCTTTATGAGACAGGAAAACTCTCATTTTCCGAGTCCGCACATCTGATGACCTTTTGTAATAATTGCAGTCTTTCCTTTGCAGTAAATTACATCGGTTTTTCCTGCCTGGGTAATAAGATTCCGATTGGACGGCTGATTCTTTTTATTTATCTGCCGCCGGTTCTTACCGGATTCATCAACCGTTTCTTTTTCACTCATGAACGAAAAGTCGTCACAGGCCAGATGGGAACATCGAAAATCATTCAGCCTGCAGTAGAAACGATTACCAAAATTAGCGTATTTGTCATTTTGTTTTCCATCGTTGTATCTCTTCTGCAAAACTGGAAAATTCCATACTGGCAGAATATCTCTTCTCTTTGTGAAATCACAACCGGTCTGAAATGCATCACAGAAAACGGGATTTTTCCAAATACATTGATCTGCGTTATTCTCTCTACGGTGTTCGGTGGGATTTCCACAATGGTGCAGTGTTTTTCATTTATTTCTGATCTTGCATTAAAAAAATACTATCTGTTTGGTAAAATAGAGCAGTGTCTGATTGCTCTCATGATGTTTAGTGTCGCATACTTTATCAGATAAATTAGAAAAAGCGTTAAGTTTGATACCTAACGCTTTTCTCTGAAAATAACCCTGTTTTATAATAAATCTAAAGTTAAATCTCCATCTCCATCTTCATCTTCCGCATCAGCACCGTATGTATTATCATCATCCTGTGCGCCCAATTCTTTTCTGCTCTCAACAACAACATGTAAAGAATTGTTCATCTCACCCATCAGTGTATTCTGCGCATCTTCAAAATTACTGATTCCATTGGTTAAAATGCTCTGAACATTGGACAGGATATCATCGGTATACTGTACCGCGCGGGTCCTTAAATCATTTGCTTCATTGGTCGCTGAATCCAAAATCCCCTGCGCTTCTGACTGAGCCTGCTCGATAATGGCATTTGCTTCTGAATAGGCTTTCTGCATGATTTCATGTTCGCTGACTAACTGATTAATATGCGCTGTGGCCTCGGCAATCATCGCCTCTGAACGTTCTTTGGCATCGTTTAAAATTGCATCTTTATTGGCTATGATTTTTTGGTATTTTTTGATTTCATCCGGCGTGCGCAGTCTCAACTCTGCCAGAAGTTCATCGATATCGTCCTTATTTACGATAATCTTAGAAGTTGATAACGGTTGAAATTTACAGTTATCAATATATTCCTCAATTTCTGTAATAATCTGTTCAATTTTACTCATTTTTCTTCTCCTTCTCTTTTAACTTTTCGAATACCTGAGGAATCACAGATTCCGGTACAAAACGACTGATATCCGCCCCATAATATGCAGCTTCTTTCACTGTGCTGGAACTTAAATAGGCGTATTCCAAACTTGTCGTAAAGAAGATCGTATCAATTTCGTTATCTAACACCATATTTGTCTGTGACATCTGAAGTTCATATTCAAAATCTGTAACGGCGCGGAGTCCCCTCACAATAATCTTTGCGTCCAGTTTTTTTGCAAAGTCAACCAACAGTCCTTCAAAAGCCATTACTTTTACGTTTGGAATATCTTTTACGACCTCATTTAACATTTTAACACGATTTTCAACAGAGAACAATGGTGTTTTTAAATTATTATTTAAAACGCCCACAACCAGCTCGTCTACAATTTTTGCAGACCGCTTTATAATATCTAAGTGTCCCAACGTCACCGGGTCAAAACTGCCCGGATAAATTGCTCTTTTCATATTATGTTTCCTTTAATTTTAAAAATAAATGCTGATTCGTTTTATATTTCTTTTGCTTTATGATTGCAAAGCCCAGAGTATCGCAGTAATCCAGTGAAGTGTCTAGGGATGCCTCTACAATCACGACAGAATCTTTATCAATTAAATCAGATTTACTTAAAAAAATCAATACTTCTTTTTCATATTCCTTTTGATAAGGGGGATCCATAAAAACAAAATCAAAAGTTCTCTTTTGCCGCTGTAATTCTTCTAATGCGGCCAGAACGCTTTTCTCCAAGACTTCCGCCTGTTCCTCAAGCCTCGTCGCTTTTAGATTTTTCTTGATATATGAGACGGCCTCATGATTGTTCTCGACAAAACACGCCTGTTCTGCCCCGCGGCTGAGCGCCTCGATTCCAATGGCGCCGCTGCCGCTAAACAGATCTAAAAAAGATGTATCCGGAATTTCATATTGAATCATATTAAAAAGAGTTTCTTTGATTCGGTCTGTTGTGGGTCTTGTAGCGATTCCCGGAACAGTTTTTAATTCTGTCCTCCTTGCTTTTCCTGCAATGACTCTCATCTAAAACCTCCCTGTCAACTCTTTCGAAAAGAAAAAGCAAGCAAAATGCTTGCTTTTTTATTGTTTATATCAGTATCATTTACGCTTCCGTTTCTTCTTTGGCAGCTTCTTCAGATACAGTTTGCTCCTCTGATTTCTCCGGTTCTTCTAAAGCAGGTTCTTCCGTTTCTTCCGGAACTGATTCCTCTGCCGCTTCAGCAGATTCTTCTGTAACTTCCGGTTCGGATGTCTCTGCCGGTTCTTCCGCAGGTTCCTCTTCCACTGAAACAGCTTCCTCTGTCGTTTCATCTACCGTTTCCGGAACAGCTTCCTCTGTCGTTTCATCTACCGTTTCCGGAACAGTTTCCTCTGTTGTTTCATCTACCATTTCCGGAACAGCTTCCTCTTCTGCTTCAACCGGTTCTTCGTCAGGAAGCAGGACTTTTCTGCTCAGACTGATTTTCTTTTCTTCTTCGTTAAAATCAACAATCTTTGCTTCGATTTCCTCTCCCACTTTCAATTCGTCAGATGGCTTGTCAACATGATGCTTTGCAATCTGTGATACATGAAGCAGCGCGTCAACGCCCGGCTCAATCTCAACAAATGCGCCAAAATCTGTCATTCTGGCAACTTTACCTGTCACAATCACGCCCGGAGCAAATTTTTCAGCTGCATTTGTCCAAGGATTTGTATCTTCGAATTTCAAACTTAACGCAATCTTATCGCCGTTGATTTCTTTGATAAAAGTGGTAACCTGATCGCCCGGTTTAAAAAGTTTTCTGGGATTTCCAACACGGCCCCATGACATTTCAGAAATATGTAACAGCCCGTCAGCACCTCCGATATCTACAAAAGCGCCAAAATCAACAACGCTCTTTACAACGCCGTCAATCACCTGTCCAACTTCGATTTTTTCAAATAATGCTTTTTTCGCCGCCTCTTTTTCAGCGACAACCAACTGCTTTCTGTCACCGATAATTCTTCTCTTTCTCGGTTCGAATTCGGTAATGACAAATTCAATTTCCTGATTCAGATATTTATTCAGATCTCTTTCAAAATTATCTGAAACCAAACTTGCCGGAATAAATACTCTTCCGCCTTCTACATCGACACTCAAACCACCTCTTAATATCTGTACAACTGGTGCTTTGAGAACTTCTTTATTTTCAAAAGCTTCTTCAATTCTCTTATTTGCTTTCTCTGCAGCAAGCCTCTTATATGACAGCGCAACCTGACCATCGCCATCGTTGACTTTAAGAACCTTTACTGTCAGTTCATCGCCTACTGAAATTACAGTTGTCAGATCTACCGGTGTATTAGAGTATTCCGTGTTCGTAAGGATTCCATCAGCTTTATAACCGATATTTAATATCGCTTCATCCGGTTTTACGCTGATAACCTTTCCTGTAACAGTACTTCCATTGTGAACAGATTTAATGGAATCTTCTAACATTTGTTCAAAACTCATCTCTTCTGACATTCAGTATGAACCTCCTCTATAATATTCTTTGGGGTCGATGCCCCTGCTGTAATACCAATAGACTGAAATGCTTTCAAATCATAGGAATTCAAGTCATCGGCAGTTTGTACAAAGAAGGTATTTCCACACTGCTTTTTACAGATGTCAACAAGCTTTTGTGTGTTGGAACTATGCCTTCCTCCTATGACAATCATCGCATCAACTTTCGACGCAATTTCTTTTGCTTCAACCTGACGTACATTTGTCGCATTGCAAATTGTGTTTACAACGTTTATATCATACCCCTTTTTTCGCATAATTTCAACTAAATATTTAAATTTATTGTGATTAAATGTCGTTTGCGAAACAACGCAATAACTGCAGGATTTGTCCTGCATGAAAATATCAATCTGCTCTTCATCATTCAGCACTGCGCTTTCTCCATGAACCCATCCGCGGATGCCTTCTACTTCCGGGTGGTTGTCATTTCCGATAATGACAATGATTCTTCCTGCTTTGCTCTCCTGTTCAACAATCTGATGGATTTTTTTGACAAAAGGACAGGTTGCATCCACAATCTTGACTCCACGCTGCTGAATCTTTTGATACAAATCTCTGGAAATGCCGTGAGAACGGATCACGACGGTTCCATCCGTAATCTGCTGTAACTCCTCTTCTGAGGAAAGAACCGTGACCCCTTTGCTCTTTAAATCGTCAACGACCTGTTCATTATGGATAATCGGACCAAACGTATAGATCGCGCCCGGATTTGTTGCAATTTCGTTGTATACGCTGTCGACAGCGCGCTGTACCCCGAAACAAAACCCTGCGTTTTTCGCAATTGTTACCTGCATCTTTGTAATCCCTTTCTCCAAACGCTAGATGAAGCTGATGATCTTTTCTACAACCTGTGAAATATCCATCCGGGATGAATCCACCAAAACGGCGTCGTCAGCCTGTTTTAGCGGAGAGACTTCCCTGTGCATATCCCGGTAATCCCTCTCGATAATATCTGCTTCAATTGCATCGATATCGCATTGCTGGCCTTTTTCTACCAGCTCTTTGTATCTTCTCTCTGCTCTTGTTCTTGCACTGGCGGTCAGATAAATTTTTAAGTCTGCATTTGGAAGGACTACCGTCCCAATATCTCTTCCATCCATAACGACATTGTTTTCCTGCGCAATCCGTTTCTGCATATCCACCATCAGTTCCCGCACCTGCGGATATACGGCAATGGAAGAGGTCATATTCCCAATTTCTTCCTGTCGGATCTGCGCGCTGACATCTACTCCGTCTAAATATACCTTCTGCGTACCGTTGTCATATCCGAGTGAAACATTTACGGATTGACATTGTTTTACAATCTCCTCCTGCCGGTCAGCAGAAAGTCCTGCCCGGAAACATGCCAGCGCAAGCGTCCGGTACATTGCGCCGGTATCGACATAGAGATACCCCAGTCTTTTCGCCACAATCTTTGCAATAGTGCTTTTTCCTGCACCAGCCGGTCCGTCAATTGCAATGTTATACATTCTTATTTCCTCCTACGTTTATACTTTAACTATCTATTTTGATTAATATGGTTTTAGAAAATACTGCTTCCGGCAAGATATCCGGTACTCCATGCAATCTGGAGATTATAGCCGCCGGTCAGCGCATCAATATCCAAAACTTCTCCGACAAAATATACATTCGGACAGAGTTTGGACTCCATTGTTTTGGGATTGATTTCCTTAATTGACACTCCGCCTTTTGTAATAATCGCCTCGTTATAATTTCTGAGTCCCGAAATGGAAAACTCAAATTCCTTTAAGAGCCGCACCAGATGAATCCGTTCTTCTTTTGTAATCTCATGAACCTTTTTGAATGGATCAATACCGGATTGTTCAACAATCACAGGAATCATTTTTCTAGGCAGCAGCTTGTCCAACGCATTTTGAAAATTTTTATTATGATAGACTTGAAAATCCCGAAGAATTCTTAAATCCAGTTCTTCCATCGTCAAAGCCGGTTTTAAATCGAGAACAGCGCGGAAATGATGCTGATTCATAAGGTCGCTGATAAAGGAACTCGCCGATAATACCAGCGGTCCGCTCATTCCAAAATGAGTAAATAATAATTCCCCCTGTTGCTGATAATAAATTTTTCCGGCTTCATCAATCACTTTTAAAGAAACATTTTTTAGCGCCAGCCCCTGCAGTCTTTTACAAATTTCACCGTGAACCGTAAAAGGAACCAGCGATGGAGACGTCTGTTCAATCGTGTGTCCCAGTTTTGAGGCAAAGCGGTACCCATCCCCAGTAGAACCGGTCACCGGATAAGACAGTCCTCCCGTGGCGATAATCACCCGGTCTCCGTCATAGAAACGCTTCTTCTGATCTGTCAATCTGATTTTATCGCTGAGAACCGCGAGTTCTTTAATTTCTGTATTTCTATGAATCTTAATCCCTTCCTGATTGAGCAGCCCTGTTAATGCCCGGATAATATCGGAAGATTTATCACTGACAGGAAAAACCCTGTTCTCTCTTTCAATTTTCAGCGGAACCCCGGCATTTTCAATCATATCGCAAACCGCCTGCGCATCAAAACAATGATAAGCGCTGTACAGAAATTTTGCGTTTCTGACAATGTTTTGAAAATGAACTTCCTGTTCGGAAGCATTGGTTACATTGCATCTCCCCTTGCCGGTGATATATAGTTTTTTTCCTAACTTTTCATTTTTTTCAAAGATATGGACTTCATTTCCCTGACAGCCTGCAGCAATTGCAGCCATCATTCCGGAAGCGCCGCCTCCTATCACTAAAATCCTGCTCATAGACAACCCATTTTGAAAAAGGGACAGCACATCAAACTGTCCCTTTTTATATTTTTATTTATACCGGATATGCACCGTTTTCCTTATCCGCCACAGCAGGATCTACTTTTGTCTGCTGTGCTTCCCGATATTCAAAAAACTCCTTTGCAACCTGTGGAAACAAAGCATACGTTAATACATCTTCATCCTGCTGTTTCCACTGTGCACACTCTTTTTCAAACTTCTCTAAAGACGGCTCAATTAAATCAGCCGGTCTGCATGTAATTGGTTTTTCATCGCCAATCGCTTTCTTTTGAACTTCCTGATTAAACGGCTTGACGGTCTGACCGTATTTTCCGGCAAGTAAATCTTTCGCCTGCTGATTGACCATCTTGTACCGTTCCCCCATAACGACATTCAGCACTGCCTGTGTGCCGACAATCTGACTGGAAGGAGTGACAAGCGGCGGTTCTCCAAAGTCCTTACGAACTCTCGGAATTTCCTGAAGTACCTCGTCGAACTTATCTTCTGCACCCATCTCTTTTAACTGGGAAACCATATTGGAAAGCATACCGCCCGGAACCTGATACAAAAGCGCATTGATATCGACGCCCATAACCTTGGTACTCAAGAGTCCGTTTGCAAGACATTCTTCGCGATATGGTTTAAAGTAATCCGCTACTTTTTTCAAAAGAGTCTGGTCCAGCCCGGTATCATATTCCGTTCCCTTCAGTGTCTCCACGATTACTTCTGTTGCAGGCTGTGCAGTTCCCATAGAGAACGGAGAAATTGCTGTATCCAAAATATCGCATCCCGCTTCTGCCGCTTTCAAATATGTCATGGAAGCAACACCGGATGTATAATGTGTATGCAGGTCAATTGGCAGTTTCGTTCCTTCCTTCAAAGCCTGAACCAGCTCCGTAGCCTGAAATGGCTTTAGGAGTCCCGCCATATCTTTGATACAAAGGGAATCTGCGCCCATATCCTCAATCCGTTTTGCTGTCTCTTTCCAATAATCCAGCGTATATGCGTCTCCTAACGTATAGGAAAGCGCCACCTGCGCATGGCCATGTTCTTTATTGGCAGCCTTGACAGCAGTTTCCAGATTTCGAAGATCGTTGAGGCAGTCAAAAATACGAATAATGTCAATCCCGTTTGCGAGAGATTTCTGAACAAAATATTCCACAACATCATCGGAATAATGACTGTATCCCAGAATGTTCTGTCCTCTAAAAAGCATTTGAAGTTTGGTATTTTTAAATCCGTCTCTCAGTTTTCTAAGTCTTTCCCACGGATCTTCTTTCAGGAATCTGAGACTTGCGTCAAAAGTCGCACCGCCCCAGCATTCCACAGAATAATATCCAACCTGATCCATGGTATCAATAATCGGAAGCATCAGTTCTGTCGGCATTCTGGTTGCAATTAAAGACTGATGCGCATCTCTCAGTATTGTTTCGGTAATTTTAACCGGTTTTTTTTCAGCCATTTTTATTTTCCTCCGTAATTTTTATTTCACACCAAATATTGCCATAAAAGTACCTGCAGCAACCGCTGTTCCAATCACGCCGGCAACATTCGGTCCCATTGCGTGCATCAGCAGAAAGTTTGTCGGATCCGCTTCTGCGCCGACCTTCTGGGAAACTCTTGCAGCCATTGGAACCGCCGATACGCCGGCAGATCCAATCAAAGGATTCACCTTACCATGCGTGGCGACACACATCAGTTTTCCAAATAGGACACCCGCCGCAGTACCAACCGCAAACGCCACTAATCCTAAAATGACAATTTTGATTGTTGATATATTTAGGAAGGCCTCTGCACTGGTTGTCGCGCCAACACTGGTGCCAAGAAAAATAACCACAATATACATCATTGCATTGGAAGCCGTTTCCTGGAGCTGTTTTACGACACCGGATTCCCGGAACAGATTTCCGAGCATCAGCATGCCGACTAACGGCGCTGTCGTAGGTAAAATCATGACAACAACAATCGTAACAATAATCGGGAATAATATTTTTTCCAATTTTGACACCGGTCTTAACTGTTCCATCTTAATTTTACGTTCTTTTTCCGTAGTGAACAGTCTCATGATCGGCGGCTGAATGATTGGCACCAAAGACATATAAGAGTATGCCGCAACTGCGATTGGTCCAAGCAAAGCTGTCTGACCAAGTTTTCCGGCAAGGAAAATTGAAGTTGGTCCGTCTGCTCCGCCGATAATCGAAATCGCCGCTGCAGATTCTCCATTAAATCCCATAAGAATTGCCAGAAAATATGCGGAGTATATACCAAACTGTGCCGCCGCTCCCAAAAGAAAACTTTTTGGGTTGGCAATCAGCGGCCCAAAGTCTGTCATTGCGCCAACGCCCATAAATATCAGGGATGGAAGAATACTCCACTCATCTAACAGGTAAAAATAATGAAGCAGACCTTCTTCTTCCATGATATCCGGATACATGTTTACCAAAAGCATTCCAAAAGCAATCGGAACAAGCAGTAACGGCTCATATCCTTTGCGGATTGCAAGATATAAGAAAACGCATGCAACCAGAATCATGACATAATTGCCCCATGACAGGCCGAAGAATGCTGTCTGGTCGATTAGATTTCCTATCGTATCTAATATATTCATATGTTACCTCCAAATTTACAGTAATATCATCCGCTGTTAGTTCAATGATGCAATGACTGCGCCTGCTTCAAAGGATTCTCCTACTACAACAGAAATTCCTGCAACTGTACCGTCTTGTGGAGCAACAACAGAGTTCTCCATCTTCATTGCCTCAAACACTAAAATCGTATCGCCTTTTTTCACCGCCTGCCCTGCTTCTGCGGTAATGGATAATACTTTTCCCGGCATTGGTGCAGTCACTTTAATTTTTCCTTCACTTCCGGATGATGCCGGAGCTGCCGGCGCCGGAGATGACGGCTGCGCTGCCGGAGTACTGTTTCTAACCGGTGTTCCGGCTGTATTTCCTTTTTCCTCTACGGTAACATCATAAGTTGTTCCATTGACTGTAATCGTATAATTTTTCATTTTAATTGATTCCTCCTATATTTCTCTTTGCATTTTTATCTTCTTCTAATTGAACGGACAACAAAACTGTCTGTGGAAACCTGTTCGCTCGCAGCAATTGCCGCAGCGATCACTGCAATCAATTCCTGATGATCTTCCGGGCTGTCTTCAGCGGCATCCGCTCCTTTTAATCCGGCATCTTTACTCTGCGGCACCACCGGCAGCAGCTGTTTTGCCTGCTTTGCTTTCCTCTGATTCACCTTTTGTGTAATTGCCGGGATGTATCGGAATAATGAAATAATCAAACTGATAAAAATCAGGACAATAAATACCGTACCCATCCCCATCAGAGTATTTGCGAGCGCCTGCTGCAATTTTCCGCCGAGTGTTTCTTCTGTTTTATCCCCTGTCTTTTTCATAATATCGTCCCGATTGGCGATTGACAGATTTTTATAATTTACGCCAAGATTATCATAGATGGCTATATTCACATCCAGCGTCACCGTTTTCTTTTGAAAAACCATGTCAAAAAGAAGGTGGACGTCCTTTGCTGAATTTTCAACTACCTCTGTATTTTCATAAGACTGGAACGTTCCTAAATCCATCTTCTGCAGTTCTTCGTATGTTTCAAAAACACCTTCAAAACCGCTTTGATTTTCAGAAGTTTTCTGTACTACCTGTACTTCTTCCTCAGAAAAACTATATAGAGATGAAATCATCCCCGCATAACTTTGGACATATTGATCCACCTCAGACTGGGTTAATTTTCCATCAACATAGACGGCTTCTGATTCTGTCTCTGCTTCAGACTGTCCATAAAGTCCCGCTAAAGCGTTTTGATCCATCGTATCGTCAGCCATGACCGAAACACCTGAAAAAACAAAACAGCAAAGAAGTAAAAGGATACTATAACTAAAACGTAATTTTTTCATTCGCTCACCTCTCTTAAACAGTTCCATGTTTCTTTCCCGGTCTCTCTTCATATTTTGTATAAAGCATTTCAAATGCTCCAATAACATACTTTCTTGTATCTGCCGGTTCTATCAAGCTGTCCACAACGCCTCTGGCAGCTGCCGATACAATGGAGCCCTGCAGTGCGTCGTATTCTGCCGCCTTCGCTGCGGCATCCACGGTTCCTGCTTCCAGTTCTTCTGCATACATAATCCTGACTGCTGCATTGGCATCCATCATACAGATTTTTGCTGTCGGCCATGCATAAACCACATCTGCGCCGACCGCCTTGCTATTCATAGCGATATAAGCGCTTCCCACAGCATCCCCTAAAATAACGGTTACTTTTGGTACCGTTGCGTTTGCATACGCATAAACGAGTTTCGCAGTCTGCTTTGCTCCATGGTATTCCTGGCACTTTGTTGCTGCATATCCGTTCACATTGGTAAGCGTGAGGATCGGC
The DNA here is from genome assembly GCA_947624875.1 of uncultured Lachnospiraceae bacterium. GTDB lineage: Bacteria > Bacillota > Clostridia > Lachnospirales > Lachnospiraceae > Eubacterium_G. Next base: position 110,915 of record CANQMA010000001.1, read on the forward strand.
AGATTAAAAGCATCGCAGAAATTTACAAATGCAGCGGCTTTCTCACATCCTTTATATGTAAGTTTTGCCTCGAATTCATCAGCAGCATTCATATTGTCATCATATATTTTTGTTCTGTTTGCAATCACGCCGACTGTCGCGCCATTCAATTTGATTAATGCAGTGAGCATTTCCGGCGCATACTGTTTCTTTACCTCAATGAGGAATCCGTCGTCAGATAAGTTTTCGGCTGCCAGTTTTGTATCTTCAATCTGCGTCTCAATGCCGGATGCCGCTCTGTTTAAATCGTCTGCACATTCTAAATCACAGGCTTCCTCCTCATTGTTTGCCGGTAAAACAGAAACAAGTTCCCGGATTTCACTCAAAATCTCCGACTCTGTTCCTACAAAATCGACATTTCCAGCCTGTTCACTCTGAAAGGAAGCGGACGCCGTATCACACAGTTCTTTTCTGTTTGCTTCGATTGCATTTGGAGAATTGACAAAGAGCTGCGCATGGGTATTTTCCATAAGCGTAAAATCAGAAAGCCCTGAGACAACGCTCAGTCCTCCCCCGCAGTTTCCAAAGATTGCTGAAATCTGCAAAATGACTCCGGAAGCCATGGACTGCTCATAATAAATTTTTCCAAAAGCATCCAATCCATCAACGGATTCCTGGAGTCTCAACCCTGCGCTGTCAATCAGACCGATCACCGGTGCGCCGGTCTTCATCGCCAGCCGGTAAAGATTTACAATTTTCTTTGCATGCATTTCGCCAACAGATCCGCCCAGGACGGATGCATCCTGACTATATACATACACAAGTTTGCCATTGATGAGTCCATATCCGGTTATGACGCCATCAGACGGAGTATCATTGGCCTGAATGTTAAAATCAGTACTTCTTGCTTTGACATAAGCGCCGATTTCAACAAAACTGTTATCATCAAGAAGAGCCTCAATTCTCTCCTTTGCTGTAACTTCTGTTGTAGTACTCATAAAATAGTCCTCCATTATATCTTATTAAACTCCCTTTGAGATATGAGAGTTTTATTTACGCAGAATTTTTCTGCGATTATTTGTAAATTCCATCTGTTTTTACAAATAAAAATGTTACAATTACACCTCATATAGATTAAATCTTTTGTCCACAAATATCAAGTAAAATCCTCAAAAAATGTAAAATCGATTTTCTTATGCTGTTCGAATCCGGTTTTCTATCCAGTCATGGTTAATCGGACGGAAAGTTTCATCCTCAAAATACACACGATACCATACCAGAAATACATATACAGTCCAAATTCTTCGACTATGATCCGCTTTTCCGGATTTGTGTTCTTCCATTAGTTTCACGAGCAGTTCCGTATGGAAAAACCGGTTTGCAGTATCAGAGGTCAGGGTTTCGAACACGCGGCTGTAATACTTTTCCTCTCTCAGCCACACCCGAATCGGCACCGGGAATCCAAGTTTCTTTTTATTTGCAGTCGCTTCCGGAATATGACGCTTTGCGGCAATCCGAAAGGCTCTCTTTGTCGCTTCTTTGTTGCAGCGGAAATCAATCGGCAAGGTTTTTGCATATTCAAAAACTTTCACATCCAGAAATGGAACTCTCGACTCCAGGCAGTGCGCCATACTCATTTTATCCGCTTTTAATAAAATGTCGCCCTGCAGCCAGAAATTGGTATCAATATACTGCATTTTTGCAATGTCATTTAAATGAGACACTTTGTCATAGGTCGTCGATACAATTTCTTCCGGCGTAATATGGGTCAATTCTGTCTTTAAAAGTTTTTCTCTGTCTTCCACAGAAAACATATTCGCATTTCCGATAAATCGTTCTTCGACAGTTTTGCTGCCGCGGATAATAAAATTCCGTCCTTTCATTGCAGGCATTTTTTTTGCAATTGCCGCAAGCCCTTTTCGTAATGCCTTTGGAAGCTTTTGATAATGTTTCAGTGACAGAGGCTCATGATAAATATTATATCCGCCAAAAAATTCATCGGCGCCCTCGCCGGACAGCACCACCTTAATCTGTTCTGCCGCCAGCTGGTCGACAAAGTACAGCGCGATACAGGAAGGGTCCGCAAGCGGCTCGTCCATATAATACATCACGGTTTCAATCGAATCAAAATATTCATCGCTGTCAATGTTTTTGCTGAAGTTTTTCTTACCCAGTTCCTTTACCAGCCCTTCTGCATAACGAATTTCGTTGTACTGACTCTGCTTGTCCAAAAAGCCGACGGTAAATGTCTTTTCGCCCGGAAATTCAGAGACAACATAACTGGAATCCACGCCGCTTGACAAAAGCGAGCCAACTTCCACATCCGCAATCATATGAGCATCAACGGTATCATGCACAATATCCTCAATTTCAGAAACGGTCTGCGAAAGATTTCCATCACTTTTTGGCTGCATCATAGGATCAAAGTACCGCTCAATCGTCAGGCATTGGTCTTTGTAAATCATATAATGCCCTGCCGGAAGGCGGTAAATTCCCTTAAAAAAGGTTTCCGGAAGCACAGAATACTGAAAACTTAAATATTGTTCCAGCGCCGCCTCATTCAAGCGCTTCTCAAACCCCGGAAACTCCAAAATTGCTTTCGTCTCCGAAGCAAAAATCAGATGGTCCCCCTCTTTTGCATAATAAAAAGGTTTAATGCCAAAATGATCTCTGGCAGCAAACATTGTTTTATTTTCTGCATCCCAGATGACAAACGCAAACATCCCGCGAAGTTTTGAGAGCAGTTCGGTCCCGTATTCTTCATATCCATGAATCAGACATTCGGTATCCGAATCGTTGGAAAACTGATGACCTTTCTCAATTAAATCTTTACGAAGTTCCAGATGATTATAAATCTCTCCGTTAAAAACAATGGCAATATCACCCGTTTCATTGTACATTGGCTGCGCGCCGTGGTCCAGGTCGATAATGCTCAGTCTGCGATGTCCGATTGCCGCCAGCTTATCCACATACATGCCCTCATCATCCGGTCCTCTATGGGCGATTTTATCCATCATTCTCTTTAAGATTTCTTTATTGTTTTCTACTTCACCAAAAAAGCCGCAAATACCACACATAATTTTATCCTTCTTTCCTCAGTCTGCAAATTGTACATTCCCTCTATAATATTTTTTTAACAGCATCTTCCTGTATAATTTCAGCAATCAAAACCCGTTCGTCCATCGGATATTTGACTCCCTTGATTTCCTGATAATCTTCATGCCCTTTTCCCGCCAGAACAATCACATCGCCATCTTCGGCATTCAAAATCGAATATCTGATTGCTTCTTTGCGGTCCGGAATTGTGACATACCTGCCGTCCGCTTTCTGTACTCCGGTCAAAATATCCTGAATGATATCCATCGGTTCTTCAAATCTCGGATTATCTGAAGTGACAATCGTCAGATCGGAAAGGCGGGAAGACACTTCGCCCATTTCATATCTTCGGTCTTTGGAACGGTTTCCTCCACACCCAAACAATGTCACAAGCCGCTTTGGCTGGAATTCTCTGAGGCTTTCCAGCAGACTCTCTAGACTCATGGCATTATGCGCATAATCAATCATTAATGTAAACCGTTTTGATATCGGAACAATTTCTACACGCCCTTTGACACGGATATCCATCAAAGCGTTCCGAATGATTTCCGGATTGGTCGTAAAATGACTGCAGATTGCAATGGCGCAGAGAGAATTATATACATTGAAATCGCCCGGCACATGAATCTCAACCGGAAATTGAAGTTTTCCGTCTAAATCATAGGCAACGCCCAGGCTTCCGGGTTTTTGAAACAAGCGGATATTTTTGGCGATAAAGTCATAGTCGCCGTGGACGCCATATGTTTCCAGATCGCAGGTATGGCCTTCAAGGATTTCATCGACATAATCTGCGTCCATATTGACAATGCCATGTTTGCATTGAGAAAAAAGTTTCTTTTTACACTGCAGGTACTCTTGAAAATCTTTGTGTTCATTCGGTCCGATATGATCCGGTTCAAGATTCGTAAAAATACCGTAATCAAAGGTAAACCCTGACACCCGGTCCTGCTTCAGGCCCTGAGAGGAAACCTCCATGACCACGCACTTGCAGCCGGCCTTTACCATTTCGGCAAAACTTTTCTGAACAAGAAAAGATTCCGGCGTTGTATTTTTTGACGGTATCGCGGTATCTCCAATAATCGTCTCTATTGTTCCAATCAGACCGGTTTTCATTCCAATGCTCTCTAAAACAGAACGAACCATATAGGCGGTTGTTGTTTTTCCTTTCGTCCCGGTAATTCCGATTGTTGTCATTTTTTCTGCGGGATTATCAAAATAATCGGCAGACATACATGCAAGCGCATAGCGCGTGTCCTGTACTCTGATAACAGTTAATCCCTCCGGCATTTCTGTCTCTTTCATCACCACAACGGCAGAGGCGCCTTTTTGATATACGTCGCGGACAAATTGATGTCCATCGAAACCCGCTCCCTGAATGCAGACAAACACGTCGCCTGCCGCGACATTTCTGGAATCATACTGTAAATGGCTGATTTCTATATTGCGTTCTCCCTGAATGACTTCATAATCAAACTTTGTCAACAGATCAACAAGTTTCATAGGCTGCCTCCCGTAATAAATCTATCCTGCGTCCGAATCCTATCCGTCGTATTCTCCGTTAAATACAATTCTTGCCGGTCCGGTCATATAGACGCAGTTTTCTTTTGTATCGTATTCAACCAGCAGATCGCCGCCCAAGAGATGCACAGTGACGCGGTTGTTTGTTTTCCCATTTAAAACGCATGCAACCACACTGGCACATGCGCCGGTTCCACAGGCAAAAGTTTCTCCGGAACCTCTTTCCCAGACGCGCATTTTAATGGTGTCTGCATCAACCACCTGAATAAACTCCGTATTCACTCTGTTTGGAAAAATCGGATGATGTTCAAAATGCGGTCCAATCTGTTCAATTTTTAGAGAATCCGTATCGTCGATAAAAGTGACTGCATGCGGATTTCCCATGGAAACACAAGTAATATGATAGGATTGACCCAGTACCGTAATCGGTTCATCGATCATCCGCTCTTTCTTTGAAAGCACAGGAATCTCTCCTGCCGTAAGCACCGGCGTTCCCATATTGACGCGGACGCTTCGGACTTTACCGTCCTCGACAGTCAGATGGAGCGTCTTAGTTCCTGCCAGCGTCTCCACCGTAATCTCTTCTTTGTTTGTCATGCCAAAATCATAAACATATTTTGCGACACAGCGGATCCCGTTACCGCACATTTCTCCCACAGAACCGTCTGCATTATACATATCCATCCGGAAATCTGCTTTGTCTGACGGATTAATCAGAATCAGTCCATCGGAACCGATTCCAAAATGTCTGTCACTGATTTTCACAGCAAGTTCCCCGGGATTATCAATTTTGTTTTCAAATCCGTTCACATAGATGTAATCATTTCCACACCCTTCCATTTTTGTGAATTTCATATCCACCTCCGAAATCAAATTCTATGAATTCCTAAATCCAAAAAGTCCGAATAAACACCATGATTTTGTTACAATCAAAAAATAAAACACAATATTTTGTGTAAAACCCAATTTGGTATAAATATAACACAGATATACCCGAATGTAAACTACGGAAGCAGCCGATCCACGAGATCATACAGACAATATTGGTAATCATAAATCGGAACATCCTGCGCCGCTGTAATTTGAAAACTTCCAAAGCAAAAATCCCCGATATATACATTAGTATATCCAATGACCTGTTTTTCCTTGATTGGCAATTTATATGAATATTTTGTCACAAAACGATAGTTTTCCCCATCCTGCTTTAATATTTCTTTTTCCCCTTGAATTTTCGCCTTAAACCGGCTGAATTTTCCGTTTTTGATATTTAAAACAACTTCCCGGTTCACCTTTAATAAATCTTTTTTAAAGTGCTTTTTTCCGTAAGTCATTAATTTTTTCGTATCTGTATATTTTTGATTTTTATTTGGCGGCCATCCGCTTGCAAGTACGCACGAGGTAAAAACCGACGTCCCCTGTTTGACTGCGCCTACAAAACAATATCCTGCGCGGTTTGTAAATCCGGTCTTAATGCCGATTGCATCCGCATCCATCGACAAATATGCGTCTTTGTTTGAAACACGGATCACTCTGCCGTTTTTTTGTTCTTTAATCTGATAGGTTTTTTGATTCACAATATCCAGAAATTGCTTTTTTTTGATGGCATATGCGCCTAAAAGCGCCATATCTTTTGCAGTGGAGTAATGTTGATCCGCGTCGAGCCCATTCGGCGTTACAAAATGGGTGTGGGTCATTCCCAGTTCTTTCGCTTTCTGATTCATCCGTTTTGCAAATCCTTTGACACTTCCTCCAATGTGTTCTGCAACAGCAACCGCCACATCATTATACGATTCCAGCATCAGGGCATATAGCAAATCGCCTAACCGATACTGTTCTCCCTGTTTGATGTACATTTTTACTTTTGGCATCCGTGTTGCATTTCGCGATACGGTCACAAGGTCGTTCAGATTTGATTGTTCCAGGGCAATAATACAGGTCATGATTTTTGTTGTGCTCGCCATGGCCCTTTCTTCCTCCGCATTTTTTTCATAGAGCACTCTCCCGGAATCTGCATCAATCAAGACTGCGCAGATGCAGCCGATATCCGGTTCTTTCGCGCTTACCCCGGTATGATTTGTCAGTAAAAGAACGCAAAAAAATATCAGAAATACTTTTTTCATAATCCTCCCGCCATGCCGTCAGTTTTTACGGCAGGTAAAAGAGGGCGCTGAACCCTCTCAAAAACTTCATTGATACATTATATGTACCAAAAGCAGTTTTCATTTACCGGGAAGAATATTTGTTCCGGTAAATGAAATCAAAAAAACGGAGTCCTCTCTATAAACAGTTTGTTTACAGATTGTACTCCATTGTAAATCTTTGTTAATCATTCGATTTTAAGGTCACTTCCTCTTCAGCCTGCTGCCTTAGTTCCTCCATCGTCTCGGAGTCAATAGCGGGAAGCATCCCTGCAGATTCCACCCCAAATCTTCTTAAAAATTCTTCCGTTGTTCCAAAAAGTAAAGGGCGCCCCGGCGTATCCAGTCTTCCGATTTCTTCTACCAGTTCATATTCCACTAATTTATTAACGGCAAAATCAGATTTCACTCCCCTGATTTTCTCAATTTCGGATTTCGTGACCGGCTGTTTATATGCAATGATGGAAAGCGTCTCCATCAGGACATCTGTCAGTATCTGCCGCTTCGGCTGTTTTGCCACTTTGATCAGCGTTTCATACATTTCCGGCTTCGTACACATCTGATACGCGTTTTCCAATTCGATAATTCGGATTCCTCTGGACTGAACATTAAGTTCTTCCTGCATCTCCCGAATAATCTTTTTTACCTCAGAAGTTTTTAACTCCAGCGCTGTGGCAATCTTATCCAGTTCAACGGATTCTCCCATTGTAAACAGGATCGCTTCTATTTCCGCCTTGTGATTTCTTTCCATTTTATCCTCCAATAGTCCCTGTATTCTGCTTTCACAAACAGGAACAGGCATTTTATTCAATCGAGTCTATGTAAATATCATCAAATGTATTTTCCTGATGCACTTCAATCTGCCCTACTTTAATCAGTTCTAAAACTGCCAGGAATGAAACAATCACTTCCATTTTGGAATGCTGCGTTTCAAGCAGTTGTCTAAAGCTGCAGCGCTTTTTTTGTCTCAGTGTTCTGGAAACATAGTTTATTTTATCAGGAAGACTGACTTCTTCCATCTCAATTTTCCCAAATTTGCTGCGTACAGGGTCAATCTTATCTACCTGTCTTTTGAGCACCATCTGGAAAATCTCATTTAATCTGGCCAACGTGACATCCTGAAGCAGTTTATCCAAATCCACAGGCGGTTCGTACTTCTGCACTTCCTTTGGAATCGTCGGCGCTTTATACATGGACTTGCCGGCGTAAAGCTGCATGTCTTTCAGTTCCATCGCCGCATACTTATACATTTTATATTCAATTAATTTTTCCACCAGTTCTGCTCTCGGATCAATTTCTTCACCGTTTTCATCAATCTCTTTCGGCAGCAGCATCCGGCTTTTAATATCAATTAAAGTCGCAGCCATCACGAGAAATTCACTTGCGAGTTCCAAATCGTCTTTTGGCATTGCTTCCACATAGGCAAGATATTGATTTGTGATTTCAACAATCGGAATATCGTAAATATCGATTTTATTTTTTTCAATTAAATGCAAAAGCAGGTCGAGCGGACCTTCAAAAACCTGTAATTTAAATTCTATATCCATCGTACTTTTTCACTTTCTCCAAAACGATTTTACATAAATTTTCCTTTTTTTTCAATACCGAAACCTTTATGCAAAATGAAAAAACATGGAAAACAGTCTTTTCACCTCAAACCCATAGGAGACCGGCGCGACATTTTCCTCTGCAATAATATTGCTCTGCGCAATTTTTTGATTGCCCAGATAATACTCGACTGTTCCGACAATATCTCCTTTTTTGATTGGCGTCTGCAGATACTGGTCTACTTTTTTCTGTTTTTTGATTTGCGAAAAATCAATTCCTTCGGTATCGACATAATTGAGCGCTTCTTTCTTAACCTTTACCTGACTTTTTTCACCGCCGATTGTATCAAGATTCATCTTTTCTTCGCCGTCCGTATAAGTTTTACACTTTGCAAATCCCATCTGAATCAGTTTTCCGGAATCTGAGAAACGGACTTTATAATCCGGCGCCGCCATCACGACGGAAATTAATGTCACTCCGTCTTTGACCGCTACATTCGATACACAGTACTTTGCTTTGCTTGTACTTCCGGTTTTTAACCCCTTCACATATTCGTTTGCCTTTAACAGTTTATTGGTATTGGATAAAACAAATTCGCTCTCCCCCTTATTCGTCTTATGGACGATCGTTTCCATCCAGATCGAAGAATAGTCCAAAATTTTTGGATAGCGCGTAATCAGTTCTCTGGACATAATGGCCACATCTTTCGCAGAGGAATAGTGATTGTCCGAATCCGTCAGGCCGCAGCAATCTTCAAAATGCGTATTCTTCATTCCGAGTTCTGAGGCTTTTTGATTCATCATTTCTACAAAAGCTTCCTCTGAACCGGCAATTTTTTCTGCCATAGCCACAGATGCATCATTCCCGGAAGCGATAATAATACATTTAATCATAGTCTCCACACTTTGTTCCTCGCCTTCTTCCAAAAACACCTGGGAACCTCCCATACTTTTTGCGTAGGCGCTCGTGGTTACCATGTCCTCCATCTTGATTTTCTTCTGCTCAATTGCCTCAAAAATTAATAGCGTCGTCATGATTTTTGTAATACTTGCCGGACTGAGGCGCTCATCTTCATTCCGGGCGGCAATGACTTTTCCTGAATTTGCTTCCATCAGGTAATAATGGCCCGACTGTAAACCTGTTTCATTTTCTTTTGTGCTTTCCTCTGCACAGACCGGTGCAGGCAGTATCAGAAGAATGCAAATAAGAAATAGTATGATTTTTTTCATAAAAAAACTCCATTACCCTTTCTATATTGTAATGGAGCTTTCTTACGAATATGCTAATTTATTCTTCGGATTTCTTTTTATTTTTCTTTTGATTCTGTTTCTTTTTCGTCTGTTTTTCTTGGCTCTTTTCCATTGCGTCTACTCTGTAAGTCATGGAATCTGTTTCAACAAACGCAATATCATTTGCATTCACGAGCTGCAAAGAGATCTCATCTCCATTTTCCAATTCTGTATCGGTTAATTTTAATGTATTCCTATCAATATATTCCGTTTCCTGACGGGAATCATTCACATAAATCCTGCACGACTGCGTAAAATTTTTCCCATAGACAAATATTTCCTTGGAATCATTCGATATATTGAGATTGGAGATCTGAATCGGTCTTGTGCCCATCTGCAGATCCGTTTCTTCGTATAGAATCTCTCCCTCCTCCTCTCCATAGTGGTCGCCATCCGTCATATCATAAATCAGGATATGCAGTTCATCTTTATATTCTTCTATCTTTTTTCCAAGATTTGCCTGATGGCACAGATTGATTCTGCCATCGGTCATATGCAGCGCTTTCAATATCAGCGACTGCAATTGGAAGGTATAAATATCACCGTCGCTGAAATAATCATTCTCATAATTGCTCCAGATGACATAAGGCGTCTGAAACAGATTTTCTGTTGTCAGATCCGCTGCTGTAATATCCAGAGTCGGCAGATGGTCTCCATAGAAAACAACAATTGTATGCTCGTCAAATGTCTTTAATTCATCCGTCAGTTTTTTGATAAACCGGTCAACTTCATAAATCTGGTCGGCATAATATTCATAGGAATCCGTCAGACTTTCATCTTCCAATCCCCTGACTTTAATTTTTGGTTGATATGGATCCGGATCATATTTTCCATGAGACTGTACGGTAATGGTATAAATAAAATCCTGTCCCGAAGTCGAATTTAACGTATCCATCACCTCGCCGGTCAGATAAGAGTCCTTCAGCCAGCCTTTTGCATTAAACGCCTTCTTGCTGTTCAAATCGACATGCATCGTCTCCAGAGAATCAAAGGTGTCATATCCCAGATGTGAGAAAACCTTATCCCGATCGTAAAAGGTTGCATTATTATTATGGATTGCATGTGTCTGATAACCATAATTTTTAAGATTGTAACAGATACTCTCCATGGTATTGTTGTGCAGGTAAGTATTATATGGGATTTCTCCCGAGCCGAAATATTCGAGCGTCATGCCGGTTTCCACTTCAAACTCTGTGTTGACCGTTCCTGCGCCAACGACCGGAACCGTCATATATCCGCTGGGATATTCCTGCATCAGCTGTTCAAAATTTGGAATCGGATTGCGGGAAAACCGTACTTTTGCCAGATCATTGACCTCAAAGAAAGATTCCAGCTGTACAAAAATAATATTTGGCTTGTCTTCTACTTTTTCTTCATTCACCGCACTCTTATTTTGATTTGAAATACTTTTTACTGTCAGCCGGTTATAATTTTCAGGCTTGATTACGCCCATATTAAACAGGCTATTGGAGAAACAATATGCAAAACCGAAATCAAAGTAACTGTCGCGCAGATTATCAAATTTTTTAGTAATCAAATTGGAAGCCCTGCCCAGATTAATCAAACCAAATCCCAAAACCCAGATAATAATCACGGCAATGATATTTCCCCACAGATTGATTTTGTGATGAACCTTTGGCGCTTTCACAAAAATCAGAATTAGAAAGCCAACTGCCAGCATGATTCCCGCGACAATCAGCGCAATCTGCCATGCTTTTAAATATTTATCCGCAATCGAAAAAGCGCTGTGAATCAGTGTCAGATCGGAACCGATAAACGGCGTGACCCGGACACTCACCAAAACAGCGTTTGTAATTCCTAGAATTGCCCAGATGATTGTGACCAGACAGATTCCAAAAAACCGTCTTCGAAATAATAGTGTAATGGATAGACTCATGAGAACAATCATGGCATTGCATAAAAATACATAGGGAGAGCCTAGTAGAAAAATAATCCCCTGCATATTGGAGCGGTCTGATGCAGCAAGTCCGGCAAGGACTTCAATAAACAAAGTAATAAATACCGCAACGGCAATATACATATAGGCAATATGCTTATGATATGTTTCCCGAAAAAATGCGCGGAATTTCTGATAACCGTATTTGATTTTGTCCAATAATTTTTTCATTTTCATCTTTACTTTTTATTTTCTTTTATAAATTCTAAAGAAATATTCAATGTCAAAATATGTGTTTTCATCGCTCTCTTGTGCGAGCGCCCACTCATCCTGCATTTCATCTAAATTTGGAAGAAAAGTATCCGCCGCATATTCCTGATTGATCCATGTGACATACCCTGTATCACAGTAAGGGAGCATTTGTCTGTAAATACTTCCCCCGCCAATCACAAAAACATCTTTCTGGTCGTATTTTTTGATTTCTTCCAATGCTTCTTCAATCGAATAGACCACCGTAGCGCCATCTACTTTGTAATCTTTCTCCAATGCAATGACAATATTAACCCGGTTTTTTAGAGGCTTTTTATTCGGGAAGCTCTCCAGCGTGTTTTTTCCCATCACAACCACTTTTCCGGACGTCGTTTCGCGAAAATATTTCATATCATCCGGAATGCTGACTAAAAGATTATTTTTATAACCAATTGCCCAATTTTTGTCCACAGCAACTATAAAATTCATTTTGTTCTCCTTTTCGCATTCAATCTTGCAATCAACTTTTTCACATTTTATACCGCAATCGGAATATTTTTAATCTGCGGCCCGTATTGATAATCCAGCAGTTTCAGGTCATCCGTTGTGAAGTCATAAAAATTTTTAATTTCCGGATTCATCCATAACTTTGGCGCATCATACTGCTCTCTGCTGATCAGTTCTTCAATCAGGGGAATATGTTTGTCATAGATATGCGCGTCTGCGATTACATGAACAAATTCTCCAACCTCCATGTCGCTGACCTGCGCAAACATATGAACCAAAGCCGCATACTGGCAGACGTTCCAGTTGTTTGCAGCAAGAACATCCTGGGAGCGCTGATTTAATATAGCGTTTAACACCAGCCTTCCCGTTTCTTTATTTTTTGTCACATTAAACGTCATGCTGTATGCGCATGGATAGAGGTTCATCTCACTCAAATCCTGATGCACATAAATGTTTGTCATAATCCGGCGGCTGTATGGATTATGCTTTAAATCATAGAGTACCCGGTCCACCTGATCCATATCGCCCTCTTTATAATGGTGTTTGACTCCCATCTGATAACCATACGCCTTTCCGATTGAACCGCTTTCATCGGCCCAGCTGTCCCAGATATGGCTGATTAATTCATGGATATTGTTGGATTTTTTCTGCCAGATCCAAAGAACTTCGTCCACACATTTCTCAAATCCGGTTTTGCGGAGGGTAAGCGCCGGAAATTCTTTTCTCAAATCATACCGGTTTACCACACCGAATTTTTTAATGGTGTATGCATCGCTGCCATCCTCCCATTTCGGACGAACCTTCTCTCCTTTAGTATCTGTCCCATTATCTAAAATATCCCTGCACATTGCAACAAAAACTCTATCTGCGTAACTCATAATTTCCTCCAAGATTCGTATTCAAATTACATCTAGTATACCATCTCGACTGGCGTCTCGATGGGGAATACTCGTCAAATGCCTCCCGACGCAAGCGTCGGTGCCTTTTCCTCGTCATTATACCACACTTTCTGCTGAAAAAAAGCATCAAAATCCGTCGCCGGTTTCTCTAGAGACGGTGCAGTATCTGTCTTGGAACATGGGCGTTTACATAAATGCCGTCTTCCCGGTATTCCTCTTTGATAATCTGTCCATATTTGCGGATCAATCCCGGCTTCCCGGCGTCCGTGTACGGATACACTTTTTCGAGATGTACCCACATGGATTTTAATGCCCGCTCTAAAGCCTCGTTGATTTTATCAATTCCCTGATGCATTTTTATCGCTGCTTCCACGGTATCATCCGCCTGAAAATCTTTTAGTATCGGTTTCTGCGGCAGTTTATCCATTTTATTAAACACGGTAATCACCATTTTGTCCTGAATTTCCAATGTTCTCAATGTATCGTAAACTGCCTTGATATTTTGATCCATCGAAGGATTCGAAGCATCTACGATATGAAGAATCAGATCCGCATATTTTGCTTCCTCCAAAGTACTCCGGAATGCATTAATCAGATGATGCGGCAGTTTTCGGATAAAACCAACCGTATCCGTCAAAAGTATTTCCTGTCCGCCTGGAAGTTTATAATTTCGTGTAGTCGGGTCAAGCGTGGCAAACAATTGATCCTCTTCAAGCACATTTGCATCGGTCAGGGTATTTAACAGCGTTGATTTCCCTGCATTGGTATAACCGACAATTGCGACCACGGGCACAGGATTTTCCTGCCTTTTTGCCCGGTTGACCATCCTGTGATGTTCCATTTCCTCAAGCCGTTTTCTCAATTGGGCAATCCGGCTGCGGATCAGACGTCTGTCCACCTCCAGTTTTTTCTCACCGGGTCCTCTTGTTCCGATTCCACCGCCCTGGCGGGACAGATTTTTCATGCCGATCAGTCTCGTGGAGCGATAGGCAAGCTGCGCCAATTCTACCTGAATCTTTCCCTCAGCAGTCTTTGCCCTGCCCGCAAAAATATCCAGGATGACAAGTGTGCGGTCCATAATCTTTACGCCCAGCGCGTCCTCCAGATTTTTATACTGCGCCGGGGAAAGTTCATCGTCGCAGACCACTGCATCTGCCTCCGTCTCCCAGAGAAGTTCCTTTAATTCTTCCAGTTTCCCGGAATTTATATAAGTTGCATGATTCATATGTTCAACATGCTGTATCATCTGTCCGACAACGCATGCTCCGGCTGTATTCACCAATTCTCTCAATTCATCCAGCGATTCCTCAGGACTGTCATTCTCAGCGTCCGCAGCTGATACCAGAATGACTTTTTCTTTTTCTTGATTTGTTTCTATCATACCCTCTCCTAATTTCTAACGAGATTTATCTGTTTCCATTTTCCTCTCTTATAGCGGATCAGGCTGAACATGGAATTTAAAAACCATGTCAGACCCGTAGCATAAAACACTCCGTATTTCCCCATAAAAGGAATCAGCGTCAACGGATAAGCAAAACAGACTCTGCCAATACACTCTACAATTCCCGTAAAGAGAGAAAACATCGCATCTCCCGCGCCGTTCAAAACGTTTCTTGTCGTATAGATCATTCCGAGAAATACATAAAAACTGCTCGTAATCCGCAGCCCGTCAACTGCAATTTCACGAACCTGCGGGCTGTCGCCAAAGATTCTTACAATATAAGGAGACAAGGTCCAAAACACTGCAAGCATCAAAAAAGCAAACAGGGTGCTGATAACCGTATCCGCGTTAAACCCACGGATGACGCGCTTTACTTTTCCTGCGCCGATATTCTGCCCGGTATAAGTGGACAACGCCGCTCCCAGTGACATAAACGGCTGCTGGATCAACTGTTCGATCCGGGAGACAACCGTAAATGACGTCGTAAATATTTTTCCGTAGCTGTTGACAATTCCCTGCAGAACAATCAGGGAAAATGCAATCAGCGCATTTTGCAGCGCCACCGGGACTCCCAGCCTGCAGCTTTTTTTGACAATCGCCGCCCGGAGTTTAAAATTTTCCTTTCTGAGCCGAAAATATGTATTTGTCTTATATGCATAAACCATGCAGGTAATGGCAGAAATGAACTGTGAAAAGGCTGTCGCAATTCCTGCGCCGACCACGCCCATGCCAAAGCCCAATACAAACAAAAAGTCCAGAATTACATTTAAAATACTGGCGAAAATCAAAAAAATCAACGGCGTCTTGGAATCTCCCAGCGCTCTTAAAACACTGGAAACCCCATTGTACATTCCAATACAAAGAATTCCGATTGAAGTCACACGCAGATAACTGACCGCGGCTCCCAGAATTTCTTTGTCTGTTTTTAATAAAATCAACAGCGGTTTTGCCAGAAAAAAGCCAATCATTGCCATGACTGCGGAACACAACATTAATATCCAGACAGCATTTCCAATCGTATCCCTTACTTTTCCTTCTTCCTTTGCGCCATAAAACTGAGCTACAATAATTCCAATCCCGACGGACAACCCCGCTACCAGGGAAAAGAAAAAATAGTGCAGGGAGCCTGTCGTTCCGATTGCGCCGAGCGCGTCCGGACTCACAAAATTCCCTACGATAATAGAGTCAACCATGTTATAAAGCTGCTGAAAAATATTTCCAATCAGTAAGGGAACCGCAAAACTAAGCAGCAGTTTATATGGCGTTCCCTCTGTCATATCTTTTACAAAACGATTTTCTTTTTTCATTCTTCCTTCTGCCTCCACATCCACCGATGTTTCTGTGACGCATAATCTCTATGCCTGATTTTTACATTTCTGCGCCGTTTTTCTACTTTACAGGACATAAAATCCGACAAGTCCCATTCCAAGTCCAAGAAGCGCGCCGACCAGAACATCTTTTGGATAATGTACGCCTGCAAGGACTCTGCCAACACACATCAACAATGCGCACACAAACATGAAAATCCCGCTGGCGGGCACTATATAAAAGAAGGCTGCGCTGAGAATCATTGCAGAAAAAACATGTCTGCTCGGCATGGATTTTCCCTTTTTTTCCTTCTGAATCACCGGTTTATAATCAAATGCCACATAGGGGCGTTTTTCATCATAAACAGCCCGAAAAACGCTCACCAAAAGAAATGAAACGCCCGGAACCAGTACAATTTTCCACAACCTTTTATCTCTTTCCATGAAAAGATAGAGCGCCAAAGCCGGATACGCGATATAGATGATATATGTTACCAACTGATTGAGCAGATAAATTCCTCGAATTCTCTTTTGATCTGCATTTCCCCAATCCATCAGTCTGATATAAGTTTCTCTGTTCAAAAAAACACTCCTTTTACTGTTTTCTTGCAATCCGATATTCGTCGCCATAGGAAAAATAAGGACATTCTGCATGGCCAGACTGCATCAGCCTTGCAATATCATCTTCATCCATACTGACCACACAGGCGTATTCTTCATATTCCTCATCATATACATAATTGCTGCAAAACTCGCAGCTGTTCATATCGCTCACTTTTGCCTCCTTAAAGAAATGAAAGCACAGCTTTCGTTAATTAGCGGTAATTTTCTGCCAGCGCGCGAAATGCAGGAAGCGCGTCTTCAATCTGCTTTGTCTGGACGCAGTAAGAGACACGCACATATCCCGGCGTGCCGAAACTGTCGGCCGGAACCAGCAAAAGTTCGTATTCCTTCGCCTTTTCACAGAAAACATGCGCGTCCTGTCCAAAAGTCCTGACAAACAGATAAAACGCACCGTCCGGATAGACGCACTCGTATCCCATTTCTGTCAGCGCCTGATATAACAGATCTCTGTTCCTTTTATAGATGGAAATATCCGAAGTATCTGCAATACATTTTTCGATAACTCTCTGATACATGCTGGATGCACACACATAACCTAAAGCCCTTCCGGATCCACAGACAGCCGCATACGCATCCTCAAACTGAGTCATCTTTGGAGAAACCGCAATATATCCAATCCGCTCTCCCGGCAGAGACAACGCCTTACTATAAGAATAACAGACAAATGTATTATCATACAGGCAGATCATGTACGGAACTTTTGTGTCGTCATACACCAGTTCCCTGTACGGCTCGTCGGTGATTAGAAAAATCGGATGTCCATATGCTTTCTGCTTATCTTCTAAAAATGCAGCCAGCTGTTTTAATTTTTCTTCTGTGTAAACAACACCGGACGGATTGTTCGGCGAATTAATAATCACAGCCTTAGTCTTTTCATTGACCGCAGCATCAAGATTTTGAAAATCAATCTGAAACGTACCCTGTTCTGACTGCACCTCCACCAGTTTTGCACCGGTTCTTTCCATAAACACCCCGTATTCCGGAAAATACGGCGTAAAGACAATGCACTCGTCATCCTTTTGTAAAACGGCGTTTAAAACAATGGTTAGAGAGGCTGCCGCGCCACAGGTCATATAAATATGATTTCCGGTCAGCGTTGTATGAAAACGCTGATTCGTATATTCTGCAATGGCATTTCGCACAGCGGCATCTCCCTGCGCCGAAGTATATCCATGCAGCGCAACAGAATCAAAATGCTCCACCAAATCGATAATGGCATCATCGACACTTTGAGGCGCCGGAACACTTGGGTTTCCAATACTGAAATCAAATACCTTGTCGGCTCCGATCTGCGCTTTTCTCTGATTTCCATATTCAAAAATCTCCCGGATTTCTGACCTTACCTTTCCTAATTTCACCAATGATTCTGTGTACATTTCTTTTCCTCCTTATCCCTTAATCCTTTCTGTTATCTGAGACGAATCTTAAAATCGCGCTCACTCTCGCGTTTCATATCTCTTTTTGCAATATCCTGTCGTTTATCGTATAGTTTCTTTCCCCTTGCCAGTCCAATTTCCACCTTCACAAGGCTTCCCTTAAAGTAAACGCGGAGCGGTACCAGTGTCAGCCCCTTTTCTTTTAATTTCCCCACAAGTTTATGAATCTCATATTTATGAAGCATCAACTTCTTCGGCCTGAGCGGGTCTTTATTAAAAATATTTCCTTTTTCATATGGACTGATATGCATTCCGTAGATGATTACTTCGCCGCCATCCACTCTCACAAAAGCCTCCTTAATGCTGCAATGTCCCTGCCGCAATGATTTGACCTCCGTACCGTGAAGCACGATTCCCGCTTCATAAGTGTCCTCAATGAAATAATCATGCCGCGCTTTTTTATTATTTGCAATCAGCCGCTCTGATCCTTTTGCCATATGCTCTCCTTCAATTTTTACCGGGTTTCTGTCCTGCATCTATGATAACCTATCCCCTATCAATAAATCAACTGGAAACAAGACTAAAATCAATATTTCGTGTCAGTTTATCCGCAGCGTCCACCCGGACTTTTACTTTCTGCCCGAGTTTATAGACTTTCCCTGTTCTTTCCCCTACGAAAGAATTCTCTGCTTCACAAAAAATATAATGATCCTCTGTCATATTTGAAACATGAACCAGTCCTTCCACAGTATTTTCAAGTTCCACATAAAATCCAAATCCGGTTACGGAAGAAATAATTCCCCAATATTCTTCGCCAATGTAACTGCGCATAAACTCAGCCTTTTTCATTTTTTCTACATCGCGCTCTGCATCATCCGCACGCTGCTCATATGCGCTGCATTTTTTTGTCACTTCCGGAAGGATTTCTTTCAAATGACTGATTTTATTTTCATCCATTTGATGGTGCAGCCACCACTTAATGATTCTGTGAATCTGCAGATCCGGATATCTCCGTATCGGTGAAGTAAAATGACAATAATAGGTGGCAGCCAGGCCAAAGTGGCCCAGACATTGCGGCGCATATTGGGCACGTTTCATGGAACGGAGCGTTGCTCTGCTGATCATTGCCTCCTGCGGCGTATTTTCAATTTTTCGTAACAATTTCTGCAGTTCTTTTGGATGGATCTGATGATTTGTCTTTTTCATCGAATAGCTAAAACTCTCTAAAAATGTCGTCAACTGATTCATCCGGTCTTCATCAGGCTTTTCATGATTTCGATAGACAAACGGAAGACCCAGCCAGTAAAAACATTCCGCTACGGTTTCATTCGCCGCCAGCATAAAATCCTCGATGATCCTTGTTGCAGTGTTCCTCTCATAGGGAAGAATTTTGATAGGTCTCCCCTTTTCATCGAGTTGAATTTTACATTCCGGAAAATTGAAATCGATAGAGCCGCGCTCAAACCGCCTCTTTCTCAGCAAATTGGAAAGTTCAGCCATCTGATAAAATGTTTCTGCAAAATCGCTGTATTTCTCTGTCATGGCCGCATTTTTGTTTGTCACAATTTCATTGACTTCCGTATAACTCATACGATGGTTTACCCGAATCAGCGTCTCTGCAATCTGGTATCCGACAATTTTTCCATGCGCATCAATATCCATAAGACAGCTTAAGGCAAAGCGGTCCTGCCCCTCGTTTAGGGAACAGATTCCATTGGATAATTTATGCGGAAGCATCGGAATCACTCGGTCCACCAGATAAACGCTTGTTCCTCTTTTGACGGCTTCCTGATCAAGCGGCGTATTCTCCTGAACATAATGTGAAACATCGGCAATATGCACGCCTAAATGATAAGTTCCGTCTTTCTTTGTCAAAGTGATTGCGTCATCCAAATCCTTTGCATCTTCCCCGTCGATTGTCACCGTCGGCAGATTTCTCAGGTCAAGCCGATTGGAATCCATACATTCTTCAGAAACTGCATCCGGCATCTTCTCTGTCTGCGCCATGACCTCCGGTGGAAAAACAGATGGGATTTCGTACTGCTTTACAATGGATAAAATATCCACGCCCGGATCATTTTTATGACCCAGAATCTCAACAATTTTCCCTTCCGGTTTTCGTTCTTCTGATCCGTAATTTAATATTTGTACAGTCACCTTATGTCCACTGACTGCTCCCATCATATTTGCTCCGGCAACATAAATATCCGAAGTAATTTTCTGATTGTCCGGCAGAACATAACCAAAGTTTTTGTTCTTTTCAAAAAGTCCGACAACCTCTGTAATCTCATGAGAAAGAATTCTGGCCACCCTTGCTTTTTTCCGTTTCCCTGTCTGTACCGGCTCTACAACAGCCAAAACCCGGTCATGATGAAATGCTCCGTGAACGTCTTTATCTGAGATAAAGTAATCTTCCTCCTGCCCGTCCACTTCCAGAAAGCCAAAACCCCGTTCATGACTGATAAAGCGCCCTTCCACATACGTTTCTTTCGGAATCATATATTTGCCGCGCTTCGTTAAAATAATTTTTCCTTCCTGAATCAGCGTTGATAAAACCAGGTCAAGGACCGCCCGGTCTTCCTTCTTTACATTCAGCAGGACAGCCAGTTCTTTAAATTTCATCGGAACATAAATTCTGTCCTGCATCAGTTCCATGATCATTTTCTTTTTTTCATTAATGAAATCCACAATGCACCTCAATTCTTTTGCAAAGAAAAAAGGTGTAGATATCTACACCTTCATCAGTATCTGTTATCGGTCTGTCATTTCTAGTATCCGATAAAACTCATATTTAATACAAGAGAGAGAACAAAAAACAGGATAATACAAATCTTTGTAATCTTTTCCAATTTTCCTTCCATGGATCGTCCCTTGTTCTTTCCCCAATAGGATTCCGCAGCACCGCTGATGGCACCAGTCAGTCCTGCCTGTTTCCCTTCCTGAAGTAAGATAACTATCGTAATAATCAAACAAATTATCATAAACACAACGGTTAATATTTTTAACATGTAAATTATCCTCCTAAAACTACTCGAACAGAACGATATTAGCATAATTCCCGTGTAAAATCAAGTGTTTTATTTTACAATCAAAGACTTTCCAGTCATTTCTTTCGGTTGCTCTAATCCCATGACCTCAAGTAATGTCGGCGCAATGTCCGCAAGACATCCACCCTCACGGAGTTTCCATGAAGGGTCGGCATTGACTAAGATGAACGGAACCGGATTTGTCGTATGCGCTGTATGCGGCGCGCCCGTTTCATAGTCAATCATTTTTTCAGCGTTTCCATGGTCTGCGCAGATAAACAAAACGCCATCCACATCCTTGACCGCCTGTACTGCTTCGCCCACCAAAGAATCTACACGCTCTACTGCTTTTACAGCCGCAGAGATGACGCCGGTATGACCAACCATATCCGGATTTGCAAAATTGATAATAATCACATCATACTGATCCGATTTAATCGCTTCGACCAGATCCATCCCAACTTCCGGCGCGCTCATTTCCGGTTTCAAATCATAGGTGGCAACGTCTTTCGGGGAATTGACAAGCAGTCTGTACTCGTCTGCATTTGGTTCTTCAATTCCGCCATTGAAAAAGAAGGTTACATGCGCATACTTCTCCGTTTCTGCAAGACGCAGCTGCTTTTTACCGTTTTTGGCAAGAAATTCTCCCAACGTATTGACAATTTCCTCTTTCTTAAACGCAATCAGCTTATTTGGAATCGTCTCATCATAATCCTTAAAGCAGACATACGTTAAATGAAGAAACGGTCTCTCAAATCCCTCAAACCGGTCGTCGCAAAATGCTCTTGTAATTTCTCTTGCCCTGTCCGGACGGAAATTGAAGAAAATCACGGAATCACCGTCTTTTACCAGGGACAAAGGCTTTCCTTCATCATCGGTAATCACCGTTGGAAGGACAAATTCGTCCGTGACATCCTGCGCATAGGAATCCTCCATTGCTGCTACCGGGTCGGTTGCCTTGACGCCTTCTCCAATCGTCAGGGAATCATAGGCTTTCTGAATACGATCCCAGTTATTGTCTCTGTCCATCGCATAATAACGTCCGGACAGTGAAGCAATTTTTCCAACGCCGATTTCATCCATTTTTTCCTGCAGCTGTATGACATAATCTTTTCCAGAAGCCGGCGGGGTATCTCTTCCATCTAAAAAGGCATGGACGTACACATTTTCCAACTGATTGCGCTTTGCCATCTCCAGCAGTCCATAAAGATGCGTATTGTGGCTATGCACGCCGCCATCGGATAACAATCCCCACAGATGAAGATCGGAATTGTTTTTCTTACAGTTTTCCATTGCCTGAAGCAATACCTGATTTTCAAAAAACGCGCCGTCTTCTATATCCTTTGTAATTCGGGTAAGGTCCTGATACACAATGCGTCCGGCGCCAATATTCATGTGTCCGACCTCGGAATTTCCCATCTGCCCGTCAGGAAGCCCCACAGCAAGCCCGGAAGCATTTCCTTTAACAAATGGATATTCTTTCATCAATCGGTCCATCACCGGCGTATCTGCCATCGCGATTGCATTTCCCTCAGGGTTATCATTTAAACCATATCCATCCAACACCATCAAAACCACAGGTTTTTTTGCCATATCTCTGTCTCCTTTTTTATTATCATTCTTTCATTTTTAAGAAATTGCCTGACGTCTATTTTGCCTTTTCCATTTCAAAATTCACTTCCTGTTTTTCAAAGCAGATGCCCACGGCATTCGACGCCAGTCTGCTGCCGTCTCCTCTAAAGTAGACAATATCATATCCCGGGAACGCCGGATCATTCCCACAGTCAATCGATGTATTATCCAGCATTGCATTTGCTTCATCCTCTGTAATATTTACATAAATCTTTTTATATTTTGCACCATTTCCCTGATTTGACTGTCCGTTAAAATTCACCGGATTTTTCTTAATCTTTTGGAATGTGTTTCCGGAAATCGTAATCTTTTCAATACCGCTTCCTGAAATTGCATGACCGGTATTTGTGAAGGTCAGATTATTTCCTTTTCCGTTATTGATAAATGTATTATTTACAATCTTAGTATCCTTCCAGTTCATCATATAAACGCCGGCGTCATATAGATTTTTGAAAGTATTTCCTTCAATTCGGATATTTGTATGATAAATATTGGCTCCACCGGAAGTCTGGGAATAGTTGTGGCTTCCGACACCTCTGCTCATGCTGTCAAATACACAGTTTTTCACAGTAACGTTTTTACATGGGGTCTTATCCTGTTTTGCCCATGTGGAACCAATTCCATGAGATGCTGCATCCGGCAGGTCGATATTGATTGCTTCTTTCACATAAGCGCTTTTTGCTGAACCTTTCTTTGCTTTCACAAATTTGCAATCATGGATATTCACGTTTTTAGAAGCATTTACTTCAATATAGTGATTTTTATTCATTCCTTTAAAAGTAATGCCGGATATCTCAATATTACTGCAATGAAGTACATTTACCGCAAGTCCTGTGACATATTTCATATCAATAATGACATTACCTTCTCCAATCAGTTTTGCCTTAGAGGTTCCATTGTATTTTCCAATGATTTTCTTTTTATAGGTTTTGTCTTTTGCCACAAACTGAAACATCAGTGTCGTCGGAGCAATATGCGCCTTATAATCCATAATATTCTGAAGGACAACGCCTTTTTTCAATTTCACGGTGACATTGCTTGGAATACATACAGAATACTGGAATCTGTATGTTCCCTTCTTTAAAGTTAACGTACCGCCGCCTTTTTTTCTCATTTTCTCCAATGTTTCATTGAGCGACATACTATGTGCGACTGATTTATCATAAACAGTATGATGCTTCTTTGCCTGCGCGTCCAGCGAAGAAGGGGATACTGTCACTTTCATTTTCTTTGCCTGTGCTGTGGTTGTATAAGCACAAAATACAAGAAGTAATGCAAAAAATGCAATAAAAAACTGAATGAATTTTCTTTTTTTCATGTCAAATCTTCTCCCGCAAAAAATCATTTTTGTTACAGGGGCACTGGGATACAGCGCCCCGCTTATTTATTTATTATTTATTATAGTTAACAATCTGACCAAAGTCAGCCTTTAGGCTTGCGCCGCCTACCAGTCCTCCGTCGATATCCGGCTTCGCCATAAGTTCCGCTGCATTGGATGCGTTCATAGAACCGCCATACTGGATTCTGATAGCGGCTGCCGTCACATCGTCATAAATTTCAGCAATGCATGCTCTGATTGCTGCGCAGACTTCTTCTGCCTGTTCTGATGTTGCAGTCTTTCCGGTTCCAATTGCCCAGATCGGTTCATAAGCGATGACCGCTTTTGCCGCCTGCGCCGCCGTAACATTTAAGAACGCAATCTTAATCTGCTGGCGGATCCAGTCAATCGTAATTCCCTGTTCCCTCTGCGTCAGAGATTCTCCACAGCAGATAATTGGTGTAATGCCGTGTTCAAAGGCTTTTAATACTTTTTGATTAACTGTTTCATCTGTTTCAGCAAAATAATCTCTTCTCTCGGAATGTCCGATAATGACATATTCCACGCCGGCGTCTGTCAGCATGTTCGGAGCGATTTCTCCGGTATATGCGCCGCTCTCTTCATAGTACATATTTTCAGCGCCGATATGAATATTCGTGCCTTTGACAGCTTCAACTGCCGGAATAATATCAATGGCCGGCACGCAGAAAACCACGTCCACATCATCATTTGCAACCAGAGGCTTTAATTGTTCAATCAGGGCAACTGCCTCACTCGGAGTCTTATTCATCTTCCAGTTGCCTGCAATAATTTTTTTTCTCATATCTCTTCTCCTGTCATTAAAATGTTTGCATAGGACGCAAACGAGTTCCATTTTCGTCCGTCCTATTTATCGTTTGCCGCTACAACGCCCGGCAGTTCTTTTCCTTCTAAAAATTCCAGAGAAGCTCCGCCGCCAGTGGAAATGTGCGTCATCTTATCACCAAAACCAAGATTGTTTACTGCGGCAGCAGAATCACCGCCTCCAATAATGGTTGTGGCATCCGTTTCAGCCAATGCCTCAGCCACTGCAATCGTTCCTGCAGCAAGACATGGGTTTTCAGAAACACCCATTGGTCCGTTCCAGACAACGGTCTTCGCATTTTTCACAGCCTCAGCAAACAGTTCGCGGGTTTTTGGTCCGATATCCAGACCTTCTTTATCATTTGGAATTTCATCTGTCGCTACGACTTCTGTTTCAATTTCGGCATCAATCGGATCCGGGAATCCTGCGGCTGCAACCGTATCAACCGGAAGGAGCAGCTTCTTGCCCTGATCCTTTGCTTTCTGAATCATTTCCAGACAGTAATCCAGTTTGGAATCATCGACTAATGACATGCCGACTTCTCCACCCTGCGCCTTAATAAAGGTATATGCCATACCTCCGCCAATAATCAGGGTGTCACATTTTTCAAGAAGATTGTTAATTACATTTAACTTATCAGCAACTTTTGCGCCGCCAAGAATTGCCACAAAAGGTCTTACCGGATTATTGACAGCGTTTCCAAGGAAATCAATTTCCTTCTGCATCAAATATCCTACCACAGCGGTATCAACATAGTTTGTTACGCCGACATTAGAGCAGTGTGCGCGATGCGCTGTACCAAATGCGTCGTTGACAAACACATCACACAGAGAAGCAAGTTCTTTGGAGAATTCCTCTCCGTTCTTTGTTTCCTCTGCACGATAACGGGTATTTTGAAGAAGGATGACGTCCCCATCGTTCATTGCAGCGACTGCAGCCTTTGCGTTTTCTCCTACAACATTATCGTCTGCAGCAAATTTTACTTCCTGTCCCAGTAATTCGGAAAGACGAACAGCAACCGGCGCCAAAGATAATTCCGGTTTAGGCTCTCCCTTTGGTTTCCCAAGATGGGAACATAAAATCACCTTTCCTCCGTCATTGATTAATTTTTTAATCGTAGGAAGCGCAGCCACCAGACGGTTTTCATCGGTAATCACACCTTCTTTTAACGGAACATTAAAGTCGCATCGTACTAAAACTTTTAGTCCCTTAACATTGATATCATCTACTGATTTTTTATTAAGCATCTTTTCACTCCTTTTCTTTTTATCATGTCAACTCCCGACCTATCAAAAAAGACCGTGTTTTCATGATTTTTCATATAAGTCTATGAGATTGAAAAGAGTCCGGCCCATGAAAGCCGGACCCTTTAGGATCAAATCATCAATCAAACTTATGCTAATTCAGCAAAATATTTGATGGTACGAACCATCTGACTTGTGTATGAATTTTCATTGTCATACCATGAAACAACCTGTACTTCATAAAGGTCGTCAGCAATCTTTGCTACCATTGTCTGTGTAGCATCAAATAAAGAACCGAATTTCATGCCGATAACATCGGAAGAAACGATAGGATCTTCATTGTAACCAAAGCTTTCAGAAGCAGCGGCTTTCATAGCGGCATTGATTCCTTCCACAGTTACATCGCTTCCCTTTACAACTGCTGTCAGGATTGTGGTAGAACCTGTCGGAACAGGAACTCTCTGTGCAGAACCGATTAATTTTCCGTTTAACTCCGGAATAACAAGACCAATTGCTTTTGCAGCACCGGTTGAGTTTGGAACAATGTTTGCTGCGCCTGCGCGCGCTCTTCTCAAATCTCCTTTTCTGTGTGGTCCGTCAAGAATCATCTGGTCGCCTGTATAAGCGTGGATTGTTGACATGATACCACTCTGAATCGGAGCATACTTGTTTAATGCATCAGCCATAGGAGCTAAGCAGTTTGTTGTACAAGATGCTGCAGAAATAATTGCGTCATCAGTAGTCAGTGTTTTTTCGTTTACTGAGTAAACGATAGTCTTTAAATCATTTCCAGCCGGTGCAGAAATAACAACCTTCTTTGCGCCTGCATCAATATGCGCCTGAGATTTTGCCTTTGAGCAGTAGAACCCTGTACACTCTAAAACAACATCAACACCGATTTCTCCCCAAGGAAGCTTGGAAGCATCTGCTTCCGCATAAATGGTAAGAGTCTTTCCATCAACAGTAATTGTGCCTGCTTCATCATCAGCCTCAACCGTGTGAAGGCTTTCGCCAATCTTTCCGGCATATCCGCCCTGTGCTGTGTCATACTTTAATAAGTGAGCTAACATAGAAGGTTTTGTTAAGTCGTTGATAGCAACAACATCATAACCTTCAGCACCAAACATCTGTCTGAATGCAAGACGTCCAATACGTCCAAAACCGTTAATTGCAACTTTAACTGACATTGAATTGTCCTCCTATAATAATAAATTTTTATATTTTGTTAATATACATTAACCTGTCCTCTATTCTACCTAATTCGCCTGTAAATATCAAGGCATTTTCTGCAAATTATTTCATATTTGTTAAAAAATTATCAAAGATTTCCATATCCATGAACCAAAATCCCTGTTTTTTTATATAAATTTACTTTCCCTGATGCGCGGCATCCTGTAACCCCTTAATCTGCAGTCGTTCCACCATGTGTTTTCTGGCTTTACTTTTTTCCATATCCCTTTTTATTGATTTCACCGGCGATTTGCGGAACACCACTTTTCTGAGATATCTGCAAATCTGGTAAAACCATGCAAACGGACTCAGCCACCGATGTTTTTCCAATGCCTTCCAGTTTTGCAGTCCGAGACGCTGCAGCGATCCTGCCAGCGTGAAAATATTCCTGTTTCTATACAGGACAAGCGCGCCTTCGTCTTCTTTTTTTGCCTTTCTTCCAAAATTGCCCATTCCGATAATCGCATCCATCCAGACTCTGCACAACTGTTCGTCTGCCTTCATGCACCATGTAATTTCATTTTCAGGAAGTCCCAAATAAAGCTGGCACATTCTGGTGAATATCATCGCTGCGTTCTCCAGTCCCGCGCGCTCTGCCAGCGGTCTGAATTTTTCCTCCCAGAAATAATCGTTCAAATTCTGATGGACAAACATCTCCCAGTCAATGATCTGGCGAAGCCCGATTCCTTCATCTGCACCCAAGTGCTGCACGATATGTTTTAACAGAATCAGGCCATTGATTTCTTTGGGATACATCGGAAAAAGGTACTGCTCAATCCTGTTCCATTCAATATGGTCCAGTCCTTCCTGAAGCAGAGCGCAAAACGCATCTTCCGTTTCTTTATCCTGTATTCTGGACATCTCCCTGTGCAATTCAAAAACAACGCCGTTTTTCACCAGTTCAATATGATGCGCTTTCTTTTTTAATTCCAGTTCCCCTAAAAAATCCCCTTTTGCAAATGTATATCCGTTGGCAATCATTAACCGATATGACTTTTCAAAATCTTTTTCCCGAACAATAAAATCCACATCCCCCATAGTGCGGTATTCCGGCTTTGGATATGCAACTGCCGCGCTGCTTCCTTTCAGTATCGCAGCGGGGATTTGGTTTTCTAATAACAACTGCACCAGTTCATTCTGCCCGGCCATAATACGCGTCCAGGTTCCTACCTGATAAAAGGAATAATCCATCCATTGACTTTTTATATCAGACGGTACAGAGGATACCTTCATTACGTTCTCTATTGGGATTGCTGCAATCGTCTGATGTTTCATTTCCTCAAAGACCTGCTCCCAGTCTATGTCGTTAAAATCTTTCGTTTTCTGAACGTTTAATTCCGGAAATAAAGAAACGCTTAACAGTCGACAGATTACCTTATATTCCTGTTTCATAGTTATCCTCTCCACATTATCTGATTTGAATGGTTTATGTTGAAAAAGAGGATATCCCCTTTACGAGAATATCCTCCCTCCCACAAGCATGCTTTTTTCCGCGCGGTTATATAAAAAAACATCTTATTTTTTCATGAAAAAATTTGAATACTAAAATTATCTAACTCTAATTTTAATCTTCTTTGTTCTTGCCTTATAATTCTTTGTAGCTTTAATCTTAACTACGATAGTATAAGTACCTTTCTTTGTGCCCTTCTTAATCGTAACGACACCCTTCTTGTTAACTTTAAGTCTCTTAGATTTTGACTTATATTTCTTTTTACCTTTAGCCTTAACCTTTAACTTAATCTTAACAGCTTTTTTCTTTAACTTCTTGGCTTTTACCTTAAGCTTTTTAGCAGGTGCATTCTTAACTGGCTGTTTTGCCTTTGCAATGGTAAAGTTTACTGTCTTATTCACTGTACCTTCATAGTGACCAATACCGGTAACTACAACAGTAATATGGTAGGTTCCTGCATTTGTTGCTGAAGTAACTGTCAAAGTATAATCTGTACCCTGAACTAATGTCTTTCCATCAACAGATACTGCAACCTGAGGACTCTGAGCTTTACCTGTATAACTTACAGATGTACCGCTAACCGTCACATTTGCATCAGCAATCTTTGTCTTTGTTACACTGTTTACGCCTGCTGCATTTACTGCTACTGCTGGTACCATAAGCGCTGTTATAACAAGAGCTGTTACAACTTTCTTTAAAAGACTCATAATTTCTGCCTCCTTACCGGAAATGAGCGGACAGACCACGCACACTGTCTAATCCCATTTCACCATATTAAAATAAATTATATATAATTTACAGCCGGCACAGCATCCATCAAGGGTGTATCCCAACTGAAATTACCTGAATTATTTTTTTTCTGTCCGCACAGATTTTGACTTTCTGCCGTATCCATATCCATACTGCCCATATCGGCCATATTGACCATATTTGCCATACTTTCCGTACTTTCTTTCCGCAGTATACGGCACTCTGTTTAGGACAACGCCGAGAAGCTTGCACTGTACTCTTTCAAGCTGCTGTAATGACTGCCTGATGAGTTTTTTCGATGTAAAACCACTCCGGACAACCATCACTGCGCCATCACATAAAGCCGCAACGAGCGCACCATCTGTTACATTAACCAATGGTGGTGAATCAATTATAACATATCGATAATCGTTTGACAACCTTTTTAGTAATTCGGCAAATCTTGGATCTTCAAGCAGTGTACTCGGATTTTCCAGAATATTTGCAATCGGAATCATGTCGCCATTTGGAATATTTGTATTGTAAATAACTTCCTCATACTCGGCATTACCGGACAGATAATAATCAATCCCTTTCAACTCGCCTTCAGCCTTCAGTTCATGACGCTCATTTACCCTTGAATTACGCAAATCCAAATCGAGAAATACCGTCTTAAAACCTGCTTCTGCCAGCATTTTCCATAAATGAATGGATACAAAACTCTTTCCTTCATTCGGGATACTGCTGGTCACTAAAATTTTATGGATATTTTTTCCACAAAACTTTATATTGACCCGAAGCCGGTTTAAAGCCTCCTCTACGGCAAACGGAAGGTCATGAAATGTCACATTTAATCGGTTCATTATTTTGCCTCCCTTCCAAACAGCAGCGCTTTTTCCGCTTCTTCTTCCTGTATAAAGATATCATTTTCCGGAATGATTGTCAGTGGAATTAAACCAAATTCATTTTCCAAATCTTCACTGTTTTTAATCGTATCGTCAGTAATATAACGAATCAGTATAATGATACAGAATACGCCTGCAAACAAAACGGCGCCAAACAGCGTATACTTTAAGTATCCCGGCCCAACCTTTTGTTTTTCCAAGCGGCCGTACTGAACTACATTCGGCGTGCTTGTACTCATCTTGTCAGGGAGAAAATCTATCACGACGTCCACCAGAGTATTGACAATTTCCTGCGCGTGCTCCGGGTCAATGTCCGTAGCGGTAATGGCAAGCACACGCGTATCCTCCGGATTGTCTATTGATATTTTTGCCGCCAGCTGTTCGGCAGTCATATCCAGTTTTAATCTGTCAATCACATCATCCATCACCGGATAACTGAAAATCAATTCTTCATAATCTGAGGTTAACGCCTGCCCGATATTCAAATCCGAAAAATTGACCACAGAATCATCTGACGCCGAAACCATGTAGAGTTTCGCCGTAGACTGATAGGTGGGGTGAATCATAAAATAAGCATACGCATTAAATAAGACTGCTCCCACGAAAAACCATAAAATAATGTAATGAATCCGGTCTAACAGAACGGCAAAAAGTTTCATTAAATCAATTTCATCTTCATCATTTTGCGCTGTCTGAGAAACCGGCACAACATCATAATTTTCAGCCAGTAAATCCTTCTCTTCGTCTTTCCCGTTGTACTTTTCCACCATATAAACTCCCATCAATTTGATTTATTATAAAACAAGTCTCTGATAACCTGATTTAGACTATCCTGATTAACTATAAACGCATTGAATCCATAGTCGTCGATTATGTTCTCACCATCAATGTGAAATTCACCCAAGTCTCTGTCTTTCATCATCGCATTGCTGATGCGGCTGATATTATTTCCGGTCAGATTGGTAACCCTGTAATCTTCTAATCCCTCAAACAGAGCGAGCGCAAAGGTTTCCTCCTCTTTCGACCGTTCTTTTACAATCTCTTTCAGACCGCTCATGAAAGCGCTCTGCCGGCGCATTCTGCTTTCGTTCGTTCCATCCCCGACATTCATCCGGTCGTGAACAAAATGCATCGCCTGTTCGTCAGTCAATTTGACGGTTTCTCCCATCTTGAGCGATTTGTCCGAATCCGAAAAATCATCTTCAATCTTCACCGTCACACCGCCTACCATATGATTCACCTTTGCAATGGAATCTCTGTTCAGTGAAATATATCCGTCAATCTTCTGTCCATGCAGCAGATTTGAAACTGCGGTCACCGTATTTTCACAGCTCATTTCCAAGCCATCTCCATTTGCATGCGCCAGAGCAATCTGGACATCTGTTGTTGCCAGAACATTGCCCTTTTCGTCAAGGCTCTGCACAGCAGTAATCGTATCCCGGTCTATCGGCAAAATGGCATAAGTGTTTGCCATGCGGTCAATGACCAAAACAATCAGGACATCACACTGTCCCGTACCATCGTACTCTGTTACTTTTTTTACTTTTCCGGTATCGTCGGTCCCCATAAACAGATAGGTTTCCAAATTTGATTTGGGCGTGCATGAAACACCGCCAATCTCAACCAGATCCCGCGGCTTATGATCAGCCTTTGAGGTGGGTTGTTCCTCTCCATAATCCAGCCAGAAAAGTAATCCTCCTCCTACGATGCAGGCGACTACAAATACAATCATCAAAACAATCGTTCCCTTATGCAGTTGAAACCTTTGTCCTGATGTATATTTCTTTTTACTTCCCATTATCGAACCATCATTCCCCGGATCAGTTCTGAACCGGCCTCCGGATATTTTTTTTCACAGATAATTAAAACTACTAAAATCAGGAAACAAATCACTGATAAAATGATTGCCGTTTTTCTAGCCATGTCATTCTCCCTTGGATCTTCCTTTTTTGACAAAATATATAATAATACATTCAGTCAATGATTATATCATAAATAAACTATTTTGCAACCTGCAAAATTTTCCTCATTAAACTGCACATTTTCTTATAGAAAAACCGAATTGGAAACGTATAATGCCAGAATCTCACATAAGTTTTATATCCAATTCCTTCCATATTAATTTTTTTTGAATTTCGATAAAACTCCGTCAAAACTCCAATTATCATATCATCCGTTACATGTTCCTTCTGAATACAATTATCCCCACGAATGATATATTCATTCTCTTTTACCTTGATAATTCTATGTAAGATATAATTTCCATCCTTCTTATAAAGCGGTACATCATATTTTTTCAAACGGCCTTCAAAAGGTTTTATCACAATCATATCCTGGCGGTTTCGAAGCATTGGATACATGCTGACGCCTACGGTGGTACTTACGGAATATCCCTGCTTTTCAATCAGTTCCTCAATATTTATCGCGGCGCTGTCTGTCAGTTTTTGCTTTACTGCTGTATTTTCAATATTCATGTTTTCGCTCATTCCTCGATAAATCCTCTCTCTATCATTTGAGAAAGAAATTTCTGAACCCCTGTTTCTGCATCTTCCAAAGACACATCATACTTTTTTACAATTTTTTCGACAATTTCTGTTTTTGAAAGACCGTCTGCCACACCATTCCAAATATCTTTTCCGGTATTATTCAGTTTTACCATGCCGGAAAAATCTTCGCTGGCTTTTCCTGTAGGAATCGCCACCGCCTGTCCCATAACTTCTCTTACTATAAATCCTTCTTTTATTTTCAATTGTCTATTCTCCTAATCACTTATAAATTTTATCACAATTAATTTTTCAATGCCTTCTTTTTTACTTTGTATTCTGTCCGATGGTCTCGTTCCATTTCTTACCTGTCATAGCCTCAAAACTGCATCGCGCCGCATCCTCTGAAATATCGCATGTGAGCAGATAAAAAGGTACACGCTCCGCCATTTTGCTAAACAAGTCAATAACCTTTAGAATTTCATCATTCCCCTGTCCAATATAAAATTGGCAAATAAAATATTCTATATATTTGCCCGGATTAATTCTTTCAACTTTGTTTTCTTTTCCCTGCTTTATCAGACATATGCCTGCCAGGGGCGCACTGGTATTAATCTGCCATCCTTCCTTGCCACACCAGGGAGCGCCATGAACATAAACGTTCTCCCCGTCGAAGGAAACTTCCGGCTTGTCCCCGTTAATGACCTGAACCTTTTCTCCCAAATATTTTCTCCACAAAGCAATGTGGGTGGACTTTCCCGTTCCACTTGGAGCAGTGAACACATAAGCCTTCCCATCATATTCAATCGTGGCGCCATGCATTAACAGCATATTCTGTGAAGGAAGTCTTGATGCAATCTGATCCAGAATACAGGTATATTCAATGTAGTACTCCGGCTGTTTTTCCGTATACATGGCACTACAACGTTTTACATCTTCCCCGGTATAAGAAATTTTCATAAAATTATTCCGATCCTGAATCGTATCTTCATCGATTCGATAATCCCGGAACATTTTTTCGATATAATTATACTGATATTCTATTTGATATTTTATTCCGGCAATTTCACAAAACAATATTTTTCTGTTTACCAATCAATTCACCATGCCCTTCGCCATCAAAATTTCCGTTAAAGTTTTTAACTGAAAAGAAATATTTCTGTGGCTCATTTTACCAATTACGCAAATCAGCACCACGCATAACCGCGTGGTGCTGTTAAAAATCTAATTAGTCGTTGCCAAAGATATCTCCAACCCCAATCGTTGGGATATTTTCTTCATCCCCTTCGCCACTATTTACAAGTGCTGTCCTTACGGAAGCGTCAATCTCAATAATTTCTGCTTCCGGATCCATATATAACTTCTTCATTACTTCTCCTTTCACATTGCCATCTGTCTTAGATTGCAAAACTCTATGACCCGTCTTTCCGGATTTTATTTTATTCGAAACTGTACTGTTTGTCAACCTATTAAATCTCCATAGTTGCCATCATCTTCACTTTTCACAATCAAACCGATGGGTTTTATCTGTTCTATTTCGATAATATCCATTTTTGCTTCTTCATAAGGTTCCATTTCCGTACAATTTCCCTCTCCGTTATTATGCTTGAACGCTTACCGGGCTTCCATCTCCCGGAACTTTAAAGGTTTTTTGTGTTCCGGTTACTACGGCTCCATCCTCTGTAGTCCAGTAAGGGGTAACTTTCCATGTGTAAGTTGTTCCTTCGCTCATTCCATTAATCGCATATGCAAAGAAGTAACTTGATTGGTCGGAGAAGGTATTCAGTTCAACAGACTCACCGTTTGCGTTCAATGAACTAAATACGGAATTTAATTTTAAATCTACTGTTGCGTTCTTGCTGCCATTGTAACCTTCTACCTTAAATCCTAAGCCATCGTAGTTCAGGTTGTCTACTGTGCTGACAAATCTAATGGATGTGTTATCCTCTGATACCTGTGCTTTAACATCTAATACTTTTTCATCGATGAATTTCGCATATGCGCCTTTTCCTGTATCTGAATCTCTATCATATGGTGTGTTAAACTCCGAATCTAAATACCAGCCTGCAAAAATTGTTTCATCGCCTTTATCCGGATACGTCGTATTATCTTCTAAATACTCTGCCAAATCTCCCGGCGCATAGTAATTTTCACCTGAAGTTCCCATTTCAGAACCGTAAATAGCAATTTCATAAATGGAGTAACCATAGTTTGTAGTTCTTGCAGTACCAAGAATCTTTACATACTTCGCTTCCACTGGTTCTTTAAATACAATTTTGTCAAGTCTGTTTGCTCCGGCTGCTGCTTCCTTAACCGTAGCTGCTACATGATACTGAGAACCATCTGTTGAAACCTGAACAGTATAGTCCTTCGCATTTGCAGTCTCCCATACTGAATTAATTTCTTTGACCATATAAGCCTTGTCCAAAATAACCGTAAGCTCCTGTGGGTCAGACTGTTCAGATTCCCATCTGCTTCCTCCATCATTATCAATAGCATTATTTGCATTACCTGATGATGCTTCTGCGGTAACCCCTTCATTTCTTACAAGGTTTTTTCCATTTTCATTTTCATTGTCGAAAACTCTTGCGTCATTACTTCCCTCAGTTGTTGAACTCTCATAACTGAAACCTGAAGTAACCGTAACGTCTGTAACCTCAAGAGGTTCTGAATAGAAACCTTGATATACAGATTCTACTGATACCGTATGCGTTCCTTCACTGACGCCTTCAATAACATAATCTCCTGCCTCAATCTCTTGCAGCACAGGTGTTCCATCAACATATACCGTATATTTATAATCTTCCTGATCAGCACCTGCTGTAATCTTACCGGTAATCGTATTATAAGAATTTGATTCCGCTGTAAAATCTGCAGGAGGATTTACGGTTACTGTTTCTGCTTCTTCAAGATCTCCATCGGTATCAAATACTGCAATTTCTCTAGTCTGTATGCCCCATCCCGGTCTTGTTGCATTATAGATTCTTACATATCTTACCGGAGTTGTAGTATCAATGTCCACACTGACACCAAATGCAGTTTCATTTGGTGTTCCTGCCGCACTGGCTTCACTTCTGATATCGTCTCCGGCCTTTGTGGCAACCGTCATCCAATTTGTACCGTCTACTGAGAATTGAACATCAAAACCACTACCAACAGGTAACAAATCTACACGTGTATCTCTAAACCAAATTGCTACCTGGTCAATCGTTTCGCCTTTATATGTTTTATCTAAATCAATAACAAAATAATTTGCCCCATTCGGTGGGGTGGCTCTATCCACATTGCCAGCTGCATATTCAATACTTCCGTCTGTGATACTTCCGGTTCCCTCAGAAGAATTTACATGTTCCTTGCTTTCATCATTTTCGATATACCACGTTTTATTTAATGCAACATTATATTCCGGATTTGCCACCATTTCTTCAGGTGTCAAAGAACCATCACTATCAACAGTTACCTGTGTCGTGACTTCATTTGACGCTACATAAGTTTCATTGTCATATGCCAGTACTTTTAAAGTATGTTCTCCCTTTGAAAGATTCTCATATGTAGTACCGGATACTGCATCTGTATCAAGAACTGCATCATCAAGCAATACAACAACTGTTGTATTTTCTGCTTTTGTAAATGTTACTGTTAACTTGAACGGTTCGTTACTTTGACCGTCTACAGTTGTAGGGGCTGTCGGCGTTACTACTTCTGCCGGTTCAGCGGCTCCTGCATCATTAAAGATAGCAATTTCCTCAATCTGTGTACCATAAGTAACTGGTGGATAGGAAAGTTTCACATAACGTACCGTTGTAAGTGTGGATTCCTGGTCAGCCATCGTCAACTCATGGGTCATATCTCCATTCTGTCCATCTTCCATAATCTTTGGATCAACCGTTTTAGCTGTCTTGAAAACGTATGGATTGTTAGAGTACTCTACTGTATATCCGGTGTTCATTGGTGAAGTATTTACTACTTCTCCGCCTGTATTATGATATACGGTAACAATCCGATCAATACTATCAACACAATAGTAATCACCCAGGTCCACAACAAACCAGCCATCCTGATTGTGAATTGTGTCAATAAAACTATTTGTCGCATTACCATCTGTCAAGACACTTAAATTACTGCCCGCACCTTCATTTGTGGTGCCGCTCGCTGTAACAGTTTTCCCATATGCAAGATTGTAACTATCATCTTGAATATTTTCTAAATCTGCCGCCTTAACTGTTGTATTGTTGTAAACTGTGATTGAAGTAGCAATCATAGCCACAGACAAAACAAAGGAAAGGACTTTTTTCATTGATTGTTTCATAATATGTTCTTCCTCCTCGATAATTATGACTATTATTATATCAAACAAAAAAAGCCTTGACAACATCATAAACTAATAAAACAAGTTTTTTCAAAACGCTAAAATCAAGGCTTTTTTTCACTATTTTTTTTAAGAATTCTTTATTATTTCGAGGTTTTTATAATATATAAGAAAATAAAAATGCTTTTATTCAAAAAATTAACACTTATCACCTATCCAAACAGTTCGCCATAATCACTGTCATCTGTCAAAATTTTAAACCCTCCCCGATTGGACTCTGCCGTTGTCTTTTCTTCCTTCTTGTCAGATGATTTTGTCTCGCTATTTTCGTTTTTATCGCTTTTGTTCGTGGTAGACGTTTCTTTTTTTGACGTTTTATCTTCCTGATTTAGATTCTGCGCCCCACCCTGGTTGTTAGAATTATCAAAAAAGTCATCTGCATCCATACTGTTACCCACACCATTTGATTTATCTGATTTATTTGATTTGTTTGAATTATTTGAATTATTTGATTTGTTTGAATTATTTAAATTATTCTTTGTCTCTTCGTCTGAACCATCATCCTTCAACGCACTGTTTTGTCCATCATTTGCTGAATCTGTTGAAGTATTTTGTCCGCTATTTTTTTCTTCATTATTTGGCAAAACACTTCCATTTTCATCAGTCACCGCCGGAGTTTCACTTCCTGTATCAAATTCAGTGGTCTGTTCCTGATCTGCAGAACTGTTTTTTTCTGATTTTCCCATCCATAAAGTAATTGCAAAAATAATTACGGCTAATAAAACCACTATTCCCACAATAATATATATTTTATCTCTTTTCACTGTCATTTCTCCATAATTTTCATTGATGTTTTTATCAATTACGCAAATCAGCACCACGCATAACCGCGTGGTGCTGTTAAAAATCTAATTAGTCTTTAAAAATATCGCCAGCATCAATCGTTGGGATATTTCCGTCATTTCCTTCGCCACTATCTACAAGCGCCGTCCTTACGGAAGCGTCAATCTCAATAATTTCTGCTTCCGGATCCATATATAACTTCTTCATTACTTCTCCTTTCACATTGCCATCTGTCTTAGATTGCAAAACTCTATGACCCGTCTTTCCGGATTTTATTTTATTCGAAACTGTACTGTTTGTCAACCTATTAAATCTCCATAGTTGCCATCATCTTCACTTTTCACAATCAAACCGATGGGTTTTATCTGTTCTATTTCGATAATATCCATTTTTGCTTCTTCATAAGGTTCCATTTCCGTACAATTTCCCTCTCCGTTATTATGCTTGAACGCTTACCGGGCTTCCATCTCCCGGAACTTTAAAGGTTTTTTGTGTTCCGGTTACTACGGCTCCATCCTCTGTAGTCCAGTAAGGGGTAACTTTCCATGTGTAAGTTGTTCCTTCGCTCATTCCATTAATCGCATATGCAAAGAAGTAACTTGATTGGTCGGAGAAGGTATTCAGTTCAACAGACTCACCGTTTGCGTTCAATGAACTAAATACGGAATTTAATTTTAAATCTACTGTTGCGTTCTTGCTGCCATTGTAACCTTCTACCTTAAATCCTAAGCCATCGTAGTTCAGGTTGTCTACTGTGCTGACAAATCTAATGGATGTGTTATCCTCTGATACCTGTGCTTTAACATCTAATACTTTTTCATCGATGAATTTCGCATATGCTTTTCCTGATTTTTCTGTATATGGAGTTGTATATCCAGGGTCGCTATACCAGCCTGCAAAAAGTTCACCTTCACTTGTAGGAACGTCTTTCTGATAGTTTGAAACCTCTAAGTATCCTGCGGCAGATTCTGCAGCTTCCTGACTGTCATAAGTGGTCAGGCTGACATTTTTAAACTCAATCGTACTTGCTGCTACCGGCCCATATCCGTCTATATATCCATAGCAAATATCAAAAACACCTGTTCCAGCAGCACTCGAAGTTGCCTGGAAAATATATACGATTTGCGTTTCTTCATCTGCTTTAACGGAATAATGCTGGAATCCTTCATTATAATTTGTCCAATTTGCACTATTCTGAAATCTCATCTGAATTGTACGGTCAATACTGCTAAGCACTGTGCAGGATGCTTTATACCACGTACCTTCCTGAATAGTCAAACCTTCCAGCTTGTATTCTGTATCTTGATATGCCCACTGATTATTGTCGCCTGCTTCACTCCGTTCCGGCGCAGAAATTTGTCCGCTATTCTGCTTTTCTACCGGAACCAGTTCTTTCGTTTCCTGACTTTCTCCACCCGGCGTTGTTGGTTCCGTTGATGGATCCTCACCATCTGTTCCATTGATATTCTGGATTGTGATTGTTGCTGTTCCTTGGGCATGTACGATTTGTACTGTGTTTATCTTTTTAGTCAAATATGACAGGTATACACATGCGCCCGCTCCTTGAATACCATTATCATTATCATCAGTCTGTACTTTTCCGTTAACAATCACTTGGCTTATACCCGAACTAACAGAAATATAGATACCTTGTTCAGTCGCGAATGCCGGTTGCTGAATACCTACAAGACTAAAACCGTCTCCTTTCTCATAAGAAAAACCTTGCCCTATCTCTGTCCAACTATGACCTGAAGGGTCCGTCTGTTTTTCTGTTGTTTCAGGTTCCATACCCGGTTCGTAAGTTCCCTTACCCGAATTACCAGGACAATGGATAACTACTTTTACATGTCCCATAGAGGATGTAATATCTAATATGTTATATTCATATATTAACATATTCTGTACATCTCTAAAGAAGAGACCAGCTCCTTGCTTCTCTCCTTCAATTCCATTAATTTTACCAACCAAACCCACATCTGTATGTGCTGTAACATAGAGTGTATTTCCCTCCTGATACTGAAATACATTAAATGAATATTCTTGAATAGATGTAGAATTTTCTAAAAGAGCCCATGTACTTCCTTTTAAATTGTCATAGTTAATCCCCCCATCGTTAGCAACTGTACCAGTATAATCAAGATTTGAGTAATCGTCAGCCGCCTTAATGGAAGATGCCTTGTAAATCGTAAGACTTCCTACAACCATAGCAACAGCACATATGTAAGCTATTGCTTTTTTCATTGTTTTACTAAGTTTCATAATAACCATATCTCCTTTCAATGAGAACTTACGCTCATATTTATTAATTATTTTATCATTCCTTCTATTTTCTTGCAAGACTATTTCATTAAAAATAGGGGTTCATTTTTTATTTTAGGGGTTCATTTTTTATTGTTGTTTTTTGTTGAATCATTTCAATAAATAGCAACACCAATAACATTATAGTTCACCCTGTTCAATTTTGTTTAGTTCTTCTTCGGTCAGTCCTGTCGACGCAAGGATTACCTGCCGGTCTACATGATTTTCAAGAAGTTTTTGTGCGGTAGTGATCTGTCTGCGTGTTTCGCCGATCTGTATGCCCTCTTCTCTTCCACGTGCTTCGCCGATTTGTATGCCTTCTTCTTTTCCGATTTGTATGCCCTCTTCTCTTCCGCGTGCTTCGACCGTCTTCAGATATTTCTCCTCATCAAATTCTTCCAAAAGCATTCCACACACCTCCGCTTTATGGGCTGTCAGAAACTTTTCCAGGACGCCTTCCTTAATGCATTCATTTACTGCCAGGTCGACGGCTTCCTCCATGGTCTCCGCAGTCTTTCTCTTTTCTTTGTTCCCCTTGTTTGCATATTAGATGATATCAAAAAACAGGAAAGCAAATCCGGGTACGGAAAAAACACTTCCATTCCGCCGGTTTTCTCTCCTGTATCTTTTTTCATTTATCTTTTGTAATGGATATCATCTGATATATATTTATCCTAACACTTTGATTTGAATAGTTCAACATTTTTCGACAAAAAGAATTTCATGATTTTTTCACTAAAAAAGATGTCAAACCTTGCATCTGACATCTTTTCTCCTCATAAAAACGATATAACTGCTGATAGTTCGCCCGCTTCGTCTTTCATTTTTTATGCTT
The DNA here is from genome assembly GCA_947624875.1 of uncultured Lachnospiraceae bacterium. Taxonomy (GTDB): domain Bacteria; phylum Bacillota; class Clostridia; order Lachnospirales; family Lachnospiraceae; genus Eubacterium_G. Next base: position 151,929 of record CANQMA010000001.1, read on the forward strand.
CGACATAGCACCGGCACATATTCGTTGAGCAATGTTTTTCCGGCATTACAGTTTCCCCTGTTCGATTTTGTTTAGTTCTTCTTCGGTCAGTCCCGTCGATGCAAGGATTACCTGCCGGTCTACATGATTTTCAAGTAGTTTTTGTGCGGTAGTAATTTTTCCAAGTTTTTCGCCCAATTCTTTGCCGCGTGCTTCGCCGATTTGTATGCCCTCTTCTCTTCCGCGTTCTTCACCGATTTGTATGCCTTCTTCTCTTCCGCGTGCTTCGACCGTCTTCAGATATTTCTCCTCATCAAATTCTTCCAAAAG
>CANQMA010000002.1 GCA_947624875.1 uncultured Lachnospiraceae bacterium
AGAATATTTTACGTTGTACCTTCTTTTTATTTGACTGAAGATGGGGGGAGCAGAAGCGTAGAAAGTTACGATTTACAACAAATTAGCAACCTTGAAGTGTGGCTGGAATGTAAATGTTAGTTGGAACTACTTGACATCCCTGGATGTGAGTCAGAATACAGAATTAACATGGTTGGATTGCAGTTATAACGAACTGACAGCCCTGAATGTCAGTCAAAATACAGAATTAACAGACTTGTCTTGCGGTAGTAACCAACTAACCACTCTGGATGTGAGTCAAAATACAAAATTAACATACTTGTATTGCAGTGATAACGAACTGACAGCCCTGAATGTCAGTCAAAATACAGAATTAACACACTTGTCTTGCGGTAGTAACCAACTAACCACCCTAGATGTGAGGGGGAATACAAAATTAACAACCCTGTATTGCTATTGGAATACACTAACAGCCTTGGATGTGAGTCAGAATACAAAACTAACAACCTTGGATTGCAGAGGTAATCAGCTGACAACTTTGGATGTCAGCAAGAATACAGAACTAACAGACTTGTCTTGTGGTAGTAACCAACTAACCACCCTGGATGTGAGTCAAAATACAGAATTAACATACTTGGAGTGCAGTAATAACGGACTGACAGCCCTGAATGTCAGTCAAAATACAGAATTAACACGGTTGGATTGCAGTTATAACAGTTTGACAGTCCTGGATGTGAATCAAAATAAAGGATTAAAATACTTGGATTGCAGTAGCAATCAACTGACAAATCTGAATGTGAATGGAAATGAAGGATTAACAGATTTGGCTTGTGATAGTAATAAACTGACTACTTTAGATGTGAGTGGAAATACAGAATTAACATGGTTGTCTTGTGGTAGTAATGAACTGAAAACTTTGGATGTCAGCAAGAATACAGAATTAATATACCTATATTGTGATAGAGACAGCTTGGCAGAATTGGATGTGAGTCAGAATAAAGGATTAACATTATTGCAGTGCAATGAAAACAGCCTGACGAAATTGGATGTGAGTCAGAATGAAGGATTAATATACTTGGATTGTAGTAATAACAGTCTGGCAGAAATGAATTTAAGTCAGAATACAGAATTAAAATACCTGTATTGCTATGGAAACAGCCTCACGGAATTGGATTTAAGCGGGAATACAGGATTAGCAGACTTGGATTGTAGTAATAATCAACTGATAGCCCTGGATGTGAGTGGGAACATGGAATTGACAGACTTGGATTGCAGTGGTAACCAACTGACAACTCTGGATGTAAGCCAGAATACAAAATTAACATCTTTGTGGTGTGGTATTAACCAACTTACCACTCTGGATGTGACTGGGAATACAGAATTAACAAACTTAGATTGCGGTGGTAACCAATTGACAGCCCTGGATGTAAGCAAGAATACAGAATTAACATACTTGTCTTGCTATGGAAACAGCCTGACAGAACTGGATGTGAGTCAGAATACAGAATTAACAACCTTGGATTGCAACTGGAACCAACTGACAACTCTGGATTTAAGCCGGAATACACAATTAACAGGATTATATTGTGATGAAACCGTAAACGTTATAGGGTATGAAGGAAACAGATATTACGAATAAGCATATAAAAGCATAGAGAAAAGGTCTTCTATATATGATGTAAATATACAGGAGGCCTTTTTCTAAAAAAGGTAGAGAGTTCTATGAAGGAAAAAAATATGAGATGAAAGAAATTTTATCTGCAAAATCAATTGACAACATATATAAAGAAATAATTGAAGAAAACAATTTGGCCAAAATATGCGCGGAGGATAGAAAGTTAGACTGGGGACGGAATCTTTCCGTTCATAAATTTCAGAACCTTTTGCTTAGTCTCTTTATCTTTGATAATTGCAGGCTGCCAGTTGTTGGTTTCCCCGGTATATACATAGCAAGGAAGGATGTTCCCTTTTTCTGCGGATAAATTCCCCTGAACATCAATTGTCAGAGTATGCTGATAAATGATGGTACGATTTTCCGGATGCCGGTTCCCGCCAAAAATGAAATTTCCGATAGAATAAATAATGGTTTTCCCATGGTAAATTTCTCTTGGCTGTAAAACGTGCGGGTGATCCCCGATAATCAAATCAACCCCGGCATCAATCAAGGCGTGGCATGCATTGACTTTCCAAGATTCTGCAGTGTGCACTGCTTCCTCTCCGCCATGAAAATATAAAATCTGATAATCACTTTTCTTCTCAGCCTTTTTCAGATACTTTTGAATCGCATCCACAACCCCATCATGATACATGGAAACGCAGATGATGGCGATGCGGTAGCCGTTTTTCTCATAATAAACAATTTTTCCTTCTTCACCCCACAGCACATGAGCGGCATCGAGCGCTTTTCGTGTATCTTCATGTCCCTGAAGACCATAGTCGTTAATGTGGTTATTGTCGATAGAAACCATATCAATGCCGCCAACTGATAAAATCTGGGCATTTTTCGCTTTGGTCTTAAACCAATAGGCTTCAATATTGGGGTTACTGTATTGTCCTTTATCGGACATTGTAAGATTTTTGCTGTCGGAGTAAACATTTTCACAGTCTGCAATCGTAAAGTCGTCGTTTAAAAACAGAGATTGAACTTTTGACAAAAAGTAGGACGGCTTTTTTTCCGCTGCTACTTCCTCAAAGCAATGATCATAAGACGTGCGCGCGTCAGTGGCGCACAGACAGTCTCCGACAAAACTCAGTTGAATCTGAAAGGTCGACGGCGTCGTGGTTTCCGGCGGACGAGTCTCTGTCTGTTCTGATTTTACGAGAGCCCGGCTCGTTGCTGGTTTTGTGTTTTCTGAAATGGTGCCTACGATTTCTTCCTGAAGACTGCAACAGATCAAAATAATAATGCAGCTCAACAAGATTGGCGTGGCAATCAAAAGTACTTTTTTCATGTTTTTCCTCACAAAAATTTACATAAAAACTTAATTGTTAGAATCTGTCGGGAGTTCCTTTTTTTGTTTTCCAAACAAAGCCCGAATACTGCAATAGCATTTTGATACCATCCAGTCAAAATATTTTACGCAGAGGTTAATTAGAAATGCTGAAACAACGGAGCAGATAAAAACAAATGGCACAATGATAAAGTAGTATTTCAGTTTATCCTGTATCGGACCGACAAGGCTGTTTAATTTATCGTATGCATATAAATCAAAAACATAAGAAATCAGATAAACTGTCAGAGACAAATCTGCCAATTTCCATAAGACGGTTTTAATCGCATTAGGCAGATGTTTGGTTGGAATCCGGCTTATCATAAGGAATATAAAAATGGATAAAAGAAAAGCCTCAAACCCGGACCAGGAACTATAAGATTTTGTATCAAACAAGATTCCATATCTTCGATAGTAATTAAATGCACCAAATAAAACCGTACATAAAGGAAACAAAATGACCAAAAACTTTGTTTTTATTTTGATATCGTAATCGCAAAGATATGCGCCTAAAAAGAAATAGGTAATCGGATAAAGACTTTCCCAACAATCTGGAATGATTTTGGTAGTATTATCGTTGATGGCCGGTGTCTGCCACCATTGCCATGAATCAAAACGCCATATATTTATCAGTGAGGGCAGTATGGTAAGAAAAATGAGTGTTAAGAGTAAAACCTGTCGCTGCCTTTTGCTTTTCAGATTCTGATAAATCAGATTTAAGAATGGAGTTAGCAAAAACAGACCAATATATAGTTCGACATACCAGGAATATTCATCCGCTTCGTAACGAAGAATTTTTGTTACAGCTCTTCCCAGATTATAAGATTCATTCATGTAAAAAATATGAAACAAAATACTGATAATACTGCAGAAGAGATAGATGTAAAGAGTCTTTTTTAGTCCGCTATAATAAGTTTTTGATAATTTTTTGTTGCGCGTCAGATATCCGGTCAGAATAAAAAACAGCGGGACGCAAATAGAAAAAAGAGTCCGCATTGTGCACATGATAAAAAATTCCGTGCCGTAAATGGTTTCGGAATAGAAATCAATATTGCGTAAAAAATGGATAGAAACGACAGAGAAAGAAGCAAGAATTCGGATAATATCCAGCGAGGTGTTGCGTTGGTTGAGATTCATATAAACTCCTTCATTCGTATGAAATATTTTTTATATCGAATATTTGTATCAAATACATTTTGTATATCTTATAGAATACACTGAATCCGAATTTTTTTCAAACAGTTTGTTGACTTTTTCGATGAAAACAGTGTCTGCTTTTTAAATTAATACTGCTGGAGATTTTGTCAAATAGAAGAATGTATGATATACTAATGCGGTGAATTTGGGGCAATAGAAAAGGGTCTCGAAATAAAAGACACAACACAATGAAAAAAGGAGATTAAAGATCAATGAGTGAAGAAAGGATATATTATTGGGATAATTTGAAATGCCTGCTGATTTTTCTGGTAGTAGTGGGGCATTTTTTAATTCCGGTTTACCATGATAGCGGACGAAGCATTGAAGCCGTATATTTCTTTATTTATCTGTTTCATATGCCGGCTTTCATTTTTGTGTCCGGATTTTTTGCAAAAAGTTATCTGAAAAAAGATGTGCCGGTAGTCGGCAAACTGATGGGATTTCTGTTATTGTATGTCATCTATAAAATTTTAATCTGGGGCGTGGCAGGAATCTGCACCGGTACTTTCCCAGAGTTTGATCTTTTTGAAGAAACGGGAGCTCCATGGTATCTGTTTGCAATGTTTGCATGGTATCTGATGTTGCCATTGATGGCAAAATTTAAAGGGATTATCTGTATTTCAGCGACAATGATTCTCGGACTTTATATCGGTCTTGAAGACCGGATTGGGCCATTATTCTGCCTTTCCAAAATCATTATCTTTCTTCCGTTTTTTATGGCGGGGTTCTACTTTAGTAAAGATACCATACGCAGGCTGACATGCGTTAGAAATAAAATCATTTCGGCGGTAGTGCTGATCGTAATCGCAATCGGCGTCGTAGCCCGTATGGATTGGATTACATCTGTGGAAGCGTTGCTTTATGCAAATCAGCCTTATAGGATTTTAAGTAAACTGTCTTCCTTAGAGGCGATAGGGGCAAGAGCCTGCTTATATTTGATTGCATTTGTGATGATTTTTGCAATCTTATGCCTGATTCCACAGAGAAAACTCTGCATTTCCTATATTGGGAGCAGAACATTATCAATTTTTGTTTTACACAGACTAATCCGAGATGTTTTCGTTGATTTTGAAGTGTTCGACAGAATCGGAGTGAAAGGAATAAAACTGCTGTTGTTCTGCCTTGCAGTTTCAGCAGTTGTCACTTGGATTTCTTCCGCAAAAATATTTTACAGAATTTGCAACAGCGTATTCCATATAAATTACAAACCGATTCTGAAGAACGATGAAGAATAAAATCTCCATTACTGCCCTGCGCGCCTGAAAAGCCTTCTTGGCGCACTAATCCGGCGTACGATATTCTGCCAGCCGACGGAGGCCAAAAGCGCATATAATGGGACGAAAGCGTAGAGATATCTTGCGCGGGATTCAAACAGCGTTTCAAAAACGGTCAGTCCGATGATTGTAAGCGAGACAATCATGAGCGGCTTTTTCTGCCGGTTGTTTTTTCCAATCAGGGAAAAGACGGACAGGATTAAAACCGCAAACCAGACAATCTGCTTTATGACCGCAAAGAACCGGTAATATTTTCCATTAAAATACAAGATGTTTTTGAAAAATGGCGAGGCAGGCGACTTGTCGGGAAAAGTCTGCCGGTAAAAATATCTGCCGCCCTCCTGACTCCAGCCGAAAACGCCGTTCGCGTAATTTGAGGATGTTTTTGTGAGCGCCAGCCGGGCTGTGCCGGAAAAACCTAATTTTTTCAGCCTTTTTGCAGCCTCCTCCAAATTTGCTTTGGAGCGCTCCTGAGGCGTGGAAAGACCAGCTGAAAAACGGACATCGTCAGCGCTATACTGCCCCTGTGTTTTTTCATTCAGCCCCTGCATAAAATAGTGCGTCATTCCAAACGCTGCATTTTTATTCAACTGAAACGGCAGGGCAGAGGTTATATGCAGTACGGAAAAATGAAGAATAATAACAGAAAGAATTGCCGGAACAGCGCAGCGCAGCAGCCGGGCAATTTTTTCTTTGTCAAATTTAAAATTGGAAAAAAGAAATTCAACAATCAGAATGGCAATCAGGGGAATTACCGTTTGGGGTTTCAAGCGATAGCCGATAAACGAAACAGAGGCTATGAGAGACCATTTGAGCGGAAGATATTTTCTGTTTTCCAGCGTTATCCAGAGCCATAAAATTAAAATCGGAAAAATCAGGCACATGGCGTCAGAATAAGGAATCATCAGCCATGGCGATGTGCCGGCGAGCAGCAGAAATAAAGTCCACCCAAGCCAAGCCGTAATCATGTTTCCGGTAATGTGCTGTAAAATTTTAAACAGGAGAATTCCTGAAATGCCTGATAAAACGCATTGCAGAATAATAAGAAGAAAGACGTCGTTTTGAAGGCTGGTAATACCAATCAGTTTTGCAAATTTAAAAATATGTACGAAAAGGGATTCCAGTAAAAGATTGTTGGGACATCTGGAAAAATAAGAATGGCTTAAAAGAGATAAATCATTATTTGAAATCCGGTAGGCGTTATCGGTTAGAATCTGAACGTCCCAGCTTGTTAAAAAGTAACTGTTCCAGAAGGTAAAAAGTTGGAGTAAAAATAGCGTGAGGGGGGGGGTACTGAGCACAATGAAATTACGATTATGCTTCAGTTTGAGATATAAACCGGACGCACCCTGAATACGGCGCGTATACCATATTGTAACTAAAAAAATCAATGTTGCTGCAATCAATATGCAAACCGGCGCAGAAATTAAAAAATTCTGCGCCAGTACAAAATTACTCAGTTTATAAAAACAGGTAACAACAATTAGAATGCAGCACATCATAATCGGATAAATCCAATTTAAAATGTTTTGTAAGACTTTCATATGCTTCTCCTTTGTTTAAAAAACATTGCTGCTATTTTTGAAATGTTCCGCTGTAATTGGTAGCTTTTTCCCAGTTTTCATAAGGGTTCATCTGTTCCCAGTATGTTTTAATAGAATTTTGTTCCCGGACATAAAGTTTTAACAGGTCTTGTTTATAAGTTAATTCTTCCGGCGTAATCTGCGGTAATCCGGCAGGGATTTCCCCTTTCTTATAAAACTTACCAAAGAACCAGAGTTTATTCCATTTATCCGCCAGACCGGAACAGGTTGAAACAACTGCTTTGTTGACGTATTTATGATGGAAATGTCCGGTTTCTCCCGTCGGACTATGGCTGACAATCTGATCCCAGTTTTTGTAGTTAATAATCGTGTCAATATCCTCGGCAAGGGCGTCCTGAACATAATTCCAGCGGTCAATCTTCCACTTGCCGTCAAATCCTTTATAGAGGTCAGGATAATCTAAAATAATTCCCTTGATTCCCAATTGATTAAGTACATTAAAATATTCCGTTTTACGCGTCAGGAAATACTGACTTGTCATACAGACAACAAACCATTTCCCGGTCATCAGATGCGCGCCGCCCCAAAGGGTCTCATCATCAGGATGCGCTACAATCATCAGATTGGTACAGTCGTCAATTCCCAGATTTCCAAGCATTGCACGGGAAACAAAGCCTTTTTTTGCCTGAATGTATAATGTTGCAGTTACTTTATATTTTTTGTCAGCCGATGCCGCCGTGATACATACGGTTCCCGGACGTGTGGTCTTAACATAACCGGAAGGCGTAATTGAAACGACGTCATCCTGTGTAGAAAATGTCATCGGAACATACGGATGATTCACATATTCCAGATGCAGCTGAAGACTGTCGCCATACTCGCAAAAAATAGTTTTTCCTTCCTTAATCCTGATTTCCGGAACATATTCGGAGCGGATTAAGAGGGATTCTTTTTTACCTGTCTTTGTAGAGCAGGCGGTAATCGTTACCGAACCTTCTTTTTTTACATTGAGACGGCCCTTTTTATTGACTTTTATAATATCAGGATTGGAACTTTCCCACTTGATCTTTTCGTCCGTGACATGCGGAACTGTGGTGGCTTTTAAGTAATATTTTTTCCCGATATAATAATGCTCGCTGGTATTTTCGATGTTGATGGATTTTACGCTTTGCAAAACCTTTACTTTGGTTTTTGCCTTGAATTTACTTCCCTTTATTTTTGCATAAACCGTGGTTTTTCCTTTTTGGAGTGCGGTCAATACTCCTTTCTTATTGACTTTTGCAATCGCGCGGTTAGAGGAAGAAAAAATAACTTTCTTTTTTCGAAATTTTTTGGTCACCGAAACTTTTAAAGTCTTTTTCTGTGAAGTATACAGGGTGATATTCTGGCTTTTCTTTTTGAAAGTGATGGTTTTGCCTGCAGCCTGCGCGTCCAGACTAAAAGACATACAAATCAATAGAATAGAGACGCCAAAAAAAAGTCCTTTCATTAGCAAGTTTTTCATTTGATCTTTCATTTTTCATCCTTCTTTCTTAAACATATAAGCAGTAATTATTATATACAATTAATTTGATTACATCGTGTGATCCTGCAGTACAATTTTTTCTAATTCACGAATTCTTTTTTCATATAAAGCACATTTTTGGGTTAATTTCCTGTTTCTGTCATTTAATTTTGAAACGATGGACGTGATAGAAATACAAATAATAATCAAAAATAAAAGCAGGAGGGCAAAAATACCGTTTGTCCACTCAACAATACCGATATGTCTCAACGGAACGGCAATAATGCTCGGGAAAATAACGACAAGCACCATTACAATACCGGTAAAGAGCCATAGCAATGTATATTTTAGCGCAAGACTGTTCTTTTTTAACATGACAAATAAAAATATAAAATAAAGAACCAGTGCAAACAACAAAGAAAATCTTAAATATTCATTCATTACTTTTCACCTCCCATCGATATTGTTAAGCGTTTCATGATAATTGAAACGGATACCTTTACCATATAATAAATGGATTTAAATTTCCGAATCGAGCTGACGCCGCCCTCGCGCTCATGCATAATGACCGGCACTTCTTCAATTTTTGCGCCATGCATAACGCCGGTGACAATCGCTTCCGGTTCCGGGTAATCCTGCGCATAGTCGGTGGAATACAGGCATGTCAGTCGGGCATTGGTTGCCCGGAATCCGCTTGTGACGTCATAAACCTTTTGACCGCACATCAGACGGATTAAAAAACTTAAAAAGTTAATGCCGGCGCGCCGCATCGCCGAAGACTGAAATCCCTCTTTATCAATAAATCTTGAGCCGACCGTCATATCAGCCCTGCCGTCCAAAATCGGCTGAATCAGTTTAGAAATATATGCAGGGTCATGTTGTCCGTCGCCGTCAATCTGAATTGCAATATCATAACCGTTCTCAGCAGCATACATATAACCTGCCTGAACCGCGCCGCCAATTCCTAAGTTGACGGGGAGCGTAATGTAGTTTGCGCCGATCCGCGCCAAAATTTCTTCGGTCTGGTCCGTAGAACAGTCATTGACAACCAGATAGTCAACATCTGCATCACAATCGGTCAAGCGATGGATCACTTTTTCAATATTTTCACTTTCATTAAATGCCGGAACAATTACCAGTATTTTCATATCAATCCTCCTCTTTATTTTTTTGAGAAATAAAATATCCGGTCATAATCACATACACAGGAGTACTTAATACGATTGGATAAACATATCGCATCATCGTATTTGCAGGTCCTGCAATCGCTGTCAGTAATAGAACAAACATCGGAGTCATCATCAGAATTTTTTTCTTATCTTTATAGCGGATCAGCGCAGCAATCATGCAAAACAGTCCCCACACGTAAAATCCGATGCTGACAAACATGCCGATTCCCGGAAAACTACGTATAATAGTGGACATCTGCGTCATCTCTCCACGAATTGTATCAAGACTTTTAATCGTAGTCAAACCGTAGGGTTCTCCGGTAGGAGCAATTGTTGTGTAAGTAAGCCATCGCTGCGCTTCCGGATAAAAATATCCGTAGCAGTTGCTCATTGTCGCCTGAACATATAATCCCGGATATTTAATCAGATATTTCTCCCATACTTTCAAGAAGTTCGAAAATTGTTCTTTGGTATGGTCCTTTTTATAATTGATTTTTACCGGATCGGAAAGCTCCGGATTGTATATCTTAGCCAGACGGGAATAGTTGAGCACGCCGTCAATCGCTTCAATATCTTCCTGAGAAAGTTCATCCCCATGTTCTTTTACCAGACGTGCAATCTGCTGAAATGGAATCGAATACGCTTCTGCAGGACTTCCCGGAGAAATCTTTAATGCAGGATAAACCACATAAGTGACCAGCATAAAAATTACAATAGGGGCAAACAGTGGAAGTACAAGTTGTTTCAAGTGCTTTCTGTATGCAATGATAAAAATAACTGCGGAAATGGCGACAATATAGAGCCCGTTATTCCTTAAGAACATCATCAAAAGAGCAAATAATGCAATTTCAATGAGGTTCTGTTTTTTGCTGATAAATTCTTTCGGGCTGCGCACCAGTTCAATCACAAGTAAAAGATAGAGCAGCGTCACAAAAGAGAAGTTCGTATCTTTTAATGTGGCAAAAGCAAAGTTCGCATTTAATGGAAGAAGTCCATATAATAATAGCAGTAAAACTCTTATTTTTTTGTTAATTCCTTTTTTGGCAAGAAAACGAATCGTGTAGGATAAAACCAATGCAAAAAGAACTGCCTGAACAGATACAAACAGAAATAGTCCAATGTATGCAGAACCGAGAAGATTTCCGATTTTCATAAACAGGACAGCGAGTAAGGTCTGCAGAACCGGATTATTATTATTTAGGGTCACATTCGGGTCAATTGGCGTAACGACACGAAGACTATTGGTATCGATGCCGTAAAATGTGTTTAACATATCAAAAAAGTCGTAGTTTGTAAGTCCGGGGAACGTGGCGATAAAATATGGAAGCCACATCAGAAGAATCAGTCCCGCCACAGCAAACAGGGATTTTCTGTTTGTTGTAAACCAGGAAGTAACCTTCTGGTCTTCTTTTACAAAGGAGATTTTTCGGAACAAAACAAAAATGCCGCAAATAGCAAAATAGAATAAAACTCCGTGTCCAATAAAGGAAAGCAGAGCTTTTACAAAATTGCGTCCGCCGCCAAAAATCAAATCCCAGCTGGCAGTTGCTTTAAAAGACATGCCGAAAACCTGAAAAAAGGAAAAGATTGCAGCGAACACAACGGCGCATTTTGACATTTTCGGTTCACACTGCCAGATGATATAAAACAGAATAGACAGCGCGGCTAAAATAATCCATGACTCGCTGGTATATCCGCCAAGCGAAATTTTAATATCCCATAACATTCTGAAAAGAATATGGGGATTATCTACCAGCATATTCTCTTCAATGACTTTATTTGTAACAGTGTTTAATGATAAATGCAATGCAATATTGGCTAGAAACGCAAAGAAAACACACAGTCCGAGTTTTTTCCGATTAATCATTTAAAACCTCCCAAACAATGGATCTATTACCATCTCTCAACAAAATTCAATAATCATTTTACCTACTATATTAATATAACACAACTTTCTTTTTTTAAAAATCCACATTTTCGTCAGTTATTTTCCTGGGAGTCTTTCTTTTTAAAAATCAGTAATTTACTGAAAATATAATTTAAAATCACGACGATAATACTTACCAAAATTTTGCTCAGCATTCCCTCGATACCAAAAATCGTCTGATGAAGCCCCAGTTTGACCAGGAGAGGAACGCCGAATATTTCCAGCAGTCCTGTCAGAAATCTTGCGGAAACAAAGAGAAAAGCTTCTCTTAAAACATATTTGAATTTCCAGCTGTAACTTTGGAATACCCATATTTTATTGGTGATATATGCGAAAATAACTGCAATCGTCCATGAAATAATATTTGAGACAAGCACTTTTGTGTCAGCATTTGTGATTGGAAGCGTAGAAACCGTAATCGCATAAGATGCCCAGTTTACAACCGTAGTGGCGCCTCCCATAATAAGATACATAATGATTTCTTTATATTTCGAAAATAATGATTTAATGTGGTTCATAGTAATTTTAATCCTCCTAAAATCGTGCAAAATGCATGTTAATTATATTACATAATAAAAAAAAAACAAGGTCTGCGAAGATTCTGTCAAAATAAAAATGTGGATTTATCAAAAGGAATACAAAGAGGATCATAAGGAACAGTGTGCCAACGCACCGAATTTAATATGCACGGAACAATGAAATTTTTGATATTACTGTACACAAGACGCAAAAAAGGGTATAATAAAAAAATCTGATAAAATTTCGTAGAAAAATATCAAATTCTTTGTGGGGAAAACTAGGAGGAAAAATGCAGAAGAAAGTTAGTATTATAGTACCAATATATAAAGTTGAGAAGTGGCTTGACAGATGTCTGGATTCTTTGGTTCATCAGACATTAGAAGAGATTGAAATTATTGCAGTAAACGATGGAAGCCCTGACAACAGTCAGGCAATCATTGACCGGTATGTTGAACAATATCCGGATAAAGTGTATGGATATATTAAGGAAAATGGGGGATTGTCGGATGCCCGGAATTATGGGCTGCAGTATGCGCATGGAGAATATATTGCGTTTGTGGACAGTGATGATTATGTAGATGTCACTGCCTATGAAAAACTCTATAATAAAGCAAAAGAAGAAGATTCTGAGATTGTAGTCTGCGGCTATTTCAAAGTGAATGATGCGGACAATACGATGAAAAGCGCCCAGAAAGGAAATCTTGCATATTACAATGCGTCAGCAAAGGAAAATAAAGACCTGATTGAAATTAATGCGCCATATGCATGGAATAAACTGGTGAAAAAGGAATTGTTCGACCGAACCGGAATTCTTTTTCCAAAGGGATATATTTATGAGGATATCTGCACAATGTATCCGCTGCTTGCATGCGCAAAAAAAGTATCAAAGGTAGACGAAGAATTAATTTATTATATTATTGAACGCGAAGACTCTATCACGGCAACGTTTAATAAATCGAAAGCGCTCATTGTAAAAAGCCTGGAACTGTTAAATCAAAGATTTATCAATCTGGGGCTTTTTGATGAATTTAGAGATCAGATTGTGGTAATCAATCTGCGTCATATTTATTTTAGACTGACAGAGTTTCACAGGTATAAGGACCGGAAACATCAGATACAATTAATTAACAATTCATTCCGACTGCTGAATAAGTATTTTCCTGACTGGAGAGTGAATTCAGGAAATTATATTTATTTTAGGCTGCGGAAAGACCGAAATATCAAGCGGTGGTTTTATAAGAGAAGATTATACTGGATTATGGTAGCGCTCATGCCGCTGAATTGGATTATTGCATATAGAGAAAATGATTATAACAAAACGCATCCGTTTAGTGATATGAAAAGAAAATATGTAAGTTATTGTGAGACAAAAAAGGTTGCACCAAAACGGGTGCTGATAGAATCTTTTCATGGAAAAAACATTTCGGATTCTCCATATTATATCATGAAAGAACTGGTGAAACGGGGAGGATATCAGATTTACGTTACTTCTACAAAAAATGCGTGGAAGGAAAATAAAGAGTTTATCCGCCGCAATCATTATCCTGTGAAGTTAGTACAATTGGGGACAGCGAAGTATTATAAAATTCTCGCCACGGCAAAATATCTTGTGAATAATGTTTCATTTCCAATCTGCCAGGTGACGAGAAAAGAGCAGATTTATCTGAATACATGGCATGGCACGCCGTTAAAGACACTTGGAAAAAATATGCGCAAGGGAATTGAGTCCATGTTTAATATTCAGCATAATTTTCTGCAGAGCACGTATCTTTTGTTCCCAAATGAGTTTACAAAAGACTGTATGATGGAAGATTATAATCTGGACAAGCTGTATACCAGGACAACGATTGTTTCCGGCTATCCAAGAAATTCGATTTTCAGTGATCCGGAGGCGGGCAGAAAAGTGAAAGAACAGCTGGGGCTTACCGGAAAGACGGTCTATATCTATATGCCGACATGGCGTGGGAAGAACAGTTATGGGAAAATGGGAATCGAACAGGTTGACGAGATATTGAGCGCATTGGATCAGGAGCTTGATCAGGATCATCTGCTCTTTGTAAATTTACATCCAAACATTGGATCTGAAATAGATTACAATCAATATCAATACATTCAACCGTTCCCGAAACAAGTGCCGAATTACGAGTTTGTAAATTGTTCGGATGCGCTGATTACGGATTATTCCAGTATCTTTTTTGATTATTCCATTACCAGAAAACCAATTGTTCTGTTTATGTATGATTTTGACGAATACATGGAAGAACGGGGAATGTATCTCGACATAGAACAACTGCCATTTAAAAAGATATACAGTATCGAGGATATGTGCAGGGTAGTTAGAAATCATGAAATAAGCGGTTACACATATGACAATGCGACGGATTATTTCAATCAGTTTTTAAAATACGATTCTTTGGATGCAACGGAAAAACTTGTCGATTTTGTTTTTGAACAAAAGGATCGGGGTCTGCTGGTACAAAGTTATGCGTCAAACAAGGAAAAGGCGTGGAAAGTATGCATTCAGAAAGGCAGAATTGACAACAAAGAAAAGTATGACGAATTCATTTATTCCAATGATTTAGAAAATACGATTTTTGTGATAAGAAACACGCATTTCCACGCTTTGATGAATAAGTGGTTCTATGAGGAATATAACCAGAAAGTGACTTATATTATTTTCAAATATAATAGACTCATAAATAGTAAAGATGAAAAAATATTTAAGTCTGAAAAAGAAAGTCTCAGCAGTGAAAGAGAAAAAATAAAACAAAAGGCCCGAAACAGAGCGTTTGAGCGTTCTCTGCCGGGAATCAACATCAGCAATAGAAAGAAGATTAAGCGGATTATTTAACCCGTGATTATAAAGGCATGGGAGAAAAATTATAGGAGAAAAGCCATGGCAAAGAATGGAGTTCCCGTAGAAACTACGGAAGAAAAATATGAACGGGCAAGAAGGTTAGAATCTTCTACCGAATGTCTGCTGCGGGATAAGGAACGGGCAGATATTTATAAGAAGGTGTCAAAAATCTATGAGGAACTTGGTTCCTATGAAGATGCAAAAGAGCGCAGGGAAGCCTGCGCAGCAAAAGCGTCTGAATATCGAAAAAAATATCAGAGACAGGAAGAAGAGAAAAAGGCGTTAGAGCAGAAAAACAAAGAGCAGGAAGAACATTCAGGCGGCAGGAAAGCCGGGAAGGCAGTATTGGTACTGATTGCGCTGGTACTGATTGCAGCGGCAGGATTTGCCGTATTCTTAAAGACAAAGCCGGGACGCTACGCCAGAGCTGACTTTTACGAAAAGCATGAAAACTATAAAAAATCCTATCAGATGTTTCAAAATCTAAAAGGGTATCGGGATAGCGCAGACCGGAGCAAAGAATGTTATTACGAATATGCAGGTCAATGCGCAGAGCAGAAAGATCTGACCACCGCAAAAAATGTGTATCGACAACTGCAGGATTATAAAGAGAGCGAAGAGCGACTGACAGAAGTCGAGATAGAAAATATCCGGGAAAAAGATATTGGCGATGAAGTCTTATATGGGGAGTGCCGGTGGCTCATTCTCGAAAAAGAGAAAGACCGCGTATTCCTTTTGAAATCAGTACCGGTCAATGGAGTCGCCTACAATGAGCATGTTGGGAAAGAAACGACGACATGGGAAAATTCGAGTCTTCGCGAATATCTCAACAGCGCATTTATCGACGAGACTTTTAACACGCCGGCACAGAGCCGTATTGAAACGACAGCAATACAGACCGCAGACAAACAAAAGGTAATCACAACGAAAGACCGGCTGTTTCTGTTAAACGCCGGGCAGGCAGAGCAGTATCAGGACATTCACCAAAATTATCTGAGAGACTGGTGGGTAATTGATGCCGGAGCCCATAAAAACACGGCGCAGTTTGTATCTTACGGAGTCCTGATGCCATATGGATATGATGTGACCGATACGAATATTAACATCCGTCCGGCGATGTGGATTTCCATAAAATAAGAATCACAAGCAAATAAAAAGACCATCTGCAGTATTGCAGATGGTCTTTTATTTGTGGTTTGAAATTATTTTTCAGGCGTACTTACTGCACGTCACTGTAATATGCTAAAACATCATATCCGCCGCGCATATTATCTTGAAGATAAAGTGTCAGCATACAGTCTTTTGTGCGCCAGAATGTGGACTTGTTTCCATTGCTGTATTCCCGTACATGACTTGGTTCCCCATAAGCGGCTTTATTTTTTTCGACAATGGAATCATAACTGTCTCCAAGTGTTCCAAAGTTAATGCGGATTTCAGCAAGTTTGTCGTTTTTAAATTCGTAAGTAAGGTTCGCGTGCGGGTCTGACAGGATTACCTGCGCGCCAAAAAATTCCGGCGCTTTCTTGGCAGTATCCACAAACGAGTAGGATACAAAGGAAATTCCGGAACCGTCAGAGGCATCCCCGGAGTCGCTTCCGTCATTGGTATCCTTCATTTTCTTTTCCATATTCATTACTTTTGATTTTTTCATTCCCAAGCGTAATTTCCGTACAGCCGCAATATCCGCATCAATGGTCGCGGTATAGTCGCCGGACTGCGAAACAACAGAAATCTGTGGAGCATTAGTATTTGAATTCGTCACGGGAGTTTCGTCCGTCCCTTTTAATTTCATTAACAAAATAATAGCAAAAACACAGATAACTGTGGTGATAATAGCAATGATAAGATACTGTTTATTTTTATCCGTTGGATTCGTTTTGTTCTTTTGCTGCTCATTATTCATGATACGCGGCCTCCTCTAAAAATATCTTTCTCAATCTTAACATAAACATGAAATAAATAAAAGAAAAATATCCGAAAAGGATATTGAATCTTATAGAATATCTGATATAATGAAATTGTAGTACCAAATACTTGAGTGAGTCACTCCTATGACTCGCAGGTATACTAACATATTTTTCAGTCCGGAACGGTTAAGACAAGGGGGTCCTAACCGTTCTTTACGTTACGAGGATCTTGATAGAAAGGGCAAAGAGAATGAAAACAGCGTGGCTGATTGTCAATGGATACATGAGTAGTCAAAAATTTGATGAAATTTATATGTGGCTTATAAGGGCGGCAAAAAAGAAAGGCATTGCTTTAAAGAAATTGCCCAATGACCAATTAGCTTCAATTTTTCCTCTTGGCGGCGGCAGGACTTTCCGGGAAGAAAAACCGGATTTTGTGTTGTTCTGGGATAAAGATGTGAAACTGGCAAGGATTCTTGAAGCGGAGGGGTTTGCAGTATTCAACTGCGCAGATGCAATCGAAGTGTGCGATGACAAAGCGTTGACCTATCTCCGCCTCAAAAATACATCCATAAAAATGCCAAAAACTTTTGCTGCGCCAATGACTTTTGAAAAGTCTTATCAGGATTTTAATTTTTTGCTGAAAGTGCAGGAAACTTTGGGTTATCCGATGATTTTAAAAGAAAACAAAGGATCGTTTGGGGAACAGGTCTATTTGGTAAACAATTACCGGGAGGCAGTACAAAAAATCAAGGAAATCGGGCATCATGAATTTGTGATGCAGGAATTTATAGAACACTCCAGGGGACGGGATGTCCGGATTCATGTGGTGGGAGATCAAATCGTCACGGCAATGAAAAGGACGAACTTAAAGGATTTCAGAGCCAATATTACGAATGGCGGGACCATGGAACCATGGGAGCCCACGAAAGAACAGCAGCAGATGGCAATCGAGGTCTGCCGGAAACTGCGGCTGGATTTTGCCGGGGTCGATCTTCTCTTTGGAAATGATGAAGAACCATTGCTTTGTGAGGTAAATTCAAACGCTCATTTTAAAAATATTTATGACTGTACCGGAGTGAATGTTGCAGACGCCATTATCGGGCATCTCATGAAGAAAACAGGGCGCTGACAATATAGGCGGCAAATAGTTTTGCAATATTGATGTCAGAAACCTCGTAAAGCATACGGGCGCCGACGACATCTTCAATTTCGTTGAAAACAGCCTTCCCCTCATGGAAAGTAAAATCAATTCCGGCATAATCTAAAGGAAATTGATTTAAAACGGATGATACCAGATTTTTCTCGTAATGGTTTAACGGATACAGACAGACGGTGCCGCCAAGACTGTAATTACTTTGAAAATGGGTCTCTGATGTGCGAAGAACAGCAGAGATAATCTGATTTCCAAGAATATAAACGCGGACGTCTCTGCCTAAATCGCTGCAGCACTTTTGCACAAGATATTTTTTGCCATGCAATGCAGTTACTGCCGCTTTTTCTTCCTCCGCAGAGTCTGCCATAAACACTTCCGTACCGCCGTGTCCGTGGCGGCTTTTTAATATGATGGGATAGGGAAAACTGCCGGTCACGTAGTCCCTGCCATCGATACATTCCATCAAAGGGACGACTCCCTGAAGATGGCGGTAAGTCGCTAATTTGTCATTTGTGACTGCGGTTACAAGAGCAGTGTTAAAGACGCGCACGCCAAGAGATTCAAACAGCCGGGCAACCGAATGAAAGCGGCTTCGATTGATTACGAAGCGTGGAAGCGGCTCTGTGATTTGAGGTTCTTTCTGAAACTGTTCATAGAGCATAAGATTTAAGCGGATACCGTACCGCAGAAATTCTTTTCTCAACATTTCATAAAAAGAACGGTTTTTCTGAAAATCTTTTTGCGTATATATAATATATCCAAACATTCAATTAATTTCCCTGTTTTTTCTTTATGATAACACAAAACCCCAAACTTGTGGTAAAATAGCGGGGAAAAGCAGCGGCGGTGCCCGCGCCGGGAGAGAGAATCATATGAATTTTGCAAAGAGATTATTTGGTCATTTTATGACCATTACAAAACATCGACATCTTGTCATTCGTCATTGCGCCAAAGCGGGGATTTTATGGCAGGGTCTGCGCCATGACCTATCAAAATATTCCCCCACGGAATTTATTCCGGGAGTCCGCTATTATACAGGATACCGCAGCCCGAATGAGGGAGAGCGGGAAGCCTATGGATATTCCTTTGCATGGATGCACCACAAAGGAAGAAATAAACATCATTACGAATATTGGAATGATTATAATTTGGAAACAAAACGGAATGAGCCGGTTGAAATGCCCTACCGGTATTTGGCGGAAATGTTTTGCGACCGGGTAGCGGCAAGCAAAATATATAACGGAAAGAAATATACGGATGCGTCTGCGATGGAGTATTACCAGAAAAGAACGCCGCATCGGAGTATTCATGCAAATACGAAGAACGAATTGGAAAAACTGCTTCAAATGCTGATTGATTGCGGGGAAGCGCAGACTTTCCAATATATCAGAAAGCAGGTCAAAGCAGCGGGAGCGAAAGAAAAAGCATGGAGAGCAGTGAGAAAATGAAGAATGGAACAAATCTCTATAAAAAAAACATTCCGATTTTTACAATCCTTTTAGCAGCGGTCAATGTGCTTGTATTTTTATATATGGCAGTTACCGGAGATACAGAAGATACGCTGTTTCTTTATAATCATGGTGGAATGCAGGTACAGGCAGTTTTAGAAGACGGAGAGTGGTATCGGGTTCTGACGCATATGTTTATTCATTCAGGAGCAGATCATCTGTTAAATAATATGGTGATGCTGATCGCTGTCGGATATACCATGGAAAACGCATATGGCAGATGGAAGTTTGTTTTTTCATATTTTGTCTGTGGGATTTTTGCAACGCTGACCTCATCACTTTATGAATTATATACAGGCGATTTTGCGGTTGGTGTCGGCGCATCCGGCGCTATTATGGGCATTTTTGCCATTTTTGTAGCGATGAATATTAAGATGAGAAAATCTCTCGGCAGGGATCATACCAATCGTCTTCTGCTGTTGATTGTGCTGATGGTTTTTGGTAATATGCAGGAGGGCGTTGATTGGATGGCGCATCTTGGAGGGGCTGTCTGCGGCCTGGTTCTGGGACTTTTGCTGTATCGCCCAAAATGGCTGAAAACGAGAGCGGATGACGGGTTTCAAAATGAATTTTGGTCTGCATGAATAAGGCAGGCTTTGTATCAACAAGGAGGAGTAAGATGAAGCAGTATGATTACCTCATTGTGGGAGCGGGATTGTTTGGGGCGGTCTTTGCCCATGAAGCAACAAGGAAAGGAAGAACCTGTCTCGTGATTGACAGGCGGGAACATATTGCAGGCAATATTTATTGTGAAAAAATCGAAGGAATCCATGTGCACAAATATGGCGCGCATATTTTCCATACAAGCAGTCGGGAAATATGGGATTATGTAAACCAATTTGCCGAGTTTAACAATTATATCAACTCGCCGGTTGCCTCTTATAAAGACGAATTGTACAACCTGCCGTTTAATATGAATACATTCAGCAAAATGTGGAATATTAAAACGCCGAATGAGGCAAAAGAAATTATTGAAAAACAGAAGGCCGGACTGAATATTTCCGAGCCGAAAAATCTGGAAGAGCAGGCGTTGTCCCTGGTCGGTACAGATATTTATGAAAAACTGATTAAAGGTTATACTGAAAAACAGTGGGGAAGAGACTGCCGGGAACTTCCTGCATTTATTATAAAAAGGCTTCCGCTCCGGTTTATTTATGATAACAACTATTTTAATGACCGCTATCAGGGCATTCCAATCGGCGGATATAACGGTATTGTGGAAAAACTGCTCGAAGGCAGCGATGTGTTATTAAACACAGATTATTTTGATTATATAAAAACGCATCAGAATGCTGCAAAGAAAACGGTTTATACCGGAATGATTGATGAATATTTTAACTTTCAATTTGGACATTTGGAATATCGCACCGTTCGGTTTGAAACAGAAGTACTCGATGAAGAAAATTATCAGGGCAATGCGGTTGTCAATTATACAGAGCGGGAAATTCCGTATACGCGGATTATTGAACACAAGCATTTTGAATTCGGCACGCAGCCGAAAACAGTTATTTCCAGAGAATACTCGTCAGAGTGGAAACCGGGGATTGAACCGTATTATCCAATTAATGATGAAAAGAACAGCGCTTTATTCAGACAGTATCAGCAGCTGGCGGAAAAAGAAGAAAATGTTATTTTCGGCGGAAGGCTCGGAAATTATCAGTACTATGATATGGATAAGGTCATTGAGGCAGCGCTTGATTGCGCAAAAAGAGAACTTGTCTGCTAAAGCAGAATGAAATTTCGCGCCGGGATGCGCGCGCTATAAAAATATATGAATGGAAAGGAGCAAAAAAATGGAGGATTGTATTTTTTGCAAACTGGCAAATGGAGAGATTGAAACAAATACGTTTTATGAAGATGATGATTTCCGGGTGATTTTTGATGCCAGCCCGGCAACGGAGGGACATGTCCTGATTCTGCCGAAAAAACATTACGCCAATGTGTTTGAACTTCCGGAGGAACTTGCATCAAAGGTTTATGTTCTGGCAAAAAAAGTTGCAGCGGCGTTAAAAGAAATCACCGGCTGCAACGGCGTCAATATTTTGCAAAATAACGGTGAAGCAGCAGGACAGACGGTATTTCATTTTCATATGCATGTCATTCCAAGATATCATGAAGAAATTCTAAAATGGAATCAAAAGGAAATCAATCAGGAAAAGGTTGATGAAATAATCAAAAAGGCTGAAACGCTGTTAAAATAAAATATTTTTGAAAAAAGAGTTCTCCTGATTTCAGGAGAACTCTTTTATTAGTTGAATAATTTTTTCTACTCCGCCGGAAAGGGTGGAGCGTTTCATTTGATCGATATAGACCTGTCGGTTTTGATAGACTTCTTTGACTGCGTCAATTAAATCCTGAGGAGTCGCTGTATCTTCGTCAAGAACTTTACTAAATCCCTGTTTCTCAAAAGATTTTGCATTTAAAATCTGGTCGCCCCGGCTGACCTTTGCAGAAAGAGGAATTAATATATTAGGTTTTGCCAGCGCGGCAATTTCACAAATAGAATTTGCACCGGCTCTGGAAATGATTAAATCTGCCATTGCAAAAAAATCTTTCATCTCGTCGCTGATGTATTCAAACTGGACATAACCGTCTGTACCGGAAAAGCTTTCGTCAACTTTTCCTTTCCCACAGAGATGCGCCACCTGAAAAGTCTCCAGCAGTTTAGGCAGAGCTTCGCGGAGCATCCGGTTGACATTTTCAGCTCCCAGGCTGCCGCCGGTCACCATGATTACCGGTTTCGCTGCAGAAAAGCCGCATAAGTTTAAGGCGTGAAGTCTGCTTCCTTCAAATAATTCCCGGCGGATTGGCGAGCCGGTATGTACTGCCTTTGCGCCAAGATGCTTTGCGGTTTCCGGAAAATTATGACATACCTTCGTTGCTTTTTTAATTGCCAGCCGGTTCGCGAGACCGGGCGTCATATCTGATTCGTGGATAATGACCGGTATTTTATATTTATGCGCCGCATAGACAACCGGAACAGTTACAAAACCGCCTTTGGAAAATACAATGTCCGGCTGATATGTTTTCATAATCTTTTTTGCTTCAAAATATCCTTTGACAACGCGGAAAGGGTCTGTAAAATTTTTCAAACTAAAGTATCTGCGCAGTTTTCCGGATGAAATTCCTTCATAGTCCAGACCTGCATCTGACACAAGTTTCTTTTCCATGCCGTCTTTTGTTCCGATATATTTAATCTGATAGCCGTTTTCTTCTAATTTCGGCACGAGCGCAATATTCGGTGTCACATGTCCTGCAGTACCGCCGCCGGTCAATATGATTTTTTTCATATGCATCAGTCTCCGTTTTTATTTATTATATTCCTTGATCTGTTTCTTTATGGCAGAGGAATCCTTTCCATCTAAAGTCATCCGAATCAAATTGGAGGCATTGCTGATGGAAGTTTCATCCTGATATACGATGGATGGAGAACTGCCGTCCCATAAAATCCGGTCCCGTCCGGATGCGCCGGTTACACTATAAGACAATATCTTCCACCCGTCATAGTCTCCGTGTGTGGAAATTGCTGTCTGGAATTTCACCAGGGAAGTCAAATCCAGATTTGTAGTAAACGTGCTTCCCAGAGTGTCCAGAATATCTCCAAAATTGCTGGACAAAAAGGTATTTGTTGACAACAGTCTGTTTGCCATTGCCCGCACGACTTTTATCTGATTTTTATTACGTCCCATATCGCCGCCGGCAACCTTGTGACGTTCGCGGGCATAGGTCAGCGCTTCAATCCCGTTTAGTTTCTGCTTTCCTTTCTGGAAAGTATAGGTCGCGCGGCCATTATCATTTTCATAGTTTGCATAGGTGTGCGTTGAGAATCCCTGGTCAACGTTTACAGTAATTCCGCCCATAGCGTCAATCAGCCTTCCAAACCCGGTAAAATTGAGCCGGACATAGGAATAGTGATTTCTGTCAATGTCAAATCCATATAAATCCTGTAAGGTGTTCATCAGCGCCGTGAACCCGGTATACTTGGAATCTTTTTTATACATGGATGCCGTTCCCCATTTACCGCCGCTGGCAATAACATCATAGCCGCTTCCCCATTCGGACGGGCTTAATTTTTTCCCGTTACCGTCATAGGCAATTCCGCTTCCATACAGGCCGACATGCGTCAGTTTTTCAAAAGAGGAATCCGGGTTAGGGTCTACGCTCTCACCGGACACATGAACATAATAATCTCTTGGCGTGGAAACCATCAGAACCGTATAAGTTTTCGGATTTACAACAGCGAGAATATTGGTGTCCGAACGGCCGTTGACTTTTGGATTGTACTCTCCAAAATCATCGGACGCAGAAACATATACAATAAACGGTGTTTCCGTATCTACCTGCTGGCTGCCGCCCACGGTACTTAAAAATGCAGTGATCTTATTGGAAAACACGGATCCGACAACCAGAATAATAATCATAAGAACGGCAAATATTTTACCAAACGTACGGACACTTCTTTTGCCCAGCTGTGTAAACAGCGACACAGCAAACAGCGCCACCAGTACGCCAATGCAGACGGCAAGCAGCGTTGTACTCAAAATCATATAAATCTGCAGAACAAACCAGACGGATGCGGCAAACTGCAATAACGCAAGAATAATTCCAAAAACCCTGCTCTTTTTCGCCTGGTCTTTCTTTTTCCCCGGAGAAATACGGGACTCCGAATTGTAGCCGTAATCGCCGGTGCGGCGATTGATATCGGAAAGCATTTTCTGACTCATACAAACCTCCTATGTATTGCACCAAAACAAAATGTTTTGATCGTTTTCTTTTGTTTTCATCAATGAAAGCCTGAAAATTTTTCAAGACCTTTTTATTATACTACAGAATTAAAAAAAACAAAAATAAAACTATTACCATTTGTCAGGTTTTTAATTTCAAAATGAGGTCATTAAAGAATAATTGTGTATATTTATCATTTAAATAAAATTTGTTTCTAATTAGATAGTCTTTGAAATTAACAAAGTCCGACAAAATAGTATTGTTACATAACAAAATAATAAATTCGCCCAAATAAGGAAAGTCAGATGTGTCAAAACTTCCATAAATCAGGTTTGTATATGGAGGGTGTAATTTTATATGTATATTTTCAGGGAGAAATATCTTGCTGTTATCAACAAGGTAAAAAGACTTTTCGGAAGACTCAAGACATTTTTGAAGAATATGAATGCGATCTCTGACAGGCAATGGATTTGCATATTTTTCAGGGAAAGATTTAAGATATCCCTTTTGTGCAAAATTAATAAATCCTTCTAATGAATTTAAATATAAAAAGGATTGAGAATCAGTTTCCGTTAATTTAATCCATTCATAATATCGATGGACAAAATAATTTTTATCAGGAACAGAATCTTTCGCAATGTCCTCCAAGATATCCAAGGTAAGATATTTTGTCGGGCAAGGGTCTACGCCGATAGAAATTTCAAAAGGCTGTTCTATGTTTTGAGCCAGATGCTGCTGAATTTGGAAAATACTATCCGGAAATAGTACGAGGGGCATACATTGAGACAAGATAGATTTTGCCTTTTTAATTAATTCATTGACAATTGAAGTCTCCAAAATTAATAAGCCATTGTTCAGAAGTTTATTATATAATATTGCGCCTTTATTCGTGACAATAAAAAATGGGAATAAATTATCTAACTGAAAAGGATGATTATTGTCATAGTAATAAAAGGTATTAAATCTATTTTGGGCATACTTAATACTTCTAAAAATATTTCTTAAATTATGAATATCAGATCCAATATTATCAAAATTAACAATATGGAAAAATGACATATTTAAATGCTGAAGTAAAAAGGAGTAAATAAGGTCGTCAATATTTTTTTGTTCAAATGAAAAATTACAATAAATCGCAGGCGTTTTTTCATTAGATGATAAAGCAGACAGCAGGGTAATAATAGAATTATTTAACTGCTCGGCAGTAGAAAGATAAGTAAGATTTTTGGTGAATTTCTGAGTTTTATCGGGAAAAAACAACTCTAAATCATTTTGCAGAGTCAGGGCTTTTAGTTCAGAAATGATAAATTGTATCTTAGTGTGGTTATCAACGCCATATATTTCTTCATAATAAGCATCTCTCAGCAGCTTTTTTTGAACCGTAGAAAATGGGAATTGGTTTAACATATTATGAAATTTATCTTCCGGCAATTTTTTTTTACCCGAAAAAATATTATACAGCCACCCCCGGTTCAAATCAGTGATTTTTGAAAACAGACGGACGCTTGTTTCAGAATCATTGATATATTGTTTTAAAAGTTCTCCAAAGTTCATTGAAATCCTCCATGTAAAAAAATGTCAAAAAATGTAATTAACTAAAAATTATAAAATATTATGTTATAAAAACAACGTGCTACCCAATAAATATTTTTTTATAAATTTAAAGTTAGCAAATTGAAAAAAAGGTCGAAAAGTGTAAAAATCTCAAATAATATTGAATAAATTTATGAGGGAAATACATGAAGATTAAAATTGCCTTATTGGAAAAAGATGAAAATTATTTAAAGCGTCTTGCGATGGTTTTTAGCAGCAGATATTCAGATAAGCTGGAAATTCATTCATTTACAAAAAAGGAAACTGCCATAAAAAGCCTTTCACAAGATAAGATCGATCTCTTAATTTCCAGTGAATTGTTTAGTGTCGATGAAACAGAACTGCCTTCACGCTGTATTTTGGCATATTTTGTAGACAGTATGGATATTGATACGGTAAGAGGACAGAAAGCAATCTGTAAATTTCAAAAGGCGGAATTGATATATAAACAGATTTTAAACATCTATGCAGAAAGAGAAAGTTCTTTTACCGGAAAAAAATTTAGTGAAAATGATGTAAAAAGCGTGTTTTTTACATCATTTAGCGGAGGAGTGGGATGCTCTTCCCTTGCCGCAGCATTTGCGATAAGGCTTGCACTGGCTCATAAAAAAGTCATGTATTTAAATCTGGAAAAAACAGGTGACGCCGAACTTTTTTTCCAAGGAGAAGGCCGGTTTAATTTCAGCGATATTATCTATGCGTTAAAAAGTAAAAAGGCAAATCTGTCAATGAAAATAGAGAGTAGCGTTAAAATCTCCACAGAGGGTGTGAATTTTTTTGCGGCTCCGAAAGTTGCTTTAGATGCCATGGAATTAAAAATCGAGGAAATTGAAGTTTTGTTAAATGAAATATCTAATTGCGGCTATGAGTTTATCATCATAGACGCCGGATTTCATTTTGACGGCTTGAGTTATATGCTGTGGAAAAAATCCAATGAAGTGGTGATTGTTTCAGACGGAACTGAAATCGCAAATTCAAAGTTTAATAGAGCATATCAATCTCTCGGCATTATTCAGGAACAGGATGAAAGTTTCCGACTGGATAAAGCAGATTTAGTATATAACAAATTCAGCAATAAAATATGTCAAGTTATAACGGGACTGGAAATCAATGATTTGGGAGGCATACCTCGGTATGAGCATGCTTTGACAAAACAGGTGGTTGAGCAGATCAGTTCAATGGATTTCTTAGATAAAATATTGTAATGCATGGCAGTGAAGAGGTGAAACTTTATGGATGAAATGCCTGTAGAAAATATGGTTTCAGAAATACGAAAATATATAACCGAATATTTACCGCTCAGCCAAATGTCGGATGAGGAACTTGAGGAAAAAATTGAGGAAATTGTAGCAGAGAAAACCAACAGTACATATTACCCAATTGAAAAGAAGCTGGATATCGTACATAAGGTATACAGTTCCATTAGAGGATTAGGACTTCTTGATACAATTATGAACGATGAAAATATTACAGAGGTAATGATTAATGGTCCAGACAATATTTTTATCGAAAAAAATGGAAAGTTGACTAAAATGAATCAAAAATTTGAGAGTCAGAGAAGGCTTGAAGATATCATCCAGAGAATTGTGGGACAGGCAGGCCGTGAAGTAAACCAGGCAAATCCCATCTGTGATACAAGACTTCAGGACGGCTCTCGTGTCAGCGTCGTACTGCCTCCAATCGCCTTGTGTGGACCGACAATGACAATCCGTAAATTCTCAAAGGAACCGATGACGATAGAAAAATTGATTGAGTATGGTTCCATTACACAGGAAATCGCTGAAAAGCTGGAACTTTTAGTTCGAGCAAAATATAACATTTTTGTATGTGGGGGAACGGGCTCCGGAAAAACAACGTTTTTGAACGCATTATCAAATTATATTCCTAAAGATGAAAGAATTATCACCATTGAGGATTCGGCGGAACTGCAGATTAAAGGAATTGACAATCTGGTAAGTTTGGAAACCAGAAATGCCAATACATCCGGTGCGGGAGAAATCACAATAAGAGATTTGATAAAGTCTTCTCTTCGAATGAGACCTGAGAGGATTATTGTTGGAGAGGTCCGTGGCGGAGAGGCGCTGGATATGCTTCAGGCAATGAACACAGGGCATGACGGTTCGCTGTCAACCGGACATGGAAACAGCACGCATGATATGCTCAGCCGTCTGGAGACAATGGTATTGCAGGGTACGGAAGGGCTTCCGCTGGAAGCAATCAGGCAGCAAATAGGTTCGGCGCTTGATATTATGATTCATCTTTCAAGATTGCGGGACAAATCCAGGAAAACAATGGAAATCACGGAAGTGCTGGGATACGAAAACGGAGAAATCATATTAAATCCGCTGTATGAGTTCCAAGAGGATGAAAAAAGCACGCTTGAAAAAGTGTCAGGCAGTCTGGTGCGGACAAAGAATCCAATGAAGAATACGTTAAAACTTCAGTTGTCGGGAATTAAAGTAGAAATATAACAGGGAGACAGAAATGGGAAAAAAGAATGCTGTAGAAGAGCCGGAATATATTATTTCACCAATTAATACACGGTTGTTAAATTATAAAGTGTATAAGATGTCTGCAAAAGAAAAGTTATTATATGCATTGATTGGATTTGTTGCCGGTGGATTAATTGGACTGCTGTTCTATGGCGGTTTATTTAAAGGTGATAATGGTGCGGCGACAAGAGCAACGTATATCAGTAATGTCATTGTATTTTCGTTAGCGGGAGTGATTGCCGACAAAATATTTATTCCATTGATGAAAAAAAGTCTGCAGACAAAGAGACTATCAAAACTAAAAATTCAATTCAGGGATTTTTTATCTGCAATGTCTAACTCTATGTCCAGTGGGATGAACGTCAATGAATCGTTAATTGCTGCAAGAGAAGATTTGACGATTCAATATTCAGAGGAAGCATATATTGTGGTTGAAGTCGTAGAAATGATTAATGGAATTCAAAATAATATTCCGATAGAAGATACAATCAAGAATTTTGGGGAGAGAAGCGGAATAGACGATATATCCAACTTTGGAATTGTTTTTTCAGTCTGTTATCGGACGGGTGGCAATTTAAAAGATATTATAAGGCGTTCGACGGATATCATTAGTGAAAAAATGATTATTATGGAAGAGATTGAAACCAAAATCACTTCAAATAAGATGCAGATGAAAGTAATGATGATAATTCCAATTGTTATGATGGCATTATTAAAAACAATGAGCAGCGAGTTTGCGGAAAGTTATTCAACAGTCATTGGGGTGATATGCATAACAGTCTCAATGGGATTTTTTGTTGGGGCATATATATTAGGAAATAAAATTATGAACATACAAGGAGATTAGTTGTGATTAGATTGGTAATGGCCACCGTACTGGGAGTTTTGTTTATTATACAGATGAAGGCAGGCGGCAAATATGATTCAATGGTTGAAAATTTAGATCAAAATGAGTATCCGCTGAAAAGTTTTTATTGCGTTGGATTTGCATGGAACAATACCAAATTCTTGAAAATTCCTGCGGGTGTTTATAGAAAACTGATTAACCAGGCAAGAATTTTATATGACAGTAAGTATGCACAGTATTATGTACTTGTCCGGTGGGCGCAGATTGTCTCCATGACCCATTTGTTTTTACTTTGCAGTTTGATTATATCGTCTGTTTTCGATTCCACATTTTTTGCTGTTGTCGGGATAGGAATTACTGTTTTTACAGCATATTCGCTTTTTATAAATATGGATGAGAAGATTAAAAAAAGAGAAGCAGAGTGTAATGTCGAACTTCCGGAAGTGGTTTCTTCTATGGCCTTGTTGATTAATTCAGGAATGGTATTAAAAGAAGCGTGGAGTACGGTTGCGTACAGTAAGCAGGGAGAAATATATACGTTAATGCAAAGCGCCTGTATTGATATGCAGAATGGAATGTCGGAAGCAGACGCCATTTACAAGTTTGGAATTCTGTCCGGATCCACGGAAATAAAAAAATTTACCAGCAATATAGTACAAGGACTGGAAAAAGGAAGTAATGAACTGAGCCACATACTTACCATGCAGTCATCAGAGATGTGGAATATTAAAAGGCAGTATATGCTTCAAAAAGGAGAAGCGGCAGCATCAAAATTATTAGCGCCGATTGCATGTATTTTTGTTGGAATTATTATTATGGTCATTGCCGGAGCAATAGGAATGTTGGCATCTTAAGATGTTAATATAAATTTTTTAAGGAGGGAAACATTATGGGATTAATTAATGACAAACTGACGCAGGGTTATATCTGGGCATTAAGCAGGTTGAACTCTTTGTTACATGATGACAATGGGGATACAAATTTTATTTCCATTGCTATTGTTACAGCTATTGTCGTTGTGCTGGCAGGAATCTTTCTTGCCTTGGGACAAGAGGGCCTGAATGCGGTGAAAGACAAGGTAATGGATTTCATCAACGGTTAATAAGACAATGAATTACAAAGGCTACACAAGTTTGAGGAGTAAATCATGACAGGAATCATCACCATCTTATGCTTTATCACTATTCTGATTTTAAATATAACAGCTTACCAATATACAAAAAATATTTTATGGAATAGTGGCAATACCAAAAAATGGAATGGAAAAGAAAGCGCTAAGATGGTGATGCACACCTGGGCCGCAGAAATCCGGGGAATTGATAGAAAAAAATGGACGGTACTGATTGCATTCACGGCGATATCGGATTTTCAAATTTATTATGTGCTGCAAGAAAGTTATTTAACGCAGATTAAATGCAGGCTGATATTTGTGACGGCAATCTTGTCAGTGTGCGCCATCATAGACTTATATAGTAAAAGAATCCCCAATATTTTAGTACTTTGTGTGCTGGTCTGCGGCATTCTTTTCTTAGGTGTTGATGCAATCATAGAAAAGAAAACAGAGTATATTGTTACGGGGATAGCTGGCTTTGCTATATGTTTAATTCTGTTATTTTTTTTATCACTGATTTCAAAAGGTGGACTGGGAATGGGTGATGTTAAGATAATTTCCGCTGTGGCATTCATAACCGGTTTAGAGACCGCTTTTTATATGGTTTTCTTTGGAATGATTATTTGTATGGGTGTTTCAATCTATTTGTTGTTATTTAAAAAGATGAGTAAAAAAGATACGATTCCATTCGGACCGTTTTTATATATAGGATTTTTATTGACAGTATTATTTGGAAATTTTTAGGACGATTATGAAGAAAATAAGATTTTTATTAGCGCTTGCAATTGTTGCACTGCTAGGTATCAGCTGGGGAAAATATTTATATGGAAAAGAAAGAACGATGAGCCAGTATAGCAAAAATATCACGCAGGCAGATAACTATATGAAACAAAAGTTATATGATCGTGCAATACAAAAATATACAAAAGCAATCGAGTACAAATCTACAGAAAAAAATTGGGAAAAATTGCTTAAGGCATATCAATTGCGGAGTGAAGAAACAGATATTTATGGGAAAGAGGCTGCAGACGATTATATTGTGCAGTTAGATAAAGCAATTCATACGATAGAACCAAATGAAGATATGATTTTGGAATTAACAGATTCGTATGTTAAAGAAGAAGAGTATGAAGAAGCGCAAAATACGTTAAAATATGCGGAATCAAAAGGCATAAAGAGTAAAGCACTAGAAGAGAAAAAGGAAGAGATTCGATATATATATACGCTGAATAGTACTAAAATTACATCTTTTTCTTCTTATTCTAATGATAGTTATGCAGTTAATAATGGAAGTTATTGGGGAATTATTGATAGTGACGGAGAACTGGATCATGAGTTTGAATATAGTTATTTAAGCCAGAGTGGGGAGGATCAGGTAAGAATTATCACCAAAGGGGAAGACAGTAGATTGTATGATAAAGAAGACAAGGTGTTAGGAATTTTTGATTTTACGGTTTCTGATGCAGGAACATATGCGGAGAATAAAATTGCTGTAAAAAATGGAGAATTTTATTCATATTATAATGCGCTTGCCCAAAAACAGTTTGGTGAATTTGAGCAGGCAGGAACATTTACCGAAGGACTGGCAGCGGTAAAAAAAGATGGAAAATGGGGAATAATAGATGAAAAAGGGAAAATAAAAGAAGAATATGCATACGATGAGATTGTTTTAGATAATCAGGGACATTATTGCAACAATGGCATTATACTCGCAAAAAACAATGGAAAATATAGTATTTATAATGAAAAGTTCAAAAAAATAGGGAAGTTTGAGTGTGAAGAGATAGGGGTTCCTACAGAAGATAAACTATACGCTTTTATGAAAAATGGAAAATGGGGATTTGTCGATTCTGAAGGAAAAGAGATTATCTCTCCGGAGTATGATGGGGCAAAGAGTTTTTCAAACGGACTTGCAGCAGTGTGTAAAGATGGAAAGTGGGGATTTATCACAAAGAATAATAAATTAGTAATTGACTATGAGTTTACAGATGCCGATTACTTTAATGAAAACGGAATATGTATTGTTCAATGTCAGGACCCATACGAAGAATCCGGATATACATGGAAAGTATTAAAATTAGAATTGGGGTTGGAAAAATAAAATAATAATTTTTTCTTACTATTCAGAATAGCAAATAAAAGTGGAGGGATAAGATTAAGATGAAACGAAAAATTGCGATAGGGCTGGTTTTGGCAATGCTGTTTTTAAGTGGTTGTAGTGGAAATGAGGATGAAAAGAATTTAGTGAAAAATAGTGAAGAAAATGTAGAAACAAATGTGGACTGTTTCTTTTGGGAGGGGAGTGAAGTGTACGGATTTGACACGAGTGCTCCCGTGACAGAGACACTGATTATTCCAAAGGAATGTACGAAAGTCCGGTATGCTACATTTTCAGATCAGAACAATACGATCAAACATGTCGTATTTGAAAGTGACGACACGGTTGTTGAAGATTCTTTTAATTATCTCGTTAACTTAGAAAGCATAAAACTGCCCGGAAACATGAAGGAACTTGTCGGAAACAGCTTTTTGGGATGCGCAAAACTGACTTCTATTGCTCTCCCCAACAGTATTGAAACAATAGGAGATCATGCGTTCAGTAACTGTACCGGATTGACGCAAATCAATCTTGGGACAGAACTCAAATCCATAGAAGATGCAGCCTTTTTCAATTGTCAAAATCTTCAAGATGTTACATTACAGCATGTTGAAAGTATTGGGAACGACGCCTTTTTTTCCTGTGATTCTTTAAAAACAATCAAATTGCCTGAGGGACTCAGATCCATTGGGAAGACAAGTTTTGCGGATTGTGACAAACTGGAGAGCATTTATCTTCCTGAAAGTTTAGAAAATATTGATGGCACGGCGCTTGCACAGACGCATACAGTGACGGTTTATGTAAAGAAAGACAGTTATGCGGATAAAGAATTTGATACCGGATATGGAACGGCTGGAGGGCTTGTTAAAAAATATTATTAAATGTAAAGAGGTAAAACATGGAAAAGCGGACGAATGATTCAGGAGAACTGATGATTGAGTCATCAATCATTATTTCCATAACGATGGTGGTTTTAGTAGCGATGATAGGGCTGGGGTTTTATTTGTACCAAAAAGCAATGGTTAATACCGTCGCGAGTGAAACTGCAGTATATATTGCTAAAAACTATAAATATACAACGTTAAATAAGCTGGATGATGAAATCGTCAATACTTCGCAAATGAAAAATTTAAAAAAATATCGGGCGTATTTTTCCTTATCAAATAAAAATAAAACAAAAGAATATGTAAACAGAAGGTCAAAGGTAACAAGCTTTGGCAATGAGATGGCAGATATTGAGAAGTTAGAAATCAAACGAGATAACATAGGACGACAGCGGGTAGAATTAAAAATATCTGTCAATGCAAATATTATATTTGAAAATGTCCTCGTCAGTATAGGACTGATAGACCGTAATCCAAAAATATATTCAACCGCATATGCGGAATGTGTTGATTTGACCGGTTATAACAGTCAGGTCAATTTTGTGAACTATTTGGGAAATGGTATCGAAAAAGGTAGATTTGGTCAAATATATAATAATGTGAGTACAACAATTCAAAATATCAAATCCATTATAGATAAATTGTTATAAAGAGGACAGAAAGATGATTTTCAAAAAGAAAATAAAATATCGATATATTAAAAAAACAAAGGGTATCATATCTATTTTTTTGTGTCTCATTTTAACTCCATGTCTGACATTAGTGAGTTCATTAATTGAATATAGCAGATATCAAAATGCAGTCCAAACGACAAAAGAAGTGGTAAGTGTTTCTACAACTTCAACGTTATCGAATTATGATCAATATGTTAATAACCGCTTTGGACTGATGTCGGTATCTCAGGATATGAATATTGATACGACATTTAAAAAATATAATCAAAATAATGTGAGATTAATGGGGGAAGCAGTCGATTTAGATTTAAATGATACAAATGCATCAGGAGCAGCGCCGCTGTCAGACCGGGGAATTATGCGCCAGCAGATAGTCGATTTTGGAGAGACTACTGTTCTTGCACATAGCGCTTTAAAAGACCTGAATATAGAAGATATTATAAAGCGGTTAGAAGATTCAAAAATAATAACAAACTTAGATAAAATTACTTCAAGTACAGCTGATTTGACCGGTGCAGTAAAGGATTTGGTAGAAGAAGGGGAGACTTTTGTAAAAAAAATTAAAGATGTTGAGACAAAACTGAACGATGTTTCGACTAAAGAAAAAGATTTTGTCAAAAAGGTTCACAGTCTTTTACAGACAATCAAAAAAAGTAAAAATGATCTATCAATAGAGTATGAAAAAGATACACAAGTAGTGAACATTCAATATACTGGCGATGAACAGATAAAATCTCTAAATGACTATATTTATAGTTTATATGCAAAAAAAATTGACGAATTAATCACAGCGGGCATTGCATTAAAGAAAAGTTTAAATAGTGCATCCAGCGCAATTAATTCTTTAAGTAGTGCTTACGACAACCTAAAAGAGAAAGTGGACACTGCAAAAGATAAACTGAATAGTTTAACAAATTTATCTGAAGGTGATGGGAACAAAACGGAATCAGAAAAAAATGTCATGCAGTCTGTTGAAAAAGGAAGTGACGTCTTAAAAAAAATTGTTGAGGAGATTTCAAAAACTGTACAGGAACAGGGAGAAAAATTAAAAGAAGATACAATTAAAAATATTAAAGATGCAATTTCAGATACGATTGAACGAATCAAGACGGATGTGGGAATTGGTGGCGCGATTAATAAATTAAAAAATCTGTCGGTAGATGGGAAAATCAAAGTTATCAAAAATCTTCTTAAAGGTGACTTTAAGGGAACCATTTCCTCATTTCTTCCAGAGGGTTTTGCCAGTTTTAACAGCGCTGTAAAGACGGTGACGAAAGCAGTAAACGATGCAATTACAAAGGCAGCGGGTGATTTCAAAACCAAAGCCGAGTCTTCAATTAAGAATGGATTGAAGGAGCTGTTAGAGACGGTACAAAAGTTGTTTCATTTAGACGTCTGTTTTAATGGAAACCTGAATGCTGTGCTCAGCGATGGTTGCTTCAGCCAATTAATCGGTGAAGAAAGCCCAAACCCATATGTCACAATGCTAAACGGAGTTAGCGGAATATTTTCCAATACTAAAGATTTTATAGAATCAATGGGAAGTTTTAAGTTTGTAGAAGCACTAAAGGCAATAAAAAAAGTATATGACTCCATCAGTACTGTATTGAAAGCCATGGGACAATTTATCAGAGATACTGTAAGTAATATATCCAGATTATTTGGCTATATTACTGGGGATATTGGGGCATTATACGAAGATTATATCATTGATGCTTATGCAGTACATAATTTTCCAAATCGACTCAACTATAATTCGGGAGCCTCTTTGACAACTTTTGATTTTAATAAAATTCCTTATTCAGGCGGTTCAAACACTTCCATGTTGCCATCTTCCCTCTTGGGTATAAGCAGTTTATTTGACACACTAAGTGGAAAATCAGGAGAAGACAATATGTTTTGTGGCGCGGAATTAGAGTATATTCTTGCAGGAACAAAATCAGAAATCTGTAATCAGGCCATTTCATTTATGAACCTATACATGCTAAGACTGATTTTAGACCTTGTGCCAATTTTTACTGACGAAGGAGTCAATGCAATGGCGGCTTCCGCAACCATTGCCGCATGGATTGTATACATTGCAGTTATTTTGGGTGAACCATTTTGCGATACAGTCATTCTTGTCAATGGCGGAGAAAGTTACTTGTTTAAAGGTAAATGTTATCTATCACCTACCGGCATTGTCGATCTTGGAAAAGATATTGCGTCTCTGGCAACAGAGAACGAAACAGTGAAAAATGAATTAACAAATTATTTTGGAAACTCATTACAAAGAAAAATGAATCAACTGGCGGGCGGAGGAACATTTACAGGGAAGGATGGCAGATTCAAAGCAGATTATCAAACACATATGCTGCTATCCTTGCTGCTCTCTGCAGATCCTGAAGATACATTGGTAAGAATAGCGAATATTATTCATATGGAATCCAAACAGTATTATAAAAAAGACGGAAAGAGTTTTAGCATTAAGAAGGCATATACTGCAGTTAAGTCAAATACAGACGTTACATTTAATGCATTCATAGATATTTTTAAATTTAATGGGTCTTCGATGTTTAATAAAACATTATTGGAGCAAAGAGGTTACTAAATGAATAATAAAAGGAGCATTACCGTGAAAAAAAATGAAAGAGGTTCCGTAACATTAGAAGCTAGTTTAGTTTTGCCGATATTTATTTTCATTTTTCTATTTTGTTATGGAATCCTGATGATGTTTTCCGGTCAGCAACTAATATCACATGCTCTTTTGCAGAGCGCCGAGAGTTTGTCATTGGATTCATTTGCATCAGAAAAAATTGGAGATACAGGTTTGGAAAGTGCAAAAAGTGCAGTAAATATGTTGTATGAAAGCATTATAAGCAATTCCGAAAACAAAGAATATTTTTCATCTAATGAGAAATGGTATAGCGGTGCGGATGTTAGCGAGGAAGCAAAAAAAAGATTTTTGGGATATTTTTCCGGCGGAGACGAATCAAAAGCTGCATCGGTTCTTTCGATTGTAGGAATTAATGACGGATGGAGCGGGATGACATTTCATGACAGTTATATAACAGATGATGGAGATCTTCATGTCATAGTAAACTACGAACAAAAATTTTTATTTGATTTTGGTGGATTGACAGTTTTTGATAGGAAAATGGAAGTCATTGCACATATGTGGTAGAGGAAAGAACATAATGAATAAAGATAAATTTTACATTGAAAATCAGGGAATATATACATATTTAACATATCAGTTATCCATCAATGACGATGTGGACACGATGGGACTTGGGATGATTACAAACAATCAGATCAATGGAATTGCCCCGGTCATATATACACAGATGGATCAGGATATTTTTCTGAAATACAATATTTCGGCAAGGGTATCTGTCAGTGACTTTTTTTCCGGCATGGTCAATCGAAAAAGACTGCTGGGTGTTTTTGCAAGTATTATGGATGCCATTATATCTGCTGAAGAATACATGATTGACTATGGGAACCTTCTTTTTGATTTAGATTACATCTATGTAGACGTCAGCACAAATAAAGCGGAAATGATATGTGTTCCCATTATGAATAAAGAAATAGAAGGGGTAGACTTAGAACTTTTCTTTAAAAATATCATGTTTTCTACACAGTTTGATCAGACAGAAAATAGTGATTATGTTGCAAAAATCATGAATTATTTGAACAGTTCACCAACGTTAAACCCGGTTGAATTTAAATTGATGATCAATCAATTGCAGAATGAGCATGGGAAAAATAATTTCAATCAGTCAGCGGCGCGCCGGCAGACAGCGCAAGTTGAAACAGGAACAAGACCACAGAAAGCAGAATCCGTCCCGCCAACACCGGCTTCTGCAAGCCCGGTGAATACACAGCCAGCGCAGGCAAACAGTCATAAACAACTGACTCCGCAGATGAAACCAGAGTTTCAGGGAAATGTGAACCCTGAGGTTAATTCGCAGATAGACGAAATACAGAACAAGGGAAAAAAGAAAAATAAAAACAAAAAGAAGCAAACGGTAATCAGTGAAAACGTACCTATTTCAAATATAAATGTGCCAAATCAAGAAACAACACGGCAAAGCGTGGAAAACATACAGAATAATCACGAAAAACGGATGTCATGGTTTTATCTGATGCAGCATTACAATAAGGAAAATGCAGCAATATATAAAGCACAGAAGGCAAATAAGAAAGCGGGAATAGTTCCGCCGCAGGCAAATGGGATTCCATCAAAAATGCCGGACAGTTATCAAACAATGAACAAGGTTCCGGTGAAGACACCGCCATTACAAAAACCGGATATCGGAATGAATATGCCCGGGCGCGGTATGGATGCTGTTCAAAGAACTGAGAAAGATTCTATGGTGAATTCCGCCATGGATAGAAATGTAATCAATGTTCAGGGAGCGCAGCAGGAACATACACTCGGACAGACAAAAGCTAATTTCGGAGAGACAGTTGTGTTGAATCAGGGAATGTCTAATGCGGGAGAGACAACTGTTTTAGGCGCCGGAGTACAGCAGATGGAAATTGTTCCGTTTTTAATCCGTTCCAAAAATAATGAAAAGATACTACTGAATAAGCCGGTATTTCGTATCGGTAAAGAAAAAAGTTATGTGGATTATTTTGTGAGCGATAATCCGGCGGTTAGCAGAAGCCATGCCAATATCATCACAAGAGAAAAAGACTATTTTATCATTGACACAAATTCTAAAAACCATACTTATGTGAATGGAAACATGATTCAAAGCAATACAGAAGTAAAAATTACACATGGAACGAAAATCCGGCTTGCAAATGAGGATTTTATATTTAACCTTTATTAACACCTGAGAAGAATTTGATGGAGAAAAAATGAATTTTGTAATTTCAGCGACAACAGATATAGGAATAAGAAAAAAGACAAATCAGGACAGCCTGTCCGTGAAAACAATTCAGACAAATCAGGGAAGAATGGTTTTTGCAGTTCTCTGTGATGGGATGGGAGGATTGCAGCGGGGCGAGGTGGCAAGCGCCGCCCTGATTCATGCTTTCAACCAGTGGGTTACAGAACAATTGCCTTCATTGTGTAATGCGCCGATAGAAGATTACATCATTCGGGAACAATGGATGGAGATTGCAGCCAAAATGAATGAAGAAATCAAACGGTATGGAAATTATCATCAGGTGCAGCTGGGAACAACACTGGTTGCAATATTGATTACTGAAAAAAGGTATTACATCATCAATGTAGGAGATTCCAGAGCATATGAAATAAAAGATGAACTGATTCAATTGACGAAGGATCAGACTTTCGTAGAGCGAGAAGTTCAATTGGGGAATATGACAAGAGAACAAGCTGAAAAAGACAGTAGAAAAAATGTCTTATTACAATGTGTCGGCGCATCTCCGGAAGTATATCCGGAAATGTTTTTTGGAGATACAAAGCAAGATGCTGTATATATGCTCTGTTCAGACGGATTTAGACATGAAATCAGTACGGATGAAATATTCAATGGGTTCAAACCGGACAATCTATTAAATGAGTTGGATATGGAACGCAATGCGCGTCGGTTAATTGATATAAACAAGCAGAGACAGGAAACAGATAATATTTCAGTGGTTCTGGTCAGAACCTTTTAGGAGAGAACATGTTACAGATAGGTCAGTTAGTAGATGGAAAATATAAAATACTGAACAAAGTCGGACAAGGTGGGATGAGTGTTGTTTATCTTGCAATGAATGAAAAAGCAAATAAACAATGGGCAATTAAGGAAGTCCGTAAAGACGGAGTAAAAGACTTTGAAGTGGTAAAGCAGGGTCTGGTAGTGGAAACCGATATGTTAAAAAGGTTAAGCCATCCAAGTCTTCCAAGTATTATAGATGTCATTGAGGATGAAGATACCTTCTTAATTGTCATGGATTATATTGAAGGAAATCCATTGAGCAAAATTCTCGAAGAGTACGGCGCGCAGCCACAGAAAAATGTGATTGAGTGGGCAAAACAACTTTGTGATGTGCTGGGATATCTTCACACCAGACATCCGGCAATTATTTATCGGGATATGAAACCGGGTAATGTAATGTTAAAACCGGATGGAAAAGTCACCCTGATTGATTTTGGTACAGCAAGAGAATTTAAAGAAAAAAATCTGGCAGATACGACTTGTCTGGGCACGGTAGGGTACGCTGCTCCGGAACAGTTTGGTGGAATGGGACAGACGGATGCAAGAACAGATATTTATTGTCTTGGGGCAACATTATATCATTTAGTTACCGGCATGAACCCATGCGAGCCGCCGTATGAAATAAAGCCAATTCGTTCAATTAATCCTATGCTGTCAAGTGGTTTGGAACGAATTATTTTGAAATGTACACAACGCAATCCGGAAGACCGGTATCAGTCCTGCGCGGAGTTAATGTATGCTCTGGAGCATTATGAGGAAATTGATGATATTTACCGGAGACGTCAGGTTAAAAAAATTGCGGCATTTGCGATATCCTCCATACTGACAATCGGCTGCGGTATAACATCCGCATGGGGATATACATCTGCTGAAAAAAAGAAAAGTGAAAACTATTTTGAAATTTTGAAAACTGCTGATTCTGCAGAAGATTATTACGATGCAATTCTGACAGACCCTGTGAAAAAAGACGCCTATATTCAACTGAATGATTTTCTGATAGAGGATTATGTTTTGACTTCCGACGAGGGACAGAAGTTAAAGCAGTTACAGATCGGGTTGGACCAAAAGAATAACAGAGGGTTTTCAGAGCGCGTGGATGTATTTAATGAATTTAGGGAAAGTAACAGAGATGATTACATAGATGTTTGCTATGCCATTGGAGAGAGTTTTCTGTTTTCTTATGATGTCAGTGTGGATATGGACCGGTATGTAAATGCAGCCAGTTGGTTTGAATCTGCAAAAGAAAAATATCCTATTACAGATATTTACTGTGATATGGCGGATTGTTTGGAAGCAATCAATCAATATGGAAACGCAAAAGTGAAACAGACAGAAAAAATGTATGAGCAGTATAAAGTGCTGTGGGAACAGATAAAAAAACTGGAACAGAAGACAGAACAATCGGATGGAATTGATTCAAAAATACAGGTTTGGAATGAAATCAATAACATAATAAATCATAATATTATGCAATTTTTAGATATTACAGATTTAGATCAGATTAAGGCTTTGTTAGAACAAATAGATCAACGAGCAGAGACGGTTAATGAATCTGTAGTGCAGGAAGATATTAAAAATCTGAGAAAGTCTATTTCAGAATCCATTAAGAAAATTAATTCGGCAGAAGAGATTTCATAAACAGAAAGGTAGTAGCCATGACATATGATACATATCGATATATTTTCTTTGGCGCCGCAATTCTATGTGCAGTCATGCTGATTGTAACAGTTATATTATTTTTTGCCCTTCATATCCGAAAGGCGATCGGTGATTTAACTGGAAGCAATGCAAAAAGAGAAATTCAAAAGATTCGGCAGGAAAATGAGCAGACAGAAAATGCAAACAATCAAAAAAGAACCGGGAACAGAAGAAAAGGAAAAGCAGCAGCAGAAAATTCCGACAGCCCTCCGGATTATTCAAGAAACATGAACACAGGGGTCGTTACTGCTAAAATTGCTACCCAAAATTTAAGCCCGGACCATGATACAATACCAGATTCAGACAATGAAACAGAAGTGTTATCAGACATTTCATTGGATGAAACAGCATTATTAAGCCAATTCGAGGAACAGGATGAGGCGGCATACAATGAGACCGTTCTTCTAAATCAGAATAATACCGGAACGGTTGTATTTGAGATTGAAAGAGATATTACCTTCATCCATACAGATGAAGTGATTTGGTAGGAATTTTGCAATGAGACCAAAAAACCTCAGAAATGGAAAG
Organism: uncultured Lachnospiraceae bacterium; assembly: GCA_947624875.1. GTDB lineage: Bacteria > Bacillota > Clostridia > Lachnospirales > Lachnospiraceae > Eubacterium_G. The sequence goes on from CANQMA010000002.1 coordinate 41,842, forward strand.
ATGACAAAAAAACATTCTGGCGGACATTGGAGAGACTGTTTTTATCTGACAATTTCAATCATCTGTTTTTTTCTGTTATCCGTCAGCATTTTTTTAATGTATTTTAACAGAAATGATTGGAATTACACTAATAAGACAGCTGGCATATTATTTTGGGCTGCTCTAATTGGTGGAGGACTTGCACAATTTATATTATGGCTGAGTTACAAAAAATGGATGCGGAAAAACAAGATTCGAAGAAAGAAAAAAAGAAAAGCAGGCGTTAGGTGCTTTTTTTCAGATAGGAATGCAGCCATTGCAGATATCATAATGTTTGCAATGATAATCGCTGTAGTGATTGTTTTTTTAACAGCAGGAGAATTTGAGCGGTATATTGTGCTTTCATTGTTTATATTTTCTTTCTGCATGCATTGTATTTTAAACGGAAAACTCTATTATCATGCGTTAAATCAAGATAACATTTTAAATAGACTATGGGAAAAAAGGAGAGATTCAGAAAATGAAAGGATTGAAAAGTAAAGGAAAAAATCGTGTAGTTGCTCTGCTTATGGCGCTCACTCTGTTAGTTGGAATGATTCCTGATTCAATGCAGCGCGTATTGGCTGAGGAAGAAGCCAATACAGTACAAGAGACTACAGAAGAGTCAACTGGCATTGTTGTGGAAGAAGAGGAAACAGAAACTGAGCCGGAAAAGGCGTCAGAAAAATCTGTGCCGGAAACAAAGGAGATGACAACACAGGAGAACTCTCTGCAGACAGAAGCAATCACTCAGAGCAAACCAAAAAAAACTGCAAACACTGCGGAAGGCGAAAAGACATCTGATTCGAGTTTTCGCTTTGTCATGCCGGACAAAGAGGAAGAAACGGTCAAAGAGTATAATGCAGTATTTCATACAGACAATACGATTATGATTGAGGCAAAAAGTGATGAAAATGCTGATAACGCCAGAACTATAACATATGAGATTGTTCAATTTGTCGACGGAAAGGGAAATACTCATGCAAAGGATGATGCAGAGACTGACTTAAATGATTTCATCGTACTTTCCGATCCAAATCGAGAGGGAAAGGTGAGTGTGCAGATTAAGGTTGCAGGAACGGCAACCATCTCTGCGACAATTGAAGGAAATGAACTTTTTAGTGAGACACAAATTTCCTGTCAGATTAACATCAGCAAAGCAACGACAGAGGTCAGATTCATTAAAGATGGAAACAAAATTGAAAATGACAGCGTTAAGTATGGAGAAAGTTATACCTTAAATGCAGAGGCAGACCATGCAGAAAATATCGAATATTCCTTGAAAAATAAGCAGGACGAGGATTATGTAGAAGTTGGAAAAACAGGAATTGTCACTGTAAAAAAACCAAAGAATGAGGAAGTCATTATCACTGCAACAGCCACGGACAATCTGGGAAATTACGAAGGGACGGCAGATTTTCGTTTAAAGACAGAGAAAGCAGACAGAAACCTTGAGTTTGAAAGTGAAGCAATAACAGTAACTTATGGCGACAAAATACAGAATGTAATAAAGAATAATATTACTGGAAAAGACCCTGAAAAGGAAAGCAGGGGAACTTATACCGTTTGGGATAAAGATGGAAAGCAGGATACTGACGGAACCTATGCAACAGTGACTGCAGAGGGCGATATCAAATTAAATGCAGACAAATTTAAAGATATTGAAGAGGAATACTCTATAACCGTAAAAGCAAATTTTGCAGAAGATGATTATTATAATGAAAAAGAAATCTCTTATAGCATTACGGTAAAAAGAGCGGATGCGCCGGCACAAGAGTGCAAAGTGGATGGAACAAAGGAAGATGGAAGCGAATATTATCGCGGCATCGTAACAATCAATGCTCCGGAAGGCTATCAAATTAGTTTTGAGGATAATGTTGGAACAGCGGGATGGAGCGATTCGCTGAAGATTGAGGAAACACAGGAAAATATTTCATTTTATCTAAAAAATTCAAATGGAGACATTACAGGGAAATTGTCCGTTGATGGAATTTATATCGATAATATTTTTCCTGAAATTCATTGTACCTGCCGGGAACTTGAATTGTATGAAAGAAATTATTTATATATAAATAAAAATGAAGAAATATCTGTTACAGCAACAGATAATGTAAAAATTTCAGTTTTAAAATACAAGGTAGACGGGGGAGACTGGCAGGAAATCCGGGTCGGGATGGATGAAACCAGCATTCATGCACAAATTCCGATAACAGTCCAAAATAAAACGGAGAACATATCTTTTGCAGCAGTAGATGCGGCAGGAAACATTGGAGAAACGGTTACATGGGGAGAATACACACTTAATCCGCTGGATTTTCTAAATGTGGTTACGGATGATATTGCGCCACAATTAGAAATTACATATGATAGTCCGGAAAAAGAAGTGGAGGATGAAAAATACTATCAAAGTGATATGAACATCTCTCTGGAAATTACAGAGGCGAATTTTAATAAAAAAGCAGCAGTTGTTCAAATTTCTGATAATAATGGAGAAAGCTGGGAAACACAGAGTGTTGAATGGAATCAGTATAATACTAAAGGAGCGGATAAATGGGATGCCGTTGTTCCTATCACGACAGACGGCACGTATCAAATTAAAGTCAACTGCACGGATCTTGCAGGAAACAAAATGGATGAGGTTGTATCTTCTAAAGTAGTCATGGATCAAACCGCACCAAAAACTGCATTTCATCTGCCTGAGCCGAAGAATATTGTCAAAGGAGATTCTAAAATCAGTGGAGATCAATATGGACTGTACGCAGATGATCCAGAGGCGGTTTTGTTCTATGGGGAAAAGGAAATCATTGCACAAATCAATATTTTTGAAGAGAATTTTGACGCAGACGGCGTAACTGTCCTGGTGAATGGCAGCAAGGCAGTCATGAGGGGAGACTGGACAAAGGCAGACAGTGACAGCGGATATACAAATGAGGTGACACTAGATAAGGAAGGGACGAACATTATCACAGTAGAGTGTCAGGACAATGCTGGAAATCGGATGGACGAGGTTCATTCTGCGCAAATTGTCATTGACACCAAATCGCCAACGTCCGATATAAAACTGCTACAGCCAAAAAATGTTGTAAAAAATAACAAAAAAATAGAAGATGTGCTTCAATATTCAGATTATCAGACAGATACACAGGCAAAATTTTATTATGACCAACAGACAAGCGCAGAAATCAGCATAACTGAGAATTACTTTAATCCGCAGGATGTCACTGTGCTGGTAAATGGAAAAGCGGCTACATGGGCAAATGATGAATGGAGTAACTCTGAAGGCGGTAATGTGTATACAAATCAGCTTATTCTGAATCAGGAGGGCTCAAACATTATTACTGTTCAATATCAGGATTATTCAGGAAATAGGATGAGTGATCTCGTATCGTCCGAAATTATTATTGACACAAAAAATCCGGAGAAAAAAATAGATTTAAGCGATAAACCGGTTAGCATTGACCAGAAAAATGCAGAAAACGAGTACGTTCCGGTAGAGAATTTAGATGCTTGGGAACAGTATATAGAAGATGTAGATACACGCATAAACTATACATATGGTCCAAAGGTCATTTTAGAGGTTACAGATGATAACTTTGATCCGGATGGAGTGACACTCATGCAGAATCAGACTGACATCAGTACACAGTGCCTGTGGAATAAGCAGGGTCCATCAAATGTATGGAGAACTGAAATTCAGATAAATCTGGGTGGTAAATATCAGTTTCAGATTTTGGGAAAAGATTATGCGGGGCATGAGTTTTCAGGAACTTCTGCATATATTGTTGTCAATATGGATTCCATCACGAGAAGCGTTACACTCAGCCAGCCAAAAAAAATAGTGACAGACAATCAGGGAACAGAAAAGGAAACGAATGAAGAAAACCTGAAATCGGAAAACCAATCAGAAAAATTTTATTATAGTGGGGAAATGGAACTGACTGTCGAAATAACAGATACCGACACGCTCTATACTGAAGATAATTTTGGTAAGAGTGTAGACATCAAAGTTAATTCGGAAACCATACAGACTGAAAAAGCAGCATGGAAAAAATCCGGAAGCACCTATCAAAATACAATTAAACTCAAAACTTCAGGGGAGTATGTGATTACCATTGCACATCAGAATCATTTTGCAGTGCAAATGGATCAGTATACCTCACCGACCATTATCATTGATGGAAGTCGACCGGAACGGACAGTGATGTTAAAACGGCCTAATAAGGTTGTTCAGGACGAAAAAGGAACAGAGATTGATTACACGGAGGACCTGGGGAAAGAAGAGACGATAACAAATCGGTTCTATTACAGGGGACAGGCAGACATTGATTTGTTAATTACGGAAGAGAATTTCTATGAGGGAGACGTAGAAGTAGAAGTCAACGAGGAGCCGTACACTCTTAGTCAGGAGTGGAACCACGAAGAGGACGGCAGAAACACGAACCACATCACGTTTGAAGAGAATGGAACTTATGTCATCACAATGAATTATACGGATAAGTCCGGAAATATTATGGATAGTTATACGTCTCCGGTGATTATTGTAGATGACAAAAAACCGGAACGCACGGTGATGTTAAAACAGCCTAATAAGGTTGTTCAGGATGAAAAAGGAACAGAGATTAAGTACACGGAGGACCTGGGAAAAGAAGAGACAATAACAAATCGGTTCTATTACAGGGAACAGGCAGACATTGATCTGTTAATTACGGAAGAGAATTTCTATGAGGGAAACGTAGAAGTAGAAGTCAACGAAGAGCCATACACTCTTAGTCAGGAGTGGAACCACGAAGAGGACGGCAGAAACACGAACCACATCACGTTTGAAGAGAATGGAACTTATGTCATCACAATGAATTATACGGATAAGTCCGGAAATATTATGGATAGTTATACGTCTCCGGTGATTATTGTAGATGACAAAAAACCGGAACGCACGGTGATGTTAAAACAGCCTAATAGGGTTGTTCAGGATGAAAAAGGAACAGAGATTGAGTACACGGACGATTTGGGGAAAGAAGAGACAATAACAAATCGGTTCTATTACAGGGAACAGGCAGACATTGATTTGTTAATTACGGAAGAGAATTTCTATGAGGGAGACGTAGAAGTAGAAGTCAACGAGGAGCCGTACACTCTTAGTCAGGAGTGGAACCACGAAGAGGACGGCAGAAACACGAACCACATCACGTTTGAAGAGAATGGAACTTATGTCATCACAATGAATTATACGGATAAATCCGGAAATGTTATGGATAGTTATACGTCTCCGGTGATTATTGTAGATGACAAAGAACCGGAGCGCACGGTGACCTTTACGAAACCGCAAAATATTTTAGACCAAAATAACAAAAAAATACCAGACGCAGCAGAAACGGATAATTTTAATGAAAAATATGCTGATGACTCTACAAAAACATTCTATTATAAAAAGGACAGCGATTATGCGGATAATGGGAATGTGGTAAATGTTACATTCAATATCAGCGAAATATATTTTTACGGAAAAGACGTCGAAGTTGAGGTCAATGGAAAGGAATATGCTCTTGACCGGGAGTGGGATAAAAATGGAGATATATATTCTAATATCATTCAATTTCAGGATGAAGGAGAATATGTTATAACAGTGGAGTATACGGATAAGTCTGGCAACGCAATGAAGATTTATACTTCACCGAAAATTGTTATTGATGCAACCTGCCCGGGAAGAAAAGTTCAATTGTCGAAGACAAGTAGTGGAGAAATCCTTAAAAAATCAGAAAACGGAACATATGAAGTACAGGCTTATGACCAAAAAGTAAATGCATATTCTGAAAACAGAGGAGATCGTTTTTATTATACAAAAGATATTCCTGCCAGACTGACAATGTATCTTGATGAAAAATATTTCTTTACGGAAAACCAATCTGATGTAAAGATACAAATTACTAGAAATGGAGAAAATTATTCGGTAGATAAACCAGTCTGGGAAAAAACAAAGAATGCAAATGAATGGACAAGCACATTAACAATTGCTGAAGAAGGCTTATATGTCGTTCGGATTACCTATCAAGACCCTGCCAATAATGAAATGGAGGAATATATTTCACCTGAAATTTATGTGGATTCCTCTGCGCCGGAAATGAAAACACAATTAACAAAACCAAATAAGGCTGTTTATGGCAATAGTGCGTCGGACGAATTAAGAAATCATGTCATCGAAGGAGAGAGTTTAGAACAGTTATTGTCTACAGACGGCGAAAATATTTATAATGATGAGAAGTTTTATTATAATGACAAAGCGGAGATTCAATTAAATATTAGTGAGATAAATTTCTACACAGATGATGTAGAGGTAGAAATGACATGGAAACCGGATAATAATCCGGAAACGCAGGAAGTCACAGTAAATAAGGATAATCTGATGAACAAAACAGAGATAGGCAGAATATATCAGACAATCTATAATGCTGCAGACTGGTCACTGGTAAATAATGTTTACATGAATAAGATTTCCCTTACAGAAAATGGAATTTATAAGATTAAGATTTCTTATAAGGATAAATCAGGAAATCTAATGAAAGAGTATATCTCACCAAATATTTTTATTGACAAAAATACTCCGACGGACATGGCTGTAAGTTATAAGGACACACCGACAGCAGACTACTACTATTATAATGACAGAGTGGAATTAGAATTAAGCGCTCAGGATTCCATTTCAGGTATTGACCATTTTGAGTGGGTTTATGTGGCTGAAAAAGGAATTAGTGACATTAATTTTAATGGGGATGTCAAGGATGTCATTTCCTACTTAAATGAAAATATTACTTATGAAGATTGGGAGGGCTCTAGCGCAACGGCGAAATTTGTTATTCCAATACCGCCAACTGATAATGCTGTGCAAAAGACATTAGAGCAACTCCGAGGAAAAATTAAATTTACAGTATGGGACAGAGCACAAAATAAATCTGATTATACGGACGAAAAGAATTCTATTGTAGTGGACAATGTCAGCCCTGCAAGAACTGTAAAATTGTCACAACCAAAGCAAGTAGTAAATCAGAATACATTAAATACCAAGAATACTTATTCGCTGGATACCGGAACAGGTCAAAGCGGAAATAGCGGGTCTGTTTTGTATTATGATGAGAAGGCAGTAGTATCTTTGAATATTAATGAAGCAAACTTTTATGCTGAAGATGTTCATGTTTATGTCAATGGACAGAAGAAAGACGTCTCATGGGTACATAAGGACAAGGATAATTATGCTGCAAATGTGGATATCACCGGAGATGGGGATTATATTGTACGAATGACTTATACGGACCGGTCCGGAAATACGATGCTCGAATATGTGTCAGATAAAATTGTAATTGATACAGTGAAACCGGTATTGAAGGTTGATTACGACACGGATAATCCGGAGAATACAATTAATGGAAGACAATATTTTAATAAAAACAGAAAAGTTGTAATCACTGTAACGGAACACAACTTCCGTGCAGACGATATACAAGCTGAACTGAGTGCTAAAGATGTTACCGGAAAAAATATTGATGTCAAATTGAAAGGCGCAGATGGAAGCGAAATTATGGCAAGCAAGCTGGCAGAGTATCTTTCTGACAGAGGACATTGGAGCAGCAAAAATGATGTCCGTACTGCAACATTTACATATTCTTCTGATGCAAATTATACTTTTGATATTTCTTATGCAGATTTGGCACAACGGAAAGCGGCTAATTATAAGAAAGATTATTTTACGGTAGACAAGAAAGCTCCTTCTAAATTAAAAGTGACTTATAGTACATCCGTATTGGAAAATATTATGAAAAATATTTCTTTTGGCTATTACAATGCAAAAGTAACAGTAACAATTAGCGCTAAAGATAATATTTCGGGTGTCAATCGGTTTGTGTATAGTTATTTTAATAGTAAAAATGTAAGCAGCGTCAATGCAGAATTAATTGATAAAGCTATTAAGAATGCTAGAATTACGCAGAAAGGAAATCTGTTTACCGCACAGTTTAAAATTCCGAAAGATGTATTAAATAAAAACAATCAGTTTAATGGTAAAGTAGAATTTGCTTCCTATGACAGGTCTGAAAATAGTCAGGAAAAACAAAGTAATAAGAGGATTGTTGTAGACAATATTGCTCCAAAGATGGATATTCAATATAACAAACCGGTTTCAAGCAGAGGAAATATTGACTATTATTCAGGTAATATTGAGGCGTCTATTCATATAAAAGAAGCAAACTTTTATACACAAGATGTAAAAATCTTAGTTTCTAAAAATGGAGGTCGTGGAAATGGCATCGCTGCAAAATGGAGTAATCAGGGCACAGATGATCACACCGGAAAATTTACTCTAAGCGGTGACGGGGATTATGTTATTTCTATTCAATATAAGGACCGTTCATCTAATCAGATGAAGGATTATAAGTCAAAGCAGATGACAATTGATACCAAAGCGCCGACATTGAATGTCTCAAAAATTGTAGCAAATTCTGCAAATAAAGATAAGAAATACCAGTTTGTTATTACTGCAAATGATCAGAATTTTGATATATCTTCGTTTAAACCAAAATTGTCATATATTACAAGAAATGGCAATGGTAAATTTATTGAAAAGACTGTTTCATTCGGTAATGTTAAAACATCTGGAAAGAATTATATTATAACTGTGGATAATTTGGAAACTGACGGAGTGTATACGTTGACCAGCAGTATCCGGGATTATGCAAATCATTCTTATGGAAAGATAAAGCTTGATGATGGAAAAGAATACAACTCTGTTAATTTTTCAATCAATCGTAAAGGATCAATCTTTACAGTCGACGATGAAACAATGAGCAATGTCAATAAATATTATATTTACAGTGTTGGCAGTGATGTAGTTATTAAGGAGACAAATGTTGACCCAATACAAAAATATTCCGTAAAATTAAACAATAAGACATTGACGGAAGGAAAAGATTTTACGACATCGCAAAGCAATGGGAAAAACCAGTGGAGCGTAAGAACATATGTTATTAAGAAATCGCTTTTCGAACAAGAGGGTAAATATCAGATTGCTGTAGAATCTATTGATAAAACGGGAACCATGGCATATAGTGATGTAAAAAATCTGGATTTGTCTTTTGTAGTAGACCAGAAAGCTCCAGTTTTGACGTTTAGCGGACTTGAAAATGGCGGGCGCTATCAGGTACAGGAACAGACGGTTGTTGTAGGCGTTTCGGATGATGGTGGAAAACCATATTCTTTCACGGCAATTGTGTTAGACAGAAATGGAAATCCGTTAGTGGACGCAAATGGAAAAGATATTAGTGTACGGTTCTCCTTAAAAGAAGAAGAACTTGAAAAATATCTTATGCAAAATAATGGAAAAATCACATTCACCATTCCGGAAGGTTATGAAAATCAGGTCAAAATTATTTGTGATGATTATGTTCAAAAAGCTGATACAAATGAATATAATCAACTGTTTGAGCGTGTCACAGTATCTTTGAGCAGTTTCATTATCTTCTATGCAAACAAACCACTGTTTTATAGTTTGATTGCGGTCATTCTGGTTCTTTTGGCCGGCACCATTATAATCATATGGAAGCGGAAAAAAGGCAAAAAACAAGCAGCCTGATCTGCGAACGGTTAAAAACAGTTTATAATGAAAAAACCTTATCGGAGATAACATCTGATAAGGCTTTTTCATTATCTGCCTCTATTTTTCCCCATCATTTTACTAAATCATTTTCTCTATTTATTTACACAGTAAAAATATATCTATTATAATTATTTGGAATAAAGTGAGAAAATAGTTCGGATGAAAATGGTAAAAAATAAATAACAGGAAAATCTGTGCATGAAGAATAAAAATCTGAGGGTAAAAATCCACCAATTTTCCTAAAAGGAAAGCAACTGATAAAAATCGGTTCAGTTTGACAAATAATACCCCCTTTGGTAAAATTTAGTTAATTAAATCCTGAGAAAACAGGAATATGTTTCGTGTATTTGTTTACTTGGAAACCGGGCAGCAGAAAGAATTTTTTCATCCCGGACTTTTTTTAATATCTTGCTTCGGCATAAAGCATCAGGAGGCAGAAAATGAGAGAATCGAGAGCATTTCGGCGGATTGTCCTGTTACTGTTGATTACAGTGAATGTTGTGGGACAGACTGCTATTTTTGCATATTTTTGGGTGACGCATTATAATCTGGGAATTGACAGACAGTTTGTATTTAGAGGACATATGGTGATGTTCCTTCTCTATGCGTTACTGTTTTCTATTTTTGCCAATGTATACGGCGTCTTCAAAATCAGACGCCTGCAATATTCAAATTTAGTTTTTTCTCAGATTCTGGCACTTCTTTTTACCAATGTAATCGAATACTTTGAAATTTCTCTTCTTTCCCTGCAGATGGTATCGCCGGCCACGCTGATTGGCATGACTTTTGACAATATTCTTTTTGGGCTGGTCTGGTGTTGGATTGAAATAAAGGTTTACCGCTGGCTATATCCACCAAAAGATATGCTGCTCATATACAGCGACAGGGATCCTGACAATTTAGTCAAAAAAATCCGGACAAGAAACGATAAATATATTATTACCGCGGAAATGCACTGCGACACGGATCCGGAAGAACTGCACCGCGCGATTTTAAGCCATCAGTCCGTGATTCTCTGCGATATTCCAAGCGGAAAAAGAAATCAAATCATTAAGTATTGTTATTCCCATGATAAGAGGGCGTATATTACGCCAAAACTGTCTGACCTGATTATTATTGGCTGCGAGCAGAATACACTGTTTGATTCTCCGCTCCTTGTTTCAAAAATAGAGGGGCTGAAGTGGGAGCAGGCGGCGGCAAAACGGGTGATGGATATTGTCATTGCGCTGTTGCTGAGCGTTCCAACGCTGATTGTGATGCTGTTTGTTGCCATAGGAAATTTAATCTGGGATAGAGGTCCGCTCTTTTATACGCAGCCACGGCTGACCAGGAACGGAAAAGTATTTCATATCCTAAAATTCCGCAGCATGAAAGTGAATTCCGAAACAGAGGGCGCCCGCCTCGCCATGAAAGATGATGACCGGATTACAAAAGTGGGAAAAGTTCTTCGCGCAACGCATTTAGACGAACTGCCGCAGGTCTTTAATATTTTGATGGGACAGATGTCAGTCGTTGGACCGAGACCGGAAAGACCGGAAATTGCGAAAGAATATGAGGAAGATATTCCGGAATTTTCATTTCGTTTGAAAGTGAAAGCAGGATTGACGGGATATGCTCAGGTTTATGGAAAGTATAATACGACGCCATACGATAAATTGAAATTGGATTTATACTATATCCAGCACTATAAATTTTATATGGATATCCAGTTGATTCTGATGACCTTCAAGATTATGTTTTTAAAGGAAACCAGTGAAGGGGTAGACCAGAATCAGAAAACTGCAAAACTTGAAAAGAAATAGGTGAGTGTATGACAGAGTATTCTGTACTAATGTCCGTTTATTATAAAGAAAAATCTGAATATCTGCGAACCGCCATAGAAAGTATGCTGAGTCAAAGCATCCCGCCAAATGACTTTGTGCTGGTCTGTGACGGTCCGCTTACTGACAGCCTGGAAGAAGTGATTGCAAGTTATCAAGCATCTGCTCCAGGCTTATTCAATGTATACCGTCTTCCAAAAAATGTTGGGCTTGCAAAGGCGCTGAATCACGGGATTTTACAATGCAAAAATGAAATCATTGCCCGTATGGATAGCGATGATATCAGCGCGCCTGACCGGATGGAAAAAGAGTTGAGAGTGGTTGAAGAACAGAATGCAGACCTGGTGGGCGCAAATGTAATTGAATTTTTTGGAGAGGTCACGAATACAGGCGGCGTCAGACAGGTTCCGGAACATCGTGGGGAAATGCTCCGCTTTGCGAAAAAGAGAAGTCCGTTTAACCATCCGACAGTGGTATATAAAAAGGAAGCGGTGATCAGAGCCGGACTGTATGGAGATTACCGGTTTTTTGAGGATTATCAGTTGTGGGCGTCCATGTTAAAGCAGGGCTGCAAAGGGTATAATATTCAGGAAAATCTGGTTTATATGAGAGCCGGCGAGGGAATGTATGAACGCCGTGGAGGACTTCGCTATCTGAAATGCATTTTTCGTTTTCAAAAACGCTTGAAAGAACTTGGTTACACAAATGAATTTGAGTTTATAGGAAATGTTATTTCCCGTTCACTTGTCAGTCTCCTTCCGGGAAATTTTAGGAAAACAGTTTATCAAAAGATTCTGCGCAGATAAAAAAGGACGGAAGTCTTAGTTGATCAGTTTTGATACAAAAAGCGGAGAATGGAGAAAAACATGAAAAAAACGCTGTTAAAAATTTTTTTTAGACCTTTGACCTTATTCAATAAATTCATTAAAAAAGATCCACATTTGATTTTCTTTTATTCCAATTTAGGCTTTCGGGATAATGTCAGGGCGTTTTATGATTATCTGATTGAACATGAGTATCACAAAAAATACCGGATTGTAGTCAGTGTCAATGATTTTGAAGACTATGAGAAATCGGCGCCGGACGGCGTTTCTTTTATTGGAAACAGGCAGGGCATTCCGGTTTTTCTCAAAGCAAAGTATGCTTTTTACTGTTTTGGAAAATATCCGATCAAGCCGGCAAAAAGACAGATGGTAGTCAATTTATGGCATGGGACGCCGCTGAAAAAGATTGGTAATTTAGAACAGGGGCATGAGCATACAGATTATAACTTCTTTACAAAAGTATTGACTTCCTCCCCAATGTACAAACCGATTATGGCTGATATTTTTGGCTGCAAAAAAAGTCAGGTAGAGGTCATGGGAAACCCAAGAAATGACGAAATGTTTCGAAAAGACAGACTCGTGGATACCGCAATCCGCAGAGGATGTAGGAAAATGTTCGCATGGCTTCCGACATATCGTGAATATGATGGAGATTTCGTTATTTCGACATTGAGTAAAGATGATTTAAAAGAGCTTGACCGGTATCTCAAAGAGATTGAGTGCCGTATGATAATAAAAACACATCCAATGCAGCAGCCGGATCTTACCGGAATCAAATATTCAGCGGTTGAATTTATTACGGAGGAGCAGTTAAAAAAACAAAAGATGACAGTTTATACGCTGCTTCGAAACGCTGACGCGCTGATTACTGATTATTCTTCCGTGTACTTTGATTATCTGTTGTTAGACAGGCCGATTGCTTTTGCAATCGACGATATGGAAACATATGCTTTCCGGAGGGGATTTGTCTTTGAAAATCCAAAGGAGTTTATGCCCGGAATGGAAATCAGAACGCTGTACGATATGGAAAAATTCATTTCCGACACATTCAATGGAGAGGATTCATACCGGAAGCAGCGGAAAGCAGTCTGCGACAAGGTCAATTATTATCAGGATGGAAATGCCTGTGAAAGAATTGCAAAACGCTTTTTAAAGGGAAAAAATGATGAAACAGATTAAAAACTTGTTAAGATGGCTCATGCTCGTTTATAAAAGACTATTATATTGGGTTGCAAAAAAAACGACAAAAATCAAACCGCAGCAGATTGTGTTTGAGAGTTTTCAGGGAAGGAGTTTTTCCTGCAATCCGAAAGGAATTTACGAAGCAATGATTGCTGATGACCGATACAGCGGTTTTCAGTATGTGTGGGTTTTCCGGGATCTAAAAAAAGGGGAAAAAGCAATCGGAAGAAGCGATGTCAGCATTGTCCGGTTTGAAAGTTTTTCCTATTATAAAGCATTTGCCGGGGCAAAATACTGGGTGCTGAATTCCAATACGAGAAGTTTTTTAAAACCCCGCAAAGGACAGATTTATGTGCAGACATGGCATGGGACGCCGCTCAAAAAAATTGGGTGTGACGTCGTAAAAGAAGGAAATGCAGTTACAAAAGTTTCCGAAATCCCGAAAATATATCACAGAGAGGCAGAAAAAATTTCCTATATGATATCTCCGTCAGCGTACTGTACGGAGAAACTGATTTCTGCATTCCGCTTAAAAGAGCATCATAAAGAAAAAATTGTTCTGGAAACCGGATATCCGAGAAATGACAGTTTATTTCAATACACAGAGGAAACAATAAAAAATATAAAGCAGAAACTTGGACTGCCGTCAGACAAAAAAATAATGTTATATGCGCCTACATTTCGGGACAACCGGCACTCCACAGTCGGAGGGTTCTTTGTTGACACGAAGATGGATTTTGGAAAAATGAGGGAACAGTTCGGAGGACAATATGTCCTACTGTTTCGCGCCCATTATTTTATTGCTCAGCAGATGCATTTAGAACAATATCAGGGATTCGTGAAAGATGTTTCCACAGTGGGTGATGTCAATGAACTTTACCTGATCAGCGATTTGCTGATTACCGACTATTCTTCCGTTTTCTTTGATTATGCAAACTTAAAGCGTCCGATGTTTTTTTATCTGTATGATTATGAAGAATATCGGGATACGGTTCGGGATTTATACTTTGATATGAAAGAACTTCCGGGACCGATTGCAGCCTCACAAGAGCAGTTAATGGAGGAAATCCGGACCTATGATAAGTCCTTATGGGAAAAGCGATATCAGGCATTTCACGACCGATACAATTATCTCGATGATAAAGACAGCGGGAAACGGGTCGTGGAACAAATTATTAAAGGATAAAACCTTTAGGAAAGCGATGTTATAAAACCGATAAAAATGTTGACTATTTTCGACAGAATCTATACAATGGTTGAGGAAAGTCGCAAGTTTAAATAAATGGAAGGAAATGAGGAGAATTAATTATGAAACGAGTAATTACGTATGGAACTTTTGACATGCTGCATTACGGACATATTAATCTGCTGAGACGTGCAAAAGAACATGGAGATTATCTGGTCGTAGTACTTTCTACGGATGAATTCAACTGGAATTCAAAACATAAAAAATGCTATTTTACCTACGAACAGCGGAAAATGGTTTTGGAATCTATCCGATATGTAGATTTGGTTATCCCGGAAAATAACTGGGAACAGAAAGTTTCAGATGTACAGGATTATAAGATTGATACATTTGTTATGGGAAGCGACTGGGAAGGCAAGTTTGACTTCTTAAAAGATTATTGTGAAGTTGTATATCTCCCGAGAACGGAGGGAATTTCCACAACACAGATTAAGAGCGACTTAAACAGTAAGGACTTGACTAAAAAATAAGATTTTCCGTGGTACAAGTTGGAGGAATCAAATGGTTAGTATTATCGTGACATTCAAAAAAGATTTGAAATATCTGAAAGACTGTCTGGAAAGTATTGCAGTGCAGGAATACAATGATATTGAAACGATATTGGTATTGGACCATACAGACGAGGATGTAACCCCGCTGGTGGAAGAATATCAAAAGCAGATTAATCTTTCTGTCTATCAGGTGGAAGAAGGAAAATCCGGTGTTTCTGCAGCAAGAAATCTCGGGCTTAGAAAAGTTACCGGAGAATATCTGATGTTTCTTGACGGCGATGATTTTATTCTGGAGGGGACGCTCAACAGTTTTTTGAGCGTCATGGACGAGGATACGGATATTGTTTATGCCCAGCTTCGAAACACCCGGGCAACCAGAGAGGCATATATTGAAGGAAGGGCTGAGCCTTTTAAGGGAGAGGATGAAGTGCTGGAGGCACTCGACTTTAATGATTACTTCAATTATTGTATTGAGCGCTATAAAGTGCTTGAAAAACTGACGATTCTTTCCTGCCTTTATCGAACAGCGTTGTGGAAAGAGAACAATATTTCATTTAATGACGAACTTATTTTCTACGCAGATGTAAAGCCTATGGCGCAGGTCTTTAGTAAGGCAAAACAGATTAAAGGCGCAGAGGGAGCGGTCTACATCAAGAGACATCACAATGATAAAGTAAACAATCCGTCTCTGCTGCAGTATCCAAAAGACGAGACGATGTCCAATTATATTCAGGCATATAAAGAAGCCATTGCAGCTGTCGAAGATGAAAAGATTGAGAAACATCTGAATCTGGTTCTGGCAAAATTTATTTCAAGGCTGTTCCCAAAAAAATACCGGGGCAGCGAGGACGATAAATGGCGTGGGGAATATTATGACCAGCTTTTGGAAATTTCCCAGACAATTGATAAAAAATACGTGAAGAAATCAGATATGTTCCGCCGGAATAAAAAGTATGTGTTTGCATTTATGAAGGGGGACAGATCAAAAATCGGAAAAATTTCCAATAGACTGCTCGCCAAGAGAAAAATGAACCGGATTCTGACAGATAAAAGATTCCGGAATAAAACAATTACCCTTTATTTCTTCAATAAGATGTCTTTGAAGAAAAACTGGGTTGTGTTTGAAAGCTTCATGGGAAGAAACTATTCCGGCCAGCCGAAATATGTTTATCAGTATATGCAGGAACACTGTGGAAACCAGTACCGGTATATCTGGATTGTTGACAGGCGCGGTATTAAAATTGATGGAAATTGTAAAAAGGTAAGACGCTGGAGTCTTCGCTATTACTATTATATGAACCGCAGCAAATATTGGGTGCTGAATATGCGCCAGCCACTGAGTATTGTAAGAAGAGATGAAACGGTGATGCTTCAGACATGGCACGGAACTCCGTTGAAAAAACTGGCGTTTGACTTGGAAAATATTCATTCCTATACTCCGAAATATAAGGAAAATGTGTTTAAACAGACCCGTGGATGGGACTATATGCTCTCAGACAATCCATATTCTTCCAAATGTTTCCAAAGCGCATATATGCTTGAGGAAGGACAGATTCTTGAAGCGGGATATCCGGCAAATGATCCAATGTATGCGCCGGATAAAGAACAGCGCGCGCTGGATATCAAGAAAAAACTTGGAATTCCACTGGATAAAAAGGTTATTCTTTATGCGCCGACTTGGCGCGATGACCAGTTTATAGATACCGGTGAATATGGATTTGAACTGGATCTGGATGTGAAAAAGTTAAAAGAAGAATTTTCAGATGAGTATGTTCTTTTGATGAGACTTCACTATCTGGTAGTTGAGCATTTGGACATGAAACAGTATGGAGATTTTACGATAGACGTATGTAATTATGACGACATCACCGATCTGTATCTGGTTACAGATTTGCTGATCACTGATTATTCTTCTGTTTTCTTTGATTTTGCAAATCTGAAAAGACCAATGCTGTTTTATATGTATGATTTGGAAAATTATCGGGATAACCTGCATGGATTTTACATGAACATTCAGGAATCACTTCCGGGGCCAATTCTGCAGACCAATGAAGAGGTGCGCGACGCCATACGAAATCTTCCTCAAGTGCAAAAAGAATATGAGGAAAAATATGAAAGATTTTATGAGGAGTTCTGCTGCCTGGATGATGGAAATGCTGCGCAGCGTGTTGTCGACACCGTATTTCAAAAATAAAGCAATCGGCGCATCAGCGGGGCAGGGCATTGACAAATTCTGCCCAGTATTTGGTGACGCCGCCAATTACTTTCACCTCATCAAACTGCATGGTACCGAGAGTACGCCGCACTTCATGCCTGAAAAAGTTTTTGGTCTGTGAAGTTACAAATGGCAGTGCGTACCATACCAGAATCCGTACTTCTGCAGGCAGATGATTAAAGAACTGTTTATTTTTTTCATCTTTAAAAGATGTTACCAACAGAGTGACATCTTTTTTTTCAAAATCAATAGACTCTAAATATTCGAGCAGTTCATGATAAGAACTTTCTTGATTTACCCGTGTGTTAAAGCAGATAAGCGCACGGGTCTTATTTTGACGAAATCCCTCAAATGCATAAATGCCTGTTTCGGTTCGCCGGTACTGTCTTAAATAAAATTCTGAGAGATCTTCCCGGAGCGCCACATCTTCCTCCGGCATGGACATTTTCTTAAAAACAATATCAATCAGGCGCCTGCAGCTATTTCCGTCTTCATTATAAGTACACCATGAAAGCATGGTCTGATAACGTTTCTGATAAGTTTTCAGATAATCTTTCGGAGCTTTTGTCACTAAGGATAAAGTCTGGCAAATCACATCTTTCTCTGAGGAAACAAGCCCCGGTAAAGAATCTACCGGAACATAAAGCCCTCTGCCGGTTTCGTACTGTTCTAAATCCGGCACATAAAAAATCATCGGTTTTCCGGTTGCCAGATAATCAAAGAAAATGCTGGAGTAATCGGAAATCAATACATCGACAACAGACAGCAGTTCATTCGTGTCAATCGTAAATGGAATGAGAAAATCACGCAGCCCCGGTTCTGCAGCCAGAATCCGGTAAAGAAAATAGTGGACGCGCAGATAAATCCGATATTCCTGTTGATTGACGGAATCAGCAAACTGATAGATGAGTTGTTTTAATTCTTTTACGTCGTAATCAAGACGGTCATAAAGGCTTCCCTTCCATGTTGGAGCGTAAAGGATTATCTTTTTATCTGTCTGAAGCCCAAGACGGTTTAATTTTTCATATACATATTTTTTGTCCGGCGCAGTCAGACAGTCCATACGGGGTGTCCCGATTTCTAAAAGAGTTCCCTCAAACAATTCGTCAAGTTTATAAGAGCGTCGATACATGATATCCGTCATAAACCGGTTGGATGACAAAAGATAATCGGCAGATAAAAAATGTCTTGCAGGTCCCCGCGCATTTTCAACCCGCTCTGCAGTGTGCTCATAGCCCATATATTTCGTCGGAACGCCATGCCATGTATTGATATAAACCTGCTGTGGACGTTTTTCAAAAAAGTAGCCAAAAGTAGTATTTGCAATCAGATACTGACATGTCGCAAGATACTCGTAGTACCGGGAGGAACCGCGCTTTACAATCACAACATTGGCCAGGGAAGAAAACTCTTTGGTATTTGGCTCTGCGCGCTCTAAATCGTCCACTGCCCAGACATGGACAAAATCTTTGAAGAAAGAATCTTTCAAAAGAGCCTTAAAAATGGCGCGCGGATTGTCCAAAATCCCCAGACCGGCAAAAGCCTCATAAAAAACATACTGTTCTTTGATTGGTTTCTTCAATGAATGAAAATATACCTTTTTTCCATAGTCTTTTTGGGGCATGAAAAAAGGCTGCAAAATTCTTTTGCAAAATCTCCTGACGTTTGATTTGATTGATGGCCGGATTGTTGCTGCGATTTTATCCATATGCACTCCTGTATCGTATTTTAAATCAAATTTTCTAATTCCTTCATGGTTTCCCGGTTATATTCCTGATAACTGAACTGATAAGACGGGGCGCCCTGTTGGATAAACTGTTCCATACCGCGGAGGATATCTTCCGTGTTTGTACCCGTCAAAATCTGTCCATTTGGAATCACAGCGGATTGGTAAGTGCCAAATTTTGACATGATAATCGGCATAGAGAGAAGGCGTGCTTCTAAAATTGATACCGGCTGCCCTTCATAAAGGGAAGGAAGTATAAAACAGTCACATTCTTTCATAATCTGAAATGGATTTTCAACGTTTCCGGTCAGATATACTTTCCCATCCAATTTGAATTCAGAAATCAGAGCAGACAGAGAATCCCGCAATGGGCCGTCGCCTAAAATATATAACCGTGTATCCGGGTATTTTTCATGTATTTTTGCAAATGCGCAGATTAAAGTTTTTTGATTTTTCTCCGGAGAAAGACGTCCCATATTGATAAACGAAATCAGAGAAGAATCCAAAATTTCCGGAATTCCCAAAGAATCTGCAAGTTCCTGTGAGAGCGGTTCTCTCACACAGGACAGTACCCGGTCAAAATTTGCCGTATTTCTGACAAACGCGCACCGGTCAGCCAAATGGCTATAACCGATTTTGCTGAGATTGACTTTCATAATATCCTCAGAACAGCCAACAATCTTGTCATAAAAATCATAGACGGAAAAGACGACGCGGAGTTCTCTTCGATGCGGATGCTTTCCGTTGACCGATTTATTCTGGTCAGTTTTTAAATCATTGTGCTGCCAGATAAGTTTTTTTGCGCCCTTTGCGCTCAGTAACAGAATCGAATAAAAAGAGCCATAGCCGGAATAGTCTATCACCGTATCAAACCGGCTTTCTCCAAAACAGCGTAAATACTCACGGTCATACATTGCCTTTGGATAAATCTTTTTTATCAAAGGAAAATGAAATCCAAAAACGCGCAGAAAGTCGTTGCGAATCTGTTCCATAAACGTTGCCGGCGTATAGTCAATCCGCGCAAACGCGCGAACCGGCTGTGGCAGGGAACAGATCATTGTCCTGCATTCTTCCAGTTTTAAATTGGCGGCAAA
The DNA here is from genome assembly GCA_947624875.1 of uncultured Lachnospiraceae bacterium. GTDB lineage: Bacteria > Bacillota > Clostridia > Lachnospirales > Lachnospiraceae > Eubacterium_G. The sequence continues at coordinate 62,098 of CANQMA010000002.1, forward strand.
AACAGTGACATCATATTGACTGTAATCAAGATACTGCAGCGTATTGCGCAGCGCAGTGGAAATGCCGTTCATGCGTAGCCCTCCTGCGAAAAAAAGCAGTTTCTTTTTTTCTGTCGTGCAGGAAATCAGACGATAAGGCCTGCCGTTTTTGTCTGTTGTATGGTGCCGGAAGACAATATCAATAATCCGGCGGGAAACCTCGCCATCGTCATACGGGCAGGCAAACTGCCTGGATTTTTCATAACTGTCTGCATATTCTTCAAAAACCGGTGCAATTTTGTTCAGCGCCTCTCCAACCTGCGAAAGCGTTGTGAGCGCGGGGCCCGGCAGGTCGGAAGGATTTAAGTAAAGCCCCCGGTCCGTTTGATATTGTTCTAAATCCTTGATATAGAATAATACCGGCTTACCGCTGGCAAGAAAATCATAGAAGATGCTGGAATAATCGGAAATCAAAATGTCTGTCACGGAAAGCAGTTCATTTGTGTCCATTTCAGCCGGAATCAGCATTTCAGAAAGATTTCCGGATTTGGCCAGTTCTTTATAAACAACCTGGTGCGGCTTGATTAAAATCTGATATTGGTCAGTGTCAATTATCTGCTCCAGCGATTCTTTAAACTCCGTAAATTCCTCTGCGTTAATTTCCGGTTTATAATAATCTGTCCCCTTCCATGTCGGCGCATACAAAATGATTTTTTTGTCCGAATCGATGGAAATGCCAAGCGACTGCAGTTTTTCTATCACAGAAGAGCGTTCTGTGTGAAACAGGCGGTCGTTTCTCGGATAACCTTCCTCGATAATCGTTCCCTGATAAAGGCCGTCCAGTTTATATTGTTTTTTATAGATTGAAGTTAAAAAAGGGTTTGCCGAAATCAGATAATCGGCAGATAGAAAATTTCTAAGAACATTGGAAATCGTCGCAGCAGAATCCGGAATGTCATACCCCAGACTTTTCAGCGGCGTACCGTGCCATGTATTGATGTATACCTGTCCCGGTTTTTTACAATAATAATATGGCATGGAAACGTTTGTGATCAGATACCCTGCGCAGGCCAATGCCTTCAAATGCGCTTTACTGTGGCGCTTTACCACTACAACGTCAGGGTCATCATTCAAAGGATTTTGTATATTGTCTGAGTCCAGCACCCAAACATGTTTGAACTGCCTAAATTCCGGATCCGCTTTCAGCGCAAGGAATAATGCATACGGATTGCAGATAAAACCTCTGCCAAAATAAGAATCGTACAAGACGAGATTCTGGTCAATTTTAAGGTGCTTATAATAGTTCGCATATTTCGAACGCCGGAACGTGACTTTTAAACTTCCTGCTTTCTTTTTAAGAATGCTCAGTTTACCCATGAAATTCTCCCATTTTCACATATTTATATACATCATATCACAGATAGATTGTTTTTCAAAATCTTTTAAAAATGGACATATTGTTTGACAATCATTGCAAATATTATATAATAATGTGAGTATTGCTGTTTGTATATACGGAGGATTTATGAAGAAATATGTTGATAGTTTTTTGAGATATCGATACTTATTGAAAGAACTTGTTGTAAAAGGAATCCGATTAAAGTATAGAAGATCTTATCTTGGCCTGGTCTGGACACTGCTGGAACCGCTGCTGACGACACTGGTGCTGACCTTGGTGTTCGGCACGCTGCTTGGACGGGGAGACGCTCTCTATCCAATCTATATTTTGTCCGGACGTTTGATTTACAGCTGTTTTTCAAGCTGTACCAAGATTTCAATGCGCTCTATCAGGGCAAATCAGGCGATGATAAAAAAGGTCTATGTACCGAAATATTTATATCCGTTGTCCAGCACCCTGTACAATTACATTTTATTTTTACTGTCATTGATTATTCTTGCAATTATGTCTCTGGTCTTTCGAGTACCGATTACATGGCATATCATAGAGGCGTTAATCCCGTTAGTGATTCTTTTTATTTTCAGCATTGGCATGGGACTGATTCTTGCAACAGTCTGTGTTTTTTTCCGCGATTTGGAATATTTGTGGGATGTAGTGCTCATGCTGATTATGTACTGTTCCGCCATTTTTTATAAGCTCAATGCAATCGGAGATGTGGCAAAATCCGTTTTGAAATGGAATCCGCTTTACTGTATTATCAGTAATTTCCGAACAGTCTTAATGGAAAAGGGCTCTCTGTTTTACGGGACAGATACGGCAGGATTGTCCAGCCCGCTGATGCTCATTTATGCTGCAGTATTTAGTGTGGCCACGCTGGTGATTGGGATTCTTGTCTTTAAACGGCATCAGGATAAATTTATCTTACACATATAGGAGGAACTATGGGAAAGGATAAAGTTGCGCTTAAAGTGGAAGATATCAGTATCCGCTTTAATCTTAGTAAAGAAAATGTGGACAATTTCAAAGAATTGCTGATTAAGAAAATTAAAGGCGAGAAAATCCGTTTTAATGAATTTTGGGCGCTTCGCGATATTAACTTTGAATTGAAAAAAGGCGACCGCCTTGGTATTTTAGGACTTAATGGCGCCGGCAAGAGTACAATTTTAAAAATTATTGCAGGCGTATATAAGCCGACGACCGGAACCATTGTGAGGAACGGGCATATTGCTCCAATGATTGAACTGGGCGCCGGATTTGACCCGAACTATACGGGACGGGAAAACATTTATCTTTACGGTTCTGTGCTCGGGTTTTCCAGACCATTTTTGGAGTCCAAGTATGAGGAAATACTGGAATTTTCCGAACTCGGTGATTTTATTGACGTACCGATTAAAAATTATTCTTCCGGTATGAAAGCAAGACTTGGATTTTCGATAGCAACCGTTGTGGAACCGGAGATCTTAATCCTGGATGAAGTTCTTTCTGTTGGAGATGCAAAGTTCCGAAAGAAATGTGAACGAAAGATGCAGACGATGTTTGACCACGGAGTTACGGTACTTTTCGTTTCCCACAGTCTGGACCAGGTGAAAAGGCTATGTAATAAGGCAATCCTCTTAGAACATGGACAATTGATCGCGCAGGGTAATATTGATGATGTTTCAGAGATTTATGAATCGATGCTGAATGATTAAGGTGACCGTATGCTGGGAATTATTGGAGCAATGGAGATTGAGATAGATGCTCTCAAAACGTCAATGAGAGATAGTAAGGTGTCTCAAATTGCAGGGATGGATTTCTATTGTGGAAAGATTGACACAAAAGAAGTTGTTGTAGTAAAGAGCGGCGTTGGAAAAGTCAATGCGGCAGTCTGCGCACAGATTCTGGCGGATATATTTTCCGTAGATGCGGTCATCAATACCGGAGTGGCAGGCGCTTTAAATCCGGGACTGCGCATAGGTGACATTGTCATATCTACGGAGGCTTTGGAACATGATGCGGACGTGACGCCGCTTGGTTATGAAGCAGGGCAGGTTCCGGGAATGCCATGCAGCTGCTATCCGGCAGATCAAAAACTGCAGCGGCTGGCAGAGGAATGTTTTAAGCGCGCAGAACTTTCGGTTTCTGTGTTTTCGGGACGTGTGGTATCCGGCGACCAGTTTATTGCGACAACAGAAAAAAAGGCATGGCTGAGAGAGACTTTTCTCGGGGACTGCGCAGAGATGGAGGGAGCGGCGGTCGCGCATACCGCTTATCTGAACAAAATCCCATTTCTGATTATCCGCGCCATTTCAGATCAGGCGGACGGCAGCAGCAGAATCGATTATCCGATGTTTGAAAAAAAGGCGGCAGAAAACTCTGTCGGGCTGCTGATGAAACTGATAAAAGCCTATGAATAAAAAGCATATAAAGTTGAGATGCCCCCGGTTTTTTGGAATCGAAAAACCGAGGGCATTTTTTCTGTCAACATTTGACGAACGATTTATGGTGATAGAAAAAAAGCGTTGTGTTAAAATGAATTTAGAAAAATCATGAGGGGGATTAAAAAATGGTTGATGGAAATAGTTTAACACAATGGCTGAACATAATTTTTACGGATAATTGGTTTTTGTATCTGATGGGCGGCATTTTTGCTTTAGGAGTTATCACAAAAGGAATCGTTGCGGCAAATTACAAAAAACTCATCAAAGGGGCGGAAAATATGGGACAGCCCGAGAGTACGGTGCTTCGGCAGATTAAAATGCGCATCGACAGCGTTCGCGAAGTGCAGGGGATTATTGTGGAACCGGAGGCCTTGGTGGAACGCCAGCTTAACAGATGCAGAATATTAAAACTTTCCATCAATACCATGGATTCCATGATTCACTGGTGCGCCGTATTGATTCTGGCCGGTTCAGTGGCCGGGCTGATTGTCAACCGCAGTGCAATCAATATGTTTATCAGCATCGGGATTGCGTTAGTGCTTGAAGCAATTGATTACAGTTTCAACACGGACAGGCTTCGGAAAGAGTTTCAGACGATTATGATTGACTATATTGTCAACAACGGCGTCGAAAAGAAGCGGAAACTGGAAGAAACGTTATCCGAAACGAACCTGGAAGATGCCGACAGTGAGATGAAAGAAATTATTTTAAATCAGGTGATTGGGAATTTTTTGCAGTAGCAGATGGGGCTGCTGCCGGACACAGAGAGGGCTGAGAGCCGGAATTGTTAATTTCTGATCAATCTCATAATTTAGTCTTGATAAAAATGTTTCTAAAGCCTATAATATAATAGTTTAGTTCGTATAACGGAGGAAAAATAGAAATGGCTAAGATAACATTTGATTATTCAAAGGCATCTCAGTTTATTACAGAAGAAGAACTCAGCAGCATGAAAGCAATTGCTGAAGATGCGAAAGAAGTTTTAGTAAGTAAGACAGGGGAAGGTAATGATTTTTTAGGCTGGATTGATTTACCGGTTGATTATGATAAAGAAGAATTTCAGAGAATCCAGAAAGCGGCTGCGAAAATTCAGAGTGATTCTGAAGTGCTGATTGTTATTGGCATCGGAGGTTCCTATCTTGGAGCAAGAGCAGCAATTGACTTTTTGAGACATGATTTTTACAATAATGTGTCTGGAGAAATCCGGAAGACCCCGGAAATTTATTATGCGGGAAATAATATCAGTTCCACTTATTTACAGGGACTTTTAGAGGTGATTGGCGACAGGGATTTTTCCGTGAATGTCATCTCTAAGTCCGGCACAACCACGGAGCCGGCAATCGCATTCCGGGTGTTTAAAGATAAACTCGAAAAGAAATATGGAAAAGAAGAGGCGGCAAAGAGAATTTATGCGACCACAGATAAAGAAAAGGGAGCGTTAAAAGTACTCGCGACTGCAGAAGGATATGAGACATTTGTCGTTCCTGACGATGTCGGCGGAAGATTTTCTGTTTTGACCGCTGTCGGATTATTGCCAATCGCAGTAAGCGGCGCGGATATGAACCAGTTGATGGCGGGAGCAGCCAGCGGCAGGGAGAGAGCTTTAAACGCAGCTTATGAGGAAAACGACGCCCTCCAATATGCGGTGATTCGAAATATCCTTTACCGGCAGGGAAAGAGTGTGGAAATTATCGCAAACTACGAGCCGTCGCTCCATTATTTCAGCGAGTGGTGGAAACAGCTTTATGGCGAGAGTGAAGGAAAAGATTTAAAGGGCATTTTCCCGGCAGCCGTAGATTTGACGGCAGACCTGCATTCCATGGGCCAGTATATTCAGGACGGCACGAGACTGATGTTTGAAACAGTGCTGAATGTAGAAAAGTCAAAGGCGGATATCCGGATAGAAAAGACAGAGGATGATTTGGACGGTTTGAATTATCTTGCCGGAAAAAATATGGATTTTGTCAATAAGAGCGCCATGAATGGAACAATATTAGCGCATACGGATGGAAAAGTGCCAAATCTGATGGTGAAAATTCCGGAGCGCAACGAGTTCTATTTAGGAGAACTGTTTTATATGTTTGAATTTGCCTGCGGCGTCAGCGGCTATATGTTAGGCGTTAATCCGTTTAATCAGCCGGGCGTAGAAAGTTACAAGAAAAATATGTTTGCGTTTCTTGGAAAACCGGGATTTGAAGATTTGACAGCAGAATTGTTAAAACGGTTATAAACAGGGCGCTTGCGGAAAAGATCTCTGCGAAAGCAGACCGGATTCCATGGGGATTTTGCATATAAAAAATAACTGCCTTTTCGGCAGTTATTTTTTTATGAATCTTCCTCAATCACATAAAAGTCCAGATAATCAAACTCAATGGATTCCACAAAACTGTCCGCCCGAAACCGTGTCCGGGCAATCCGCTGAAATTCCTGAATATTTGTATCAAGCCAAATCGGATTACTCAGATCAAATTCTTCACAGACCATTTCCAACGCTTTAAAAACTTTATGCGTTCTTGTGTCATCAATATCCAGTTCGACGGTTGTGCTCCTAAGCATCCGATTATTTTTAAAAGTTCTTGCCCAAACACGAAACATCGCAGACTCCCTATTGAAATTTTCTAAAACCGGTATGATTTTCTTCAAATAAAGTTTAGGATAAAATGAAACAAAAGTAAAGAGATGGCATAAATTGTGTTTGAAAAAAAGCAGTTCCCTATATCTGGTATTCCATTCGGACAGAATTACTTTTTTCTTTTATTCTGGACACAATAATGTTATACTATGTATTACTGGACAAAGCGAAAATGAAATTTTGGCATATACTATATCAGGTATTTATGTAATTAAGGTGTGCATGATGGCAAAAAAGAAGAAAAAAGGAACAATTCGTCAGTATCTCGAAACACCGGTTTATTGGGGTGTGTTTTGGGCAGCGCTTAGCGTAATCATTTATCTGGTCAATCCAAAGGCGGGTTGTGTATTAATGATTGCAGCAGCGCTTTATATTATAGTTTCTTTGGGAATTTATTTGAAAGTCAAAAAAGGCATTCTGCAGCGGATGATAGATTATGGCTCCCAGTATGGACTGGCGCAGAGACAACTGCTTTATGAATTAGAGGTTCCATATGCCCTGCTGGAGGAAAATGGAAAAATTCTCTGGGCAAACGAGGCAATGGCGGAAATATTCCAAGGGAAAAACCCAAAAAATAAAAATGTGCTGGAACTGCTGGAAGACATGCATCCGGAATATCTGCAATTTGATGAAACGGATAAAAATGAAGTTCAGATTGAATATGATGAAAAAATCTTCAATGCGGTCTTTCGGGAGCTGTCTTTAAAAGAAACCGCAGAAGATGGAGAATTTCCACTGCTCGACGAAGGGGAAGGAACCATCGTCTGTATGTATCTGTTTGACGAGACGCAGGTGCAGAATTTAATGAAGGAGACAAGAGACGAAAAACTTGTCACGGCCAATATCTATATTGATAATTATGATGAAGTCCTGCAGAACGTCGAACCTACCCGCCGTACTTTATTGGTGGCGCTGATTGACCGGAGAATTAACATTTATTTCTCCGAGTATGACGGCATTGTCCGAAAACTGGAAAATGACAAATATTTTGTCATGTTTAAAACCAAATATATCAGTAAAATGCAGAGTAATAAATTTTCCGTTTTGGACGAAGTCAAAACAGTCAATCTGGGAAATGGAATGCCGATTACCATTAGTATTGGGATCGGGATGGGTGGAAAAACACTGCAGGAAAGTTATGAACTGTCTACGGCAGCGATTGATATGGCGCTGGCCCGCGGGGGAGATCAGGCAGTCTTAAAAGATGGCAATAAGGTATATTACTACGGAGGCAAATCAAAATCCGTGGAAAAAAATACAAGAGTGAAGTCCCGTGTCAAAGCAACGGCTTTTCGCGATCTAATCGAAACAAAATCCGAAATTTACATTATGGGACATCAGATTGGTGACAATGATTCTTTTGGCGCGTCTATCGGTGTTTACCGCATCTGCAAAACCATTGGAAAGAAAGCGCATATCGTGCTTGGAGACATGAGCAGCAGCGTCAAAGAATTGGTAGAGGCTTTTCAGGATGCAGAGGGGTACGAGGACGATTTCTTTGTCTCCGGGCCGGAAGCTCTGGAGAGACTGGATAAAAATGACGCGCTGATTGTTGTGGATGTGAGCCGCGCAGATTATACAGAATATCCGGAATTAGTGCGACAGGCACAATGCATTGTTGTGTTTGACCACCACAGACAGACGACAGATGGAATCGACCATGCGCAGTTATCTTATGTAGAATTATCATCTTCCTCCGCCAGTGAAATGGTTGTGGAAATTATGCAGTATATCAATGAGACGGTAAAATTAACCAAGATGGAGGCAGAGGCTCTTTACAGCGGAATCATGGTAGACACCAATAATTTTTCAGACAGAACCGGCGTGAGAACTTTTGAGGCCGCCGCATATCTGAAGAAGAGCGGCGCAGATATCACAAGAGTGCGACGGATGTTTCGGGAGGAAATGTCTGATTATAAGGCAAGGGCGACGGCAATTCAAAATGCAGAAATCTATATGGACTTCTATGCGTTGTCTACATACATTCCAAATGGGCTGGAAGTATCTCCAACGGTTGTTGGCGCACAGGCGGCAAATGAATTGTTGAATGTAAAAAACGTAAAAGCCTCTTTCGTACTGACTCCATACCATGATCAGGTTTACATCAGCGCGCGTTCGGACGACAAAGTGAATGTCCAGACGATCATGGAAGAATTCGGCGGCGGCGGGCACATGAATCTGGCGGGCGCACAGGTAAAAGATTCGAGTGTCGAGGAAGTTCTGGAACGATTAAAACAGGCGATCAAACAAAAAGTAGAGGAGGGAGAACTCTAATGGAGGTCATTTTATTGCAGGATGTCAAATCCTTAGGAAAAAAAGGCGAAATTATCAATGTAAATAATGGATATGCGAGAAATTACATATTGCCGAAAAAACTTGGAATTGAGGCCAATGGAAAAAATCTGAACGACTTAAAACTGCAGAAGAAGAATGCAGAAAAAGTCGCAAAGGAAAAACTGGATGCAGCGCAAAAACTGGCGGATGATTTAAAGGAAAAGTCCGTGACCGTAAAAATTCAGTCCGGGGTCGAAGGAAAGGTATTCGGGTCTATTTCCAACAAGGAAATTTCTTTGGAAGCAAGACGGCAGCTGGGTCTCGATATTGACAAGAAAAAAATTGTGATTCCGGAGCCAATGAAGTCACTTGGAACCTATCATGTAAATATTAAGCTTCATAAGGATGTCACTGCCACGCTGGCAGTGAAGGTAGAAGCAAAATAACCGGGAGAAAAACATGGACGAGGCAGTAGTAAAAAGAATTATGCCCCATAGCAACGAGGCAGAGCAGGCAGTCATCGGGTCAATGATGATGGATGCAGATGCCATTCCCGTTGCGATGGAAAAAATAACAGAAAGCCATTTTTATAATCGGCAGTACGGCTCTTTATTTCAGGCAATGGCAGAGTTGTTTAATGAAGGGAAAACGTGCGACTTAGTGACCATCAAAGATAAACTGAACGAAATGGATGTGCCTTCCGAGGTCATTAGCATTGACTTCATTAAAAATATTCTGGAAATGGTGCCGACCTCAGCAAACATCAGACAGTATGCGCAGATTGTTTATGAGAAAGCTGTGCTCCGCAATCTGATTCGCGCCAACGAGGAGATTGCAAACGTCTGTTATGCAGGGAACGAAAAACTGGAGACCGTGCTGGAAGATACGGAAAAGAAAATTTTCGACCTGATTCAGACCGGAAATACCGGAGAGTATGTTCCGATTCAGAAGGTCGTTATCAATGTGATTGATAAAATTGAACATGCATCCAATACAAAGGGAAGCATCACGGGACTGCCCACAGGATTTACAAAACTGGATCACCAGCTTTCCGGCCTGCAGCCGTCTGATTTAATCCTGCTTGCGGCAAGACCTTCTGTTGGAAAAACAGCCTTTGTGCTGAATATTACAGAAAACATTGCGATTAAACAGAATCACGCAGTGGCGATTTTCAGTTTGGAAATGTCCGGAGAACAGCTTGTACAGCGTATTCTTTCCCAGAATTCCATGGTTAATTCGCAAAAAATCCGTGTCGGGGAACTGTCAGATAATGAGTGGGCAAACATTGTGGAGTCTGCAAATTTAATTGGAAATTCCAATATTATTATTGACGATACGCCGGGCATCAGTATTGGAGAAATGCGTTCAAAATGCCGTAAGTTTAAACTGGAAAAGGATATTCAGCTGATTATCGTGGATTATATGCAGCTGATGACAACGAATGGACGTTCCAACAGCAGAGAACAGGAGATTGCAGAAATTTCCAGAACACTAAAGGGGATTGCAAGGGAACTGAATGTGCCGGTTATTGCTCTATCACAATTAAACCGTGCGTCAGAATCCCGAGAGGATAAAAAGCCGATTATGGCAGATTTGCGTGAATCCGGTTCGATTGAGCAGGATGCAGATGTGGTTATGCTGCTATCCAGATATTACGACAGAGAGACGAAGACGGAGGACCGCAATCGCATTATTGTGAACGTGGCAAAACAGCGTAACGGCCCGACAGGAGAAGTTGAGCTTGTATGGCTTCCTGAGTTTACGAAGTTCGAAAATGCCGAAAAAGAGGAAGGCAGGATATAAAAAAACCTTTTTTGACAAAGATACAAAAGGTTACATTTTTTGTAGTGCTAGGGTGATTGAATCCTACATATACTGGTTTTATAATTGAGATGTTCCAAAAGGGGCGTCTCAATTTTTTTGTTAGGAGGTTTATATGGGGGAAAAGAGATATATGATTTCAGATGCATCAAGAATGCTTGGAATTGAATCACATGTGTTGAGATACTGGGAAGAGGAACTCGATATTGTAATTCCAAGGAACGAGATGGGACATCGGTATTATACAGATTATCATATCAATTTATTGAGAAACATCCGAAAATTAAAGCAGCAGGGATATGGACTTCGGGCAATTAAAATGATGCTTGCAGACCCGAACGAAGCGGCAGAAGAAAAAAATACAGGAAATCTGCCGGGAGTCCGTGTTCATTTTGAAGCAGAAAACCGATTGGATGCGGCAGATTCACCAATGAATGCAAAACTTGAGCAGTTTCAAAATATTATGGACGGCATTGTATCAAAGGCAATTCAAAACTCCACAAAGAATCTGGGAAAAGAATTGAGCGATGATGTAAGCCAGAATGTGTTAAAGGGAGTCAATTATATGATGAGGCTTCAGGATGAAAAAGAGGACGCAAGATATAAGAAACTGGACGAATTAATGCGCAGCCGGCAGAGGGAGTCACGCAAGGAACGAAAACAACGCCAGAAAGCAGAGAAAGTACTGGCAAAAGATGTGAAAAAGACCAAAGCGGCAGCCGAAAAAAAAGCAAAAAACGAGGTGGTCAAAAAAGGAAAAGTGGAAGCCACAGCTTAAGAATCCGGCAGACAATCTTTGGTTTTACATACGCGTTGATACAAAAATAAAACAGCTTTCCGGTTGTGATGACACAGGGGAAAGCTGTTTTATTTTTGACTATTACCATTAGTCCAGTTTAATAGAATCTGTTGGGCAGGTACCTGCACAAGCGCCGCATTCGATACAAGCGTCAGTGTCAATGATATAAACGCCATCACCCTCTGAAATTGCGCCAACAGGACATGATCCTGCGCATGCGCCACAGCCGATACAACCCTCTAAGATTTTGTAAGCCATTATGTACGCCTCCTTAAAAAATATCATTTCATTGGACAACACATCCTAAAAAGTGTTATTCAATGAATACCGTAACAATATCATAATACAATCAAAGGCAGATTGCAACAAATAAAGAAAGGAAATCCATAAAAAGAACCCTGCCAATTATTTCGTTTTTGCCTTTTTTATGGAAAAGATAAATTCCGTGCCGACACCCTCGGTACTGATGACGTCGATGGTCTCATTATGCGCCATAATAATTTCTTTGACAATGGCAAGACCGATTCCGGAGCCGTTTTTGTCGCGGCCTCTTGACAGGTCTGTTTTATAAAAACGCTGCCAGATTTTGTCTAAAGAATTTTTCGGAATGCCCATGCCGAAGTCTTTGACAGAACAATATACCTTATCTCCTTTATTAGAGAGTTTCAAAATAATTTTTGAATGTGTATTGCTGAATTTAATTGCATTATCTAACAGGTTATAAAGAACCTGTTCAATTTTTCCCTTATCCGCACTGACACGGTACCGCCTGGACGGAAATTGCAGGACGAGTTCAATGTTTTTCTTTTCGCAGATGCCCTGAAAAGTGCCGACGGTGGAGGTAATGACCGTTTCCATGTCAAAATCCTCATAAATCAGCTGTGGACCGGAACTGTTCCAACTGTTCAATTCCCGAAGCCCGGTTGTCAAACGTTCCAGGCGTTCCGCTTCCGAAAGGACAATAGACAGATATTTATTGTGTTCCTCCGGTGGAATGGTTCCATCCATCATTGCCTCAAGATATCCTTTGATGGAGGTCAGTGGAGAGCGGAAATCATGGGAAATATTGGAAATGAATTCCTTTTGATAATCTCTCGAATTGCTGAGCTGTTTTGCCATGTAGCGCAGGGAATTTGCTACATCTCCGAGTTCATCGTCATTATCCACTTTGAGATTCTCATAATCAAAATTTCCTTTGGCGTACTCCATGGCGGCAATCCGGATTTGTTTGAGCGGGAGATAAATAAACCACGCAAAATTTAAAAAAATAATCAGGGATAACAGTAAAATAACAGCGTAAGTAATATATAATCCCTGTACAATCTCCTTCGTAGATTCCTGATTGATAAATAAATTGCGGCACCATCTGGAAATAATGAAAAATCCCAAAGAAGCAAACAGCAGATATCCGGTAAAAAATTTTGTAATAATTGAATTTCGCATTATTTGTTATGCACCTCGAATCTGTAACCAACACTCCAGACGGTCCCGATGGACCATTCATCGGTATCGGCAATTTTTTCACGAATCCGTTTGATGTGGACATCCACGGTCCGCGTGTCTCCGGCATATTCATACCCCCAAATCTGGTCAAGCAGCTGCTCTCTGGTAAACACCTGATTTGGTGAGGCGGCAAGAAAATATAATAGTTCAATTTCCCGCGGCGTCATATCCACCGGTTTTCCCTTATAAATCACTTCATAATTGGAACGGTTAATCTTTAAGTCTTTGTATTCCACATATTTATCGGTAGGCGCTGCAGTGGAAGGAGGAGCAGGAATCTCATGATATCTGCGGAGAACTGCCTTGACTCTTGCCACCAGTTCCTTGGAATCAAATGGCTTGATTATATAGTCGTCGGCGCCGAGTTCCAGACCGAGCACTTTGTCAAAGACTTCCGTTTTCGCCGAAAGCATAATAATCGGGACATTGGAATTTTTTCGGATTTCCCGGCACACTTCATAACCGTCAATCCTGGGAAGCATCAAATCCAGTAAGACCAGATCCGGACAAAACTCGGAAAAAGCATCCAGCGCAGACTGCCCGTCATTTTCAATTCTGGTCTCAAAACATTCCTTTGTGAGATATAATGAAATAAGATTTGCAATATTCTGATCGTCGTCGACAATCAGGATTTTTTGTTTGTTTGCCATAATAAAAACCTCCACAACATAATTGATTAAGTTCATGCGGATATCTTCATATCTGCAAAATCTATATAAAGTTTATTGGAACTCTACCACTGTGGCGCCGGCGCCGCCCTCTCCAAGTCCGCCATTGCGGAATGATTTGACGTAACTGCATTTTTTTAGATAAGCCTGTACTGCACTTCTAAGGGCGCCGGTTCCTTTCCCATGAATGATCGAAACCTGAGGGAGCCTTGCAATATAAGCGTCATCCAGATACTTTTCGAGTTCTCCCAATGCTTCGTCAACTGTTTTTCCAATCAGATTTAACTCCGTCTTAATATGCAGGGACTTTGACAGTTTTATTTTTCCCGCGCTGCCTTTCTGATACCCCGGCGCATGAATATCCTGCTCTTCCATGATTTCCAAATCAGAAATAGGAACCTTGGAGTTTAAAATTCCCATCTTGACAGTGACCATGCCGTCTCTGTTTGGCAGCGAAGCAACAATACCGTTTAAGTTCATGCTTAAAACTCTGACGCCCGTTCCGGGTTTAAAATCAGACGCCTTGTATTCTTTCCGTGAAACTTTTGGTTTTACAGTCACAAATTCCTGATTTTTCTTTAAGGAAGCGCCCACCTTCGCGCGGGCTTTTTCCATTTCTTTTGTATTGCCTGAATTTCCGTATTTATGAATCATTTTAATGGCTTCGTCGGCAGTTTCCTTTGCTTCTTTTAAAATATCCGCCGCTTCTTCCTTAGATTTCTGCAGCAGTTTTTCGCGCTGGGATTCCAACCGCTCCATTTTCAGTTCATAATCTTTTTTCAGCGATTTGATTTGAGATTTATACACAGAGATGGTTTTCTGATCCTGTTCAATCTGGATTCTCTGCCGTTCAATCTCTGATAAAACATCTTCAAACTGACGGTCGTTTCGACCGAGACGGGTTTCAGCGTCATCAATAATATATTCCGGAAGCCCCAGTTTTTTGGAAATTGCGAATGCGTTGCTTTTTCCGGGAATTCCTGTTAAGAGCCGGTAAGTCGGCTGCAGGGTTTCTACGTTAAATTCACAGCTTGCGTTTTGGACGCCGTCTGTGGAAAGCGCAAACAGTTTCAGTTCACTGTAATGGGTTGTCGCCATGGTACGGACGCCCATATTTTTTAGGAAAGATAAGATGGAAATGCCGAGTGCGGCGCCTTCCACCGGATCTGTTCCGGCGCCCGGTTCATCAAACAATACTAAGCTGTCTGAATCTGCAGATTCTAAAATCTGTACGGTATTGACCATATGTGCTGAAAAAGTACTGAGATTCTGCTCGATACTCTGTTCATCGCCGATGTCCGCAAAGACCTCTTTAAAGACCGCAAGTTTACTGCCCTCAAAAGCGGGAATATGGAGTCCGGCCTGACCCATCAGGGTTAAAAGCCCGATTGTTTTCAGGGAAACTGTTTTACCGCCGGTGTTCGGCCCGGTTACAATGAGCAGAACATAATCTTTTCCGAGACTTAAATCAATCGGTACAGCTTTTTTGCCGTCCAAAAGCGGATGTCTTGCCTTTTTGATTTCAATAATCCCCCGGTCATTCAACTCAGGCATTGTGGCTTTCATCTCTTTTGCCAGAGCTGCTTTTGCAAAAATAAAGTCCAGTTTCGCCAAAATCTCCATATTGCTGCGGAGTTCTAATAGATGTTCTCCGCACATCGTGGATAAATTTGCTAAAATCACCTGAATTTCATCTGCCTCTTTGGCGTCGAGCTGCTTTAACTGATTATTCAGTTCCACCACTGCGGCGGGTTCGATAAAGAGCGTGGCTCCGCTGGAAGACTGGTCGTGGACAATGCCGGATACTTTGGCGCGGTGTTCCGCCCTGACCGGAACACAATATCTTCCGTCCCGCATAGTAATTAAGGAGTCCTGAAGATAGGACTGCCCCGCCTGTGAATTTACCAGTGAGGATAACTGGGAATGAATCCGGTCATTGGTCAGTTTCATCTGCCTGCGGATGCTTTTCAGATTGGCAGAGGCATCGTCAGCGATTTCTTCTTCAGAGATGATACAGCGTTCAATGTCGTTTTTTAAAGGGGTTAATGGCTCGATTGCCTGAAACATTTCCTCCAGACTGTCAGAAAGATCGTCTTCCTTTTTTAAATAAGTTTTCACCCGAAGCGCAGCCTTTAGCAGACTGCAAATATGAAGAAGTTCTCCGGTGCCCAGAATACTTCCGATTTCTAATCGGATCAAAGACTGTGTAATATCGTGGATTCCGTCAAAGGAGAGACTTCCTTTCTGCCAGATTCGTTTTAATGCGTCTGAAGTTTCGGTCTGGTTCTTTCGGATAACATTTATATCTGCTTCCGGAACCAGCGCCCGGCACAATTTTTTTCCGGGTGCGGAATATGCCCTGTCTGTCAGCAGGTCAATTATTTTATTAAATTCCAGTGTTTGTAACACTTTTTCATTCATAACAGTTCTCCGATTTTTGAGCCGGGAAGGTGTCTTCCCTGTGCTTCATTCTTGTTTTTAACACTATAATCAATTATAATAAAATTTAATGATTAGGTAAAGGAAAAACACCGTAAGAATTGCGGTGGACAAAAAAATAGATAAGAAAGAGGTAGTTATGAAATTTATTGAGACATTGCGAGAGGGAGAAAAAATTCATGAGGTTTATCTCTGCAAACAAAAAAATACGGCGACTACAAAAAATGGAAAAGAGTATGAAAACGTGATTTTGCAGGATAAAACAGGGTGTTTGGATGCAAAAATCTGGGAGCCGCACTCCATGGGAATTGATGAGTTTGACGCGCTGGATTATGTGGAAGTCGGCGGCGATATCACGATGTACAACGGGCAGCTTCAGATGAGTATCAAGCGGGCGCGCAAGGTTGAGGAACAGGACATCAACCCTGCGGATTATCTTCCGTGCACATCAAAAAATACGGATGAGATGATGGCAGAACTCTTAAAGTATGTAATCTCCGTGGAAAATCCCTATTATAAGCAGCTTCTGACCGCTCTGTTTATTGATAACCAGGAATTTGCCAAGGCATTTAGAAAACATTCCGCGGCAAAAAGCATTCATCACGGTTTTATCGGCGGATTGCTGGAACATACGCTGTCTGTGGTAAAACTGTGCGATTTTTATACAGGACTTTACCCGGTATTGAATCGGGATCTGCTCATTACCGCTGCAATTTGCCACGATATTGGAAAAGTGTATGAACTTTCCGATTTTCCGGCGAATGATTATACGGACGCGGGACAGCTTTTGGGACATATTGTGATGGGATGCGAGATGGTAGGAAATATCATTCAGACGATTCCTGATTTCCCGAAAAAAATGGCAAATGAATTAAAGCATTGTATTTTGGCACATCACGGAGAACTGGAATACGGTTCTCCAAAAAAACCGGCGCTGATTGAAGCGCTGGCGCTTAATTTTGCAGATAATACGGACGCTAAGATGGAAATGATGAATGAAATTTTTGAGAGTCATGCCAATATTGATTCGGAGCAGTGGCTCGGATATCAGAAAATGATGGAAAGCAATGTCAGGAAAACGAGCAAATGATGTTGAATCCATTACATAAAGAAACAGTAGTTGAATTGATTCATCGCAGGGAGAATCCATGTTACAGAAAAATGATGAATGTATTGTAGAAATTTCAGATTTAGGAACTTCTGGAGAGGGCATTGGGCGAATTGACGGCTATGTCCTTTTTGTTAAGGATACTGTAATCGGCGATACGGTGCGCGTCAGGATTATGAAATCAAAGAAAAATTATGGATACGCAAAACTGTTAGAAATCATAACGCCATCAGATAACCGGGTGGAAGCGCCATGCCCGGCTGCAAAACGCTGCGGCGGGTGTCAGCTTCAGTTTATGAATTACAAAGAACAGCTCCGGTTTAAGACGGATAAAGTCGAAAATAATATCCGCCGCATCGGCGGCATTGACACGTTTGAAATGGAAGAAATCATCGGGATGCAGGATCCTTTTCATTATCGGAATAAGGCGCAGTTTCCGATGGGAATGGATAAAGAGGGAAACATTATCAGCGGTTTTTATGCGGGCAGGACACATTCCATTATTCCGGTGGAGCATTGTATGCTTGGAATCAGTCCTGATGGAAACGACGTCAACGCATCTGTCATGAAGCGCATCAAACTGTTTATGAAACAGAACAACATTTTACCTTATGATGAGAAAACCGGGAAAGGACTGGTGCGCCATGTGCTGATTCGGATTGGGAAGGCGACCGGTCAGGTTATGGTCTGCATTGTCATCAATGGACACAAACTGTCGTATGCAAAAAAACTTGTGGATGACTTAAAGACCGTTCCGGGCATGACCGATATTTCCCTGAATGTCAATACCACACGCAATAATGTGATTATGGGAAAAGAACTGATTTCCCTTTTTGGCCCCGGATATATTGAAGATTCGATTGGCAAAATCCGATTTCAAATATCTCCTCTTTCCTTTTTTCAGGTCAATCCCGAACAGACGGAGAAACTTTACAATAAGGCGCTGGAGTATGCAGGGCTGACCGGTACGGAAACGGTATGGGATTTGTATTGCGGTATCGGGAGTATCTCTCTGTTTCTGGCGCAGAAGGCAAAAAAGGTATTTGGTGTGGAAATTGTACCGGAGGCGGTAGAAGATGCGCGCAGCAATGCGCAATTAAATGAAATCAATAATGTGGAATTTTTTGAGGGAGCAGCAGAAAAAGTCGTGCCGGATTATTTTCAAAGACATCAGGGAGCGCCGGAATGCAGTCCCGATGTCATTGTCGTTGATCCACCACGAAAAGGCTGTGATGAAACGCTGCTGGAAACGATTGTCTTGATGAAACCAAAGCGCGTAGTCTATGTCAGTTGTGAAAGTGCATCGCTTGCCAGAGATTTAAAATGGCTTTCCGAGCATGGATATGCGCTTCAGAAAGTGGCGCCATGCGACCAATTTGGTCAGACCGTGCATGTGGAGACGGTGTGCCTCTTGAGCAACACCTAAAACTGCCCTGCACAAACTGTACACGTATAATCCTGACATTGCCGATGTTTTTACAGAGCGGGAAATGAAAAAACTGCGTGAGTCTGGCGCGTTATATATGTTGATGGAGTATTTGCTGGGGATGGGGCAGAGCGGTTGTATATCTGAATCCACAGTTAAACCGAGATGATATTTAGACAAAGATCAGCGATGGGTTCGGGCTTGGCAGCCTGTCGGATATTTGCATAAAAAACTGACTTCTGGTGTGACGCCGGCGGTCAGTTTTTGTATTTGGCAGATACATTTTGTGGAGTAATCAAACGGCACATAATCCGGTGGATATGTCTTAAAGTTTTTTTCGATTTTGAATTTAGAATATTATTTCCCGTGAAATTGTTTTGATTACGGACTGTTTGTAACTTGGCAAATTTGATTGAATATTAGAAAATTAAGTGCTAAGATGAATTCACATAAAAAAGAGGTGAAGAGATGTCTAAAAAAGAAATGTCACGTGCGAATATCATGTTGACAGGATCATTACCGAAAATCATAACAAAAATGGCGGTTCCGTCGATTATTTCCTTTATCATAACAACAGTATACAATTTGGCGGATACTTTTTTTGTCAGTTCGCTTGGAGAGAGCGCAACCGCAGCAGTAAGCGTCAATGCCTCTCTGGATCAGTTGATTATGATGGCGGGCTCAATGCTGGCAGTCGGTGCGGCAAGTTACACGTCCAGACTTCTTGGAGCAGGAGACAAAAAAAAGGCTGACCAGGTGCTCTCTACCGCGTTCTTTCTTGCGATGATTTTTGGAAGCGTTATCATGGTACTGGGACTTTCATTTAAAGTCCCTATGGTTCGATTGCTGGGCGCTACCGATACCTGTGAAAGGTATTCTATTCAATATGCGGAATATGTGCTTTTAGTGGCCCCATTGATGGCGGCAAACTTTGTAATGAATCAATGTCTCCGCTCTGAAGGCAATGCGATGCTTTCTATGGTGGGAATGGGAATCGGCGGCATATTAAACTGCATCTTAGACCCGATTTTCATTTTTCAATTGGGACTTGGTGTTGCCGGAGCTTCCATGGCTACTGCAATTTCAAAAGTAGTCAGTTTTGTCATTCTTTTATATCCTTATATTATGAGAAAGAGTATTTTACATCTTTCCATCAGAAAATTCAAAATGGCAAAAAATATTATGATACAGATTGTGAGTGTGGGCTCCTCGTCCATGTTTCGTTCCGGCCTTGCAGTCGTGTCTGCAATTGTTCTCAATAACATTGCAGGGACAATTTCAGATTCTGTTCTTGCAGGGATTGGCGTTTCCACAAAGATTATGATGTTTCCTCTGAGTGTTATTCTGGGATTTGGAACAGGGTTTCAACCGGTTGCCGGCTACAACTGGGGCGCAAGGAGATATGACCGCGTCCTGAAAAGTTACCGTTTTTCTTCCAAAGTAGCAGTAATCGGTTCGGCGGTCATGGGACTGCTGATTTGGATTTTTGCAAAAGATCTGATTATTATTTTTGCGGGAAGCAACCGGGAAATGATTCGTGTCGGAATGCTCTGCATCCGTCTGCAGTCGCTGACCATGCCGATTCATGGCTGGGTGGCAGTGGTGAATATGTTGTGCGCCGGTCTCGGAAAAGCAAAGGGAGCATTTTTACTTTCAACGTCAAGGCAGGGAACCTGTTTTCTTCCGATTGCCTATCCGATGTCGTGGCTTTGGGGTGCGGACGGGATTGCTGCGGTTCAGGCAGTTGCAGATGCCATCACCCTGTTTTTGGCGGTGCCATTGATGCACAGACTGCGTCGTGAAATTATAACGTTAGAAAAAGACGCGCGGGAGGCGGAAAAATCAAAACAGAGTGTTTTTACTTAAACCTGCCATATAGGAACCTGCAGCGGTGATGATGGTGATGATATAGAAGGCGGATTTTATTTTCTCAAGTATTAGATTCGAAAAATTTGGCAACAAATAATTTAGAGACGGGTTGACAGTTACATGAAAATCATGTGATGTCGTAAGACAATGATAAGATCAAAATAGGAAAATCACCGTTAAAGGAGCCATCATGAAACAGATCACAAGTTCTACGAAAACGCGCGAAAACACAGGGCGTGGAAAACTACAGGAAGATTCTTTTCGATTCGAGATTCTGCAGACGGCAGAATTTCGGGAAAAGAAAAAAGAATTTCCATATTATAGGGAAATGATTCGAAATCTTAGTTCCATTCATTACTGCAAGGCGGAAGCGTTGAAAGAATGTATTATCGGGACAATTCGCCTGCCCCGGAAAAACGAGGAAAAAACAGCGGCGATGACATTTGGCTTTTATCTGGCAGAGCAGACGATGATTTTCGTGGAAGAAGGAGACAAATTGAAGACATGGGTGCAAAAACATTCAGAGATGCTCTATGATTCACACACGCCTGAGGAGTTATGTTTGTCAGTGATGGAATTGATGACAGAAGATGATTTAGTATATCTTTTACAGATTGAAACAACGGCGGACAAGATGGAAAAGGATATTACCAATGGAATCAGTAAAAATTTTTTCCCAATATTAACGCGGTACAGACAGAAATTGTCTGAATTAAATTCGTATTATGAACAACTTGTCGATATTGGAGAATTTTTTCAGTCTGCGGCTTGTGCTTCAATGATTCAGAACGAACAGGAATGGGGCAAATTTACCCGGCGCGCGGAAAGGCTGCAAAATCATGTTCACCTTCTTCGGGAGAATATGCTGCAATTACGCGAACTTTATCAGTCTGTACAGGATGCAAGACAAAATCGCATTATTGGAATCCTGACAGTCGTCACTACATTTTTTCTTCCGCTGAATTTACTGACAGGGTGGTATGGAATGAATTTTATCAACATGCCGGAACTGCACTGGAAGTATGGATATCTGACGGTCATTTTGGCCGCTTTTATGATAGCCGTCAGTGAATTTGTTTATTTACAAAAAAGAAAAAATTTTTTTAAAAATAAACGGGTTTCGCCACAGGCGGAGACCAAGGAATAATAATCCTTGCTCTGTTGATGGAATTGTGATAAAATATCATCGACAATTTTATTATTCACGAGGAGGATGGAAGATGAAGAAATCAAGAGTCAAGTCTTTGCTTTCCATGCTTTTGGTGTTGACATTATTATTTTCGGTCAATGTAACACCTGCAAGCGCTGCAAAGAAAAAAGCAAAGGCAAAAGGAAAAGGAAAGGTCACAACTGTGACAGTAAAAGCGCCAACCGGTTCTAAAAAGGTGGCATACGTTGCAAAGGGAAAGAAAATTAAACTTTCCACAACGGTAAAAGCGAAACCGAATAAGAAAGCAAATAAAAAAGTGACTTATAAGTCCAAAAATACTAAGATTGCAACGGTTTCCGCAAAAGGTGTTGTTAAAGGAAAGAAACTTGGAAAGACGAAAGTTACAATTACTTCCGTTAAGAACAAAAAGAAGAAAAAGACAATTAAGATCCAAGTTACCAATCCGGTCAAGAAAGTGAAGTTGAGCCAGAAAAGAGCACAGATCGGACCGGGTGAGACAATTAAGTTAAAGGCTACAGTAAAAGCGCCAAAGAAATCTTTTAAAAAGGTTCAGTTTACATCTTCAAATAAAAAAGTTGCTACAGTAAACAAAAAAGGCGTTGTAAAGGCTCGTGCAATTGGTACAGCTAAGATTACGGCAAAGGCATATGATGGAAGTGGCAAGAAAGCAGTCTGTACAGTTCAGGTTGCCAACGGTATCAAAGATATCACATTTGATAACCCACTGAAAGAATATGCTCTCAGCAAAGTAAGGGTTACATTAAACAAGGCGCAGGCTCTGAGTAAAGAAAACTTTGTAATTAAAACAAAACAGAATCCGGATGGAACTTATAACTCAGTAAAACAGATTAAGAATATTTATACAAATGATAATACAAACTATTACGTATTTCTTGAAGACAGCTATTTTGTAGTTGGTCAATATGTTCAGGTGACTGCAAATGGATTAAAAGGCAGAAAGACTTTTGAAAAGCAGTTTACATCAGACAGCAGGGAAAGTGAGATGGTAGTTTGTGCTGAAGTAAACGATATTGTTGAGGAGTATGTCGAATTTAATGACAGTGGATCCCGCGGATATTTTAGTTATAAGATTGATTCAGGAAATCTCCCTGCAGGACTTACTTATGATACAGAGGAAAATAAAATAGAAGGTATTGCACAAGCAGTTGCAGATAACCAGAAAGTAACTTTTGCAGCAACCGATGAATATGGAAAGACCTTTAAGACCGTTGTAAACTTCATTATTGGTGATAAAAACCATTTGGTTGTTGAAAATAGGACAGTGGGAGATAAAGACTATAACAAAGTATATCCGCACAGTTCCCCGTCTGCAAATCTGTACGTCAGCGGAGGAAGCGGCGATTATAATGTTAGAATGTTAGATGATTGCGGAGAAATTTTCTACACATCATCATATTCTTCCAGTGATGTATATATTGGTTGCGAAGAAAAGAGATTAACTCAGCCGGGTACTTATAATGTAAAAGTCAGCGTTACAGATGCAAATAATCCGGCGCTGTCAGTGGTAGCCACATATACGGTTGTAGTATCCAGCGCGCAGCAGGTAAATATCACATTAAGTAACTTTAAAGATTCAACATATAGGGAAATTTATTTTTATTGTTATGAGACGGATAGAGAATACATATTCTATGGGTCTAGTGAAACTTATGAAGATAGACAAAGAAATGTAGGATATCTCAAGGAATATGTGCCGGATGGACATTATAAAATCTATTCTATGTTATATGGAACAGAAATCGTATATGCTGATTATTATGCCGTTTATGGAACAGTAAATCTTGCCTATACATTATCTGATTTCCATACAATTTCCGGTATTATTCGGGACAAGAATGGAAATCCATATCGGAATGGCTGTGATGTCTATATCTATAAGGCTGATAAGCCATATGATAGTAAAGGTTATTATTATGTAGAATCAAGATATTACGATGATTATGATGAACAATATTATGGAGGAACCGGAGAATATGAGTTTACCGATGTTCCGAATGGAACCTATATTATAGATGTTCGAGATAACGGTGAAAGAGTACGATCCGGCGTACTGACTGTAAATAATGGAAATGCATTCTGTGATTTGACATTACCGATTGAAAATTATTAATAAAACTTGAATGTTTTAGAAAAGGCACCCTGAAAGAGGGTGTCTTTTTTTACGGATTTTATGGAATGATTCAATTTGAAATATGTCAAACGCACCGTTGTTCCATAGGAAATGCCTTGACAGGGTTATGTGCTAAAAGGTATCATATAGAAAGATATATTTAGAACAATAAACATAACAAAATAGAGGAGTCAAATGAAAGAAAAAGCACTGATTATAGGGGCCGGACCGGCTGGGCTTACAGCGGCATATGAATTATTGACAAAGACAGATAACATAGAAGTTGTAGTATTCGAGGAGAGCGGCTGTTTCGGAGGGATTTCAAAGACCGTCGAATATAAAGGAAATCGTATGGACATGGGTGGTCATCGGTTTTTTTCAAAGGTTCCGGAAGTAAATGAATGGTGGGAAAAAATGCTTCCGATGCAGGGAGAACCGGCGTATGATGATATTTTGTTAAATCGTTCCATACCGCTGAGTGCCGGCGGACCGGATCCGGAAAATAGCGACCACGTGATGTTGACAAGACATCGTGTTTCCCGAATCCTTTTCGATTCAAAGTTTTATGATTATCCTGTTTCCTTAAAACCTGAGACATTTAAAAATATGGGATTCATAAATACGATTCAAGTTGGATTGAGTTATCTTGTTTCGTTAGTTCATAAGCTGCCGGAAGATAATCTGGAGAATTTTTATATCAATCGTTTTGGGCGGAAACTGTATAGTATGTTTTTTGAATATTATACAGAGAACCTCTGGGGAAGACATCCGCGTGAAATTGATGCATCATGGGGAGCGCAGCGGGTAAAAGGGTTATCCATCACGGCGGTCTTAAAAGATGTATTCGGACGGGTTTTTAAGAAGAAAAATCGTAAAGTGGAAACATCCCTGATCGAAGAATTTAAATACCCGAAATTGGGACCCGGACAGTTATGGGACGTCACGGCAGAGAAAATCCGGGAACTGGGTGGAACCATTATTAAAAATGCGAAAGTTACCAAACTTCATAAATCTGAGGAAAATATTATTACGGCTGTGACTTATGAGAAAGACGGAAAGGAAGAAATCATGGCAGGAGATTATGTTATTTCTTCTATGCCGGTAAAAGATTTAGTTTTGGGAATGAATGATGTTCCAAGGGAAATGGAAAGAATTGCCAAAGGACTTCCATACAGAGACTATATGACTCTGGGAGTACTGGTATCAAAATTCAACTTGAAAAATTTGACACATATCAAAACTGTTGGAAATATTGTACCGGACTGCTGGGTATACGTACAGGATCGCAGTGTGCGAATGGGACGCTTTCAAATTTACAACAACTGGTCTCCTTATATGGTGAAAGATTTGGAACATACAGTCTGGATTGGATTAGAATATTTTACCAATGAGGGCGACGAATTTTGGAATATGTCCGAAGAGGAATTCTCCGCTTTGGGAATATCAGAAATGCAGAAGCTTGGCTTGATTGACAGCGGCGAAGTTGTACTTGAAACGCATATGGAGAAAGTAAAAAAAGCTTATCCGGCATATTTTGATACCTATGACGAGATGGATCGTCTGATTGATTATTTAAAAACAATTGATAATTTATATTGTGTTGGTCGGAATGGACAGCATCGTTACAATAATATTGATCATTCTATGATGACATCTTTCGAGACCGTCAAAAACATATTGTCTGGAAAGAAAGACAAATCAAACATCTGGAATGTCAATACAGAACAGGAATATCATGAAGAAAAATGATACCGGACCCGGCAGAGAGAAGATTGTTTCATAGGAAAAATTTTCATCGGTTCTGTTATAAATAAAATTCCATGAAAAGGAACATCACTTTCCTGATTCATGGAACTTTATTTTTTGTATCAATACTATTTCTTTTTACGGAATGCGTCTGCAACTGCTCTGATTGCACGAACTTCATCATCGTTTAAATCAGAAAGATCGATGACAGTTCCTCTTTCCACCCCTAACAGATAATCTGTCGTTACATGAAACAATTTCGCATACTTCACTACGACGTCAGGAGACGGACATCGTTCATTCAATTCATAAAAAGAGATTACAGATTTTGTTACGCCCAGCTGGTCGGCAACCTGCTGCTGAGTCATTCCGGCCTGCTTGCGTAAAGTTCTCAATCTTGAATCCACTCGCTATCACCTCATTTCTAAAACTAGTGTACTAAAATATAGAGTTATAATGGTTTATATAGATATGAAATCAGTGGATTATACGCCAATATTCAATTATTAGGATGGCCTTATTTTATCTTGATTATGTACGAAAAAAACGCAATCAGAGATTTTTCTCCGATTGCGTTTTTATGGTTGATGGATTGACTTAAATTTTTCGGTTATCAATGACGCGGACAGCTTTTCCCTCAGAACGGGTAATGGATTTCGGCTCTACCAGAGTCACTTCTGCATAAATGCCAAGCATACTCTTTAAAGCGCTAATCAGTTCTTTCTGCTTCTTTGCCTTGGCCTCGTCTGTTTCTGCAAAGAGCTCCGGCGTCATTTCAACTTTGACTTCTAAAGTATCGCTGTTGTGTACGCGGTCTACAATCAACTGATAATTTGCAGGCATACCTTTTTTAATTAACACTTCTTCCACCTGAGACGGATAAACGTTTACGCCCTTGATAATGAGCATATCGTCTGTTCTTCCCATCAGTCTGTGGATACGCGCGTGGGTACGGCCGCACTTGCATTTTTCGTGGGTAATATATGTAATATCTTTGGTACGGTAGCGGATCAGAGGGAATGCCTCTTTTGCAAAACTGGTAAATACAAGTTCGCCGACCTGTCCGTCCGGAACCGGCTCCAGAGTTTCAGGGTCGACAATTTCCGGAATAAATAAATCTTCGCAGATATGCATACCAGCCTGCTCCTGACATTCAAAAGATACGCCCGGCCCTTCGATTTCCGTCAGACCGTAAATATCGTATGCCTTAATTCCCAATTTTTCCTGAATATCATTTCTCATTTCTTCAGACCATGCCTCTGCTCCGAAGATACCTGCCTTTAATTTGATTTTGTCCCGCAGTCCTCTTTCGTGGATTGATTCAGCCAGGTATGCCGCGTAAGAAGGAGTACAGCAGAGAATGGTAGCGCCCAAGTCTACCATAAACTGGAGCTGTCTGTCCGTATTGCCTGAAGACATCGGAAGCGTCAGACAGCCGACTTTGTGGGAACCGTCGTTTAGTCCCGGACCGCCGGTGAAAAGACCGTATCCATAGCAGACATGGCAGACGTCATCTTTGTCTCCGCCCGCTGCGACAATGGCTCTTGCGCAGCCGTTTGCCCAGTTATCCAAATCCTTCTGTGTGTAAAAATCGACAACTCTCTTTCCGGTCGTTCCGGAGGTAGATTGAATACGCACACACTCAGAAAGCGGCAGCGCCAGCAGTCCATACGGATATGCGTCCCTCAAATCGTCCTTTGTCAAAAAAGGAAGTTTTACGATATCATCAAGACTTTGAATATCGTCAGGAGTGACTCCTGCCTCCTCCATCTTTTTTCTGTAAAACGGTACATTTTCATAGACGCGTTTTACAACATCTTTTAAACCGTCCTCATGCCACTGGGTAATCTGCTCGCGGGAGGCGGTTTCAATTTCTTCCTGAAAATACTTTCCCATCTTCATAATCCTTTCTGCAACAATATATTTTTTTGTACTGCGCCTGTCTTCCGGCAGCACAACGATAAAAATATTCTACAATATTTTTCACTTTAAAGCAATAAAGTTTTCGCTGACACAGATGGAGATTTACATGTAAAATTCTTCAATTTGCGTGAATTAATATGTAATGTATGCCCGTTTCCCAAGCTTTTCAAACTTTTTTACATGTAAAATACTTCAATTTGCGTGAATTGATATGTAATTCACTCCCGCTTTCCAGGTTTTTCAAACTTTTTTACATGTAAAAATCTTCAATTTGCGTGGATTGATATGTAATTCACTCCCGCTTTCCAGGTTTTTCAAACCTTTTTACATGTCAAATACTTCAATTTGTGTGAATTGATATGTAATTCATTCCCGCTTTCCAAGCTTTTCAAACCCTTTTACATGTAAAAATCTTCAATTTGCGTGAATTGATATGTAATTCACTCCCGCTTTTCAGGTTTTTCAAACTTTTTTACATGTAAAAATCTTCAATTTGCATGGGTTGACATGTAATTCACTCCCGCTTTCCAGGTTTTTCAAACCTTTTTACATGTAAAATACCTCAATTTGCGTGAATTGATATGTAATTCACTCCCGCTTTCCAGGTTTTTCAAACTTTTTTACATATAAAAATCTTCGATTAGCGGAAATTAACATGTAATTCACTTCCATTCCCCATGAACCGTCCATAAAACAAAAAAACTGGCTGCATTCAGCAATGCTATCTGGTTCGGGCATATGGCTTGAAGGTTTCGCTTATGTTAGATAGCTATGAATTGCTCTCTGTTGGCATTGTTGCGGTAGATTTTTAATTTCGTCCAAAAGAGATCAATATCCAAGCAAAGAGGCGGGCGGAAGTTTTCCATTTTTGATGTTCCCCGCATCACGGGCAAGGAATTCCCTTTATTTTGAGGATATTCAAGACCAAAATCTAGGATATTCAGATTCCGTGTCAGCTTTTGATGATTTTATTGCGCCTTTTCATTAAACTTCCTCCTCGTATAATATCTTTTAGATACAGTAAATGTACCTTGATAACTTAATAAATCTTTGTTCAATAGGCTTAG
>CANQMA010000003.1 GCA_947624875.1 uncultured Lachnospiraceae bacterium
AATAAAAAATTTGTTACTTATGTTAGAGATGATTGTTCGCATGGTTATGGGAACAAGGAAAAACTATCCGATTTATTGAATCGATTTGAGTTAGAGGAGCGTTCCATTAGTGATGGGCGAATAGAGGATATAATTTGCAAAGATTATGATTACGAAAAGGTAAATAGAATAATTTTGGAAGAAAGAAATAAGAGTTTGGCCTACATAAAAAAGATAATTGAGGAGACCGAATAAAAAGAATTGCAATTTTTGTGGGTGACTTGTAGGGTAGAGTCTGATTTATGAAGCAAAGTATTACGAGAAGATAAGAAAATGTAATTTTAAGTTGTTTAAGTAAACTTTAGCGAATTATGAAAGTGGTTTACTAAGGAGATATTTAATCTTGACAGATGTTCATGACGGATGTAAAATAAAGACGTTTTGAACAAAGGGGTGAAAAAATGTTAAAAAAAGATGAATTTTGTGTTTTGTATGCATTATATCAGGAAAAAGATACAACACAGAGAAACCTTGCAAAAAGAACTGGTTTTTCCTTAGGAAAAGTCAATGCGTTGTTAAATAAACTACATGAAAAAGGACAGATTTCTGAAAATTATATAGTCACAGAAGTAGGAGAAAGAGAACTTCAATATCATAAAGTAGACAATGCAATTATCATGGCAGCGGGAATGTCCTCGCGTTTTGCCCCATTGTCTTATGAAAAACCGAAAGGTCTTTTAATAGTAAAAGGAGAGCGTCTGATTGAGCGCCAGATTAGACAACTTCAAGAGGCTGGAATACAGGATATTACGGTCGTTGTCGGATATATGAAAGAAAAGTTTTTTTATTTGCAGGATAAGTTTCATGTAGATATTGTAGTCAATGAAGATTACTATCGGTACAATAATCCATCAACCCTAATTCGTGTTTTGGACAAGTTAAAAAACACATATATCTGTTCTTCAGATAATTATTTTGTGGACAATGTCTTTGAACCCTATGTATATGATTCTTACTATTCAGCAGTTTGGAATGAAGAGGAGAGTGAAGAATACGGTCTGATTGTAGATAAAAAGGGAAAAATCAGAGGGATAGACCATAATCCGCAGAAGATGTGGATTATGCTTGGACATGTATTTTTTTCAAAGGAGTTTTCAAAGAAATTTTCAGCAATACTGTTGAAAGAATACGAAAAGGAAAGCACTAGAAAAGAACTTTGGGAGGACTTGCTGGAACGTTATCTTGATCAATTGGATATTTATATGAGACCTTATGAATGCGATAAAGTCCTTGAGTTTGATTCGCTAGAAGAACTAAGAAATTTTGATGACCGATATTTGGAAAACAGTGACTCACATATTTTTGAAAATATTTGTCGGATATTAAATTGCAGGGAAAGTGATATTTGCGGGATTACAGTGATTAAGCAGGGACTTACGAATCTCTCTTTCCGATTTATGTGCAACGGAAAGCAGTATGTTTACCGCCATCCCGGAGTAGGAACAGATCAATATATTTCCCGCGAAAGTGAAGCCTTTTCAATGGATGTGGCAAAAAAACTTGGACTTGACAATACGATTATTCAAATGAGTGGTATAGAGGGGTGGAAGCTATCCCGATTTATTGAGAATGCCCGCTGTCTTGATTATCACAATGAGAGTGAGGTCAGACAGGCTCTTGGAATAATAAAAAAACTTCATGATGCGGCAATTCATTCGCAATATGATTTTGACATTTGGAAACGGACGATTTCATTTATTGAACAAATTTCTAATAGTCATAAAAATTTTGAGGACTTTAACACATTGTACCATAAAATGTTGGAACTTTATGAACATACAAAGGAAGATCATGTACCATGGGTACTATGTCATTGTGATTGCTATAACCCTAACTTTTTACTTGATGATAATGATGAGATGACACTGATTGATTGGGAATATTCCGGCAATGATGATCCGGCTAACGATTTGGGAACGTTTATTTGTTGTTCAGATTACACATATGAAGAAGCCCTGAAAATATTTGATATTTATTATGGAAGAAAGCCGAGCAGTAAAGAACTTAGACATAATCTTGCTTACGTGGCAATTGCGTCTTATTATTGGTATGTCTGGGCGATTTACCAGGAGTCGATAGGAAACATTGTAGGCGAGTATCTATTTATCTGGTATAAAAATGCAAAATTTTATTGGAAGAAGGCAATAGAACTATATTCAATAGATAAAGAGAATACATAAATGCAAAGAAAAAGAGAGGAGAAGGAAAAGTGAAAAAGGAACATGTTGACATTGGGGAACTGATTGATAAAGAAACAGAGCGCCGGCTTGCAATTATGGAATCGCCGGATTATGAATGGCCGCCAAAAGCCGGAAAGGGAGACGTGATTGCGATTATTATAATTATGCTGATTTGTCTTATGCTGATTCTTGGTTGTGTATTGGAGGTGATTGTATGAGTCGGTTAAAAAATGCAGATTATATTACACAGGAAACGATTACCGGTGTTGTGCCGATGTTAAAAAAAGACCGGCAGTATAATTTTTGGGATTTATTTCTTTCAACGAGTGGATTTGCAATAGCTACATGGTGTTATACACAGGGAGCATATGTTGCAGAGTTCCTTACATTTAAGCAGATGTTGATTAATATTTTCTGTTTTAATATTATTTGGATTCTGATAGAATGTATTCCGGTATTTTTCGGTGTGCGTTATGGGATTGATTTATGGGTATGGCTCCGTTCCGTTTTAGGGATTAAAGGTGTTGCAATTTTTGCCACTGTGATATCGCTGGCAAATTTTGGTTGGTATGCAGTTGATGCGCAATTATTTGCGTCATCTATGATAAACTTGTTTGGCAACTTTGGAGTTAGTCTGAATCCTTCCGTATGGGCGCCGATTTTAGGTGTTGGCTGCGTTATCATAGGAACATTGATTGCACTGGGGGGGCCAGATGTTATCAAGTGGACGAGTCGTATTCTTGTTACGGCGCTTCTCATTGTCGGTGTTCTCGTTGTGGTTCTCTGTTTTACCGCAGTTCCTATCTCTGATATCGCTGCTGTAAGGCCAAATGTGCAGGGAAGCAAATTGGCAAACTTCATGCTTTCAGCGGAAGGAAATGTTGCGTTTGCGTTTTCATGGTCTACGCAGGCAATTGTAATGCCGCGTCTTTGTAGAACAGAACGTAAAGGTTACTGGGGAACGTCGATGGCATATGGTATCGTGGCTCCGTTTTTTGTAGCTGCAGGTGGAGTGATGGCTCTCGCAATGTTTGTAAAATGTGGATATTATGAAAGTGACCCGACTACAATGCTTGCTACTCTTGCCGGCCCGGGATTTGCACTTCTGAGTCTTTTAATGGTTGCTTTTGCAAATATTGGAACTCAGGGAATTGGTTCGTATGTAAACTGCATGATTGTAAAGAGTGGATTGCCAAAGATCAGCTATCGTATCTTGGTGTTGATTGCGATGGTGTATGTAAGTCTGCTTACGGTATGGGGTTGGGTTATGGACAATTTTGGAACGTTTATTTCCCTTGCCGCTTACATTCAGGGACCGATTATCGGAATGACGATCGCGGATTATTTGTTGGTTAAGAAAAGAAAATTGTCTTTGAAATCAGTCTATTATATGAAAGGGCATGACGCTTACAAATTTACTCACGGATTTAATCTGGTAGGATTGGGCTGTATTGTCATATCCTTTGCAGCCTGTATGTTGTTTGTTTATAATCCGCTTTCAGGAGCGATTAAGAGCAGTCTGTTTTTGATTTTTACCGGTAGTGGATTTACGGCAGTATGTGGCGGCGTATTATATTGGCTTGCCAGCCTGACGCCTCTGCGCAAATATATGCTGCGTGACAGGGAAGATTTAGAGATTGTGTAAAATTAAAAAATTTATTGGAGCATGATAGCATGATAGCCAGATAAAAATTTTATTTGCAATAATATTTTTTTAATGATATAATCTCAGTGTTGTGGAAGACGCGCACAGGCTCCACCACGGTAGCTCTCACCGTGTAAAAATGGAGGGCTTTCTATTTTTAAGCGGATATGGCGGAATTGGCAGACGCGCTAGATTTAGGTTCTAGTGTCTCAGACGTGCAGGTTCAACTCCTGTTATCCGCATGTATTAGAGAGTTGCGAGTTGCCGCAGCTCTTTTTTATATAATAAGAAATCCCTATTATATAAAAATTCCCTACAAGAATCTTAGAGGCGCGGAAAGGTCATTATTCTTATGAATGCGCACCTCGCGGGAAGTGGCGCAAGCGATACTTTGTTCTCAAAAATAAAAAACATCTGCCCAAAATCCTAAAAATGCGATTGTTTAAAAAGTTGTTGGTCGCGCACAAAATATCGGTTATAATATAACCAGTTATCAAAAGGAATACAGTATCCGGAGGAAGATATGTCCCAAAAAACAAAAATAAAAATCTGTGGTCTTACAAAACCTTTTGAGGCAGAATATCTGATTCAGAATCAGGTCGATTACGCCGGCATGGTGCTCTTTTTTGAAAAGAGCAGGAGAAATATCACAATTGCGCAGGCAGAAGAAATTATGAAACGGCTGGGGAACCGGATTGGGAAAGTGGCCGTTACGGTTTCGCCGACGCTCTCACAGGTGCAGCAGATTGAAAAAGCGGGGTTTGACATTATTCAGATTCATGGAGATGTCTGTACGGATATTTGGGAGCAGACGGAAATTCCGATATGGAAGGCATTTAATGTAGAAGACTTGTCAAAGTTTTCCGCGTATCAGGAAAATCCGCGCGTAAAAGGTTATGTGTTTGACGCGGCGCGTCCGGGAAGCGGAGAAATTTTTGACTGGAAACTGTTGGATAAAATTCCGAAAGATGAAAAACTGCATTTTCTTGCCGGGGGACTTACGCCGGAAAATGTCGGGGCGGCAATTCATTATCTGTCGCCGGACGGCGTCGATGTTTCCTCTGCGGTCGAATATGAAAACCGGCAGGAAAAAGACCGGCAAAAGATTGACGCTTTTGTCGCCGGAGTGCGCAGGGCGGAAGAAAGCAGTTTATAGCAGGGAAAGGGAAAATCATGAATACAATCAGGAGAGCAGAAGAAAGAGATATTCCGGAAGTGATGGAGCTGCTGCATCAGGTGTGCATGGTACATCACAATGGCAGACCGGACTTGTTTAAGGGGCCTGCGACAAAATATACGCCGGAGCAGTTACAAGAGATTTTTTTAAATGACGACACGCCGGTGTTTGTCTGCGCAGATGAAAAGGGGAAAATTCTCGGTTATGCATTTTGCATATTAAAACAGTTTCTGCAGGATAATATATTAACGGATATTAAAACGCTGTACATTGACGATTTGTGCGTCGATGAGCAGATGCGAGGAAACCATGTGGGAACATCGCTGTATGATTTCGTAATCTCTTATGCAAAGAGCATTGATTGTTATAATGTCACGTTAAATGTCTGGGCGCTGAATGAAAGCGCGCGGAAGTTTTATGAGAAATGCGGACTGGTTCCGCAAAAAATTGGAATGGAAAAAATTCTTTAACCGAGGGAGCAGGATATGAATAATATGCACATTGCAATACCGACATTATTAAAGGTTGGGCAGGGAACGCTGAACCATATCGGGGAATATTTGAATATTCAGGGCATTGAAAGCGTCAGTTTGTTTTTCGGTAATGATTTGATTGAACTGTTTGGACAGCAGGTAAAAGAATCCCTAGAAAAGTCTGAGATTATGATTTTAGAAATGAAGGAACTTGATTCAACCGATATCAACGATATTATTTCTCTGGCATTTGCAATGGATATGAAAACGCAGGCGGTGGTCGGAATTGGCGGCGGAAAAGTCATTGATGTCGCAAAGTATGCTGCCTACCTTCGTAAACTTCCGTTTATCAGTGTTCCGACATCTGCTTCGAGCGACGGCTTTTCCAGTGCAAGCGCATCTCTGATGGTTGACGGCAGAAGGACTTCCGTTCCGGCGCGGATGGCGGCAGGAATTATTATTGATACCGATGTTATTAAGAGCGCGCCAAAAAAATTTATCTATTCCGGAATTGGTGATCTGGTGTCAAAGATTACTTCGCTCTATGACTGGCTCTACGAGGACCGGCAGGGATATACCACACTCGATGATTTTGCTTCGATGATTGCAAAAAAGGCAGTCAACAGTTTTGTCCGGACGCCTTTTGAAACCATTACCGACGATTTGTTTCTGCGCGAGCTGGTAAACTCGCTTGCCATGAGCGGAATTGCAAATGAGATTGCCGGAAGCAGCGCGCCGACGAGTGGAAGCGAGCATCTGATCAGTCATGCGCTCGACAGAATTCTGGAGCAGCCGCAGCTTCATGGGGTGCAGGTCGGGATTGCCACGTATCTGATGAGCGTGGTTCAGGAGCATCGTTATAAGCGGGTAAACACAATATTTACGGATACGGGATTCTGGGATTTCGTCAGTACGCTTGATTTGAATATTGAGGATTACGAAAAGGCGATTGATATGGCGCCGTCCATTAAGCCGTTCCGCCATCTCTATATTCACGAAGAAAAATATCGCAGGAGGGCAAAGAAAGTACTTTATCATGATGAAGTCATGGGGAAGGTTTTTCATCGATAAGTGGAAATATTCAGCAGAAAAATAGAAAAAATCCCATGCCCTATTCCAGTCTGCTTAAATAACTGTTATGATATCGTTTATCATAAGTGACTTCTTTACCAAACCATGCAGGCGGAGTGAAAGATTCCGCCTGCTCTACGGAATCAAATTCTACTTCAACCAGAATAAGCCCGGCAAACCTGCCTTCAAAAATATCAAGTTCTGCTGTCAAACCATCGTCTATTGGAATTAAATATCTGGTTTTTGTCAGCACATTTCCATCAGCTTTTTCTAACAGATGCGCATAACTTTTTCTGTTTAGCGCAAGATTGTATTCTTCCCGCGCCATCATGCCGCCGCCCTTGTAGGTCAGAATATAGGTATTGTCCTGTTTGCGAATCCGGAGTACCGGTGCGGTATTCAGATAGGCCTGTTCAATTCGGTGAAAAGAATATTGATTCAGATTTTCCGGCAGATTTTTTGGGATAAATTTTCTTTCTATTTCCATTGTTTTCAATCTCCTATGTACTTCTTCTATTGTAAGAGGGGTTAAATAAAAATTCAAGACCGCAGGTCGCGGAAAAATGAAAAACGACCTCATATAAATAGTGGAAAAATGCAGAGTGAAGTATTATAATTATATAAAATATATATAATTGAGGTGACAATATAAGATGCAAAAAGTGCAATATTTCAAAAAGGAGAATTTAACATGAAAACGGTATATGCATTTTTAGCAGATGGATTGCAGAGATTGGAGGAATTGTAAAATGAAAGTTTGTATTGTTGGAGGAGGGCATATCGGAACCACACTGGCCTGTTATATTAAGCACACGAACCCTTCCATGTATGTTTCCATATTTACCCGGCGTCCGGAGAAATTTTCTTCGAGAATCAGATGCAACGATAAGGAAAAGAAAATTGAATATGACGTTAGTCTTAATTGTATCTCCGGAGATTCCTCAGTTGCAGCTAAAGATGCGGATATAGTATTTGTTGCGCTTCCGCACTTTGCGGTAGAAAAGGCGTTTCAAGATATTGCGCCTTATGTATCGGAAAAAGCATTGATAGGAGTAATACCCGGAGGCGGAGGGTGTGAGTTTTATTTTGGAAAATACTTTACGACCAATCAGACGCTTTTTGGATTTCAAAGGGTTCCATTTATAGCGAGACTTGAAGTTTACGGATCAGAAACCAACTTGAAAAGTTGGAAGCCTTATAGTGTTGTAGGTACTCAAAAACAAAGCAGGATTGATGAAGTTTGTGAGCAAATCGAGTTATGTGGGTTAAAAACAAAGAAGGCGGCAAATTATTTATCGGTTGCTCTGACGCCTACAAATCCGATTTTACATACTTCGAGACTATATGACTTATTTGGGTCATATAGTCGTGGTCATATCTTTTCAGAGAAATTTAAGTTTTATGCCGGCTGGACAGATAATGCTTCCCGTATTCTTTTTAGTATGGATGAAGAATTACATGAACTGTTATCAGTTATAACAGAATTGGATACAAGCGCCATACGCCCATTGGCGGAGCATTATGAGGCACCCACGATAGAATTGCTGACTAAGAAAATCAATTCTATCGCTGCGTTTCAGTCTATATATGCGCCTTTAAAGATGGAGAAAAATGGTTCAGGTTTTGTGGCAGATACAGATTCAAGAATGTTTACAGAGGATTTTCCATGGGGATTATTAGTGATGCGCTCTTATTGTGATTTGTTTGGCACAAAAGCACCTGTGATGGATCAGGTTTTAAGCTGGTATGCAGACTATATGGGATATGACTGGTATGTTGACGGAAAACTTGCAGGTGAGGATTTGAAGAATACTGGAATCCCACAGCAATATGGAATCAAAACAAAAAAGGAACTGCTGGAGTATTACCTGTAAGATTTCACCGGCACATCAATTGTAACGCTGCATACAGTGATTCATCTTACACATATGTATGTTTGGACTTCATGTGGCATAATATTTTGGGGAAAACCATATATAGAATAAAGTTTTCCCCAAAATATTTTTTTTACGAAGCCATTGATACCACATCAATCACTCCATATTCAGAGAAACAACCGGTTTTAAAGTCAATCGCCCAGTCGGAAATCCCGGAGTTGACAATAAAAGACGTATTGTTTTCTGTTTTCAATCCATGAACCTGGTCGTTGGTGTGAGTGATAAGGCTGATTGGTCCGATTGGAATCAGTTGACCGCCATGAGTGTGTCCGGACAGAACCAAATCTGCCTCTGTTTTGGATTCTGCAGTATAATCATTTGGCTGATGGTCTAAAACAATCATATATTTGGATGAATCTAATTGATTTACAATTTCATCGAGTGCAAGACGGTCAGGGACACTGCGGTCCTGGCGCCCAATTACATAAAATTTGTTATCGACTAAGACTGCCTCATCTTCCAAGATTATGACATGATTTCTCTCCAATTCGCTGACAAGTTCTGTTTCGGAAAAATCTCTGTATTTAAAATACCCTTTATCGTGATTCCCATAAACAAAATAAATTCCATATCTGGTGCGGAGCTTGCCTAAAGCGGCGCAGCTCTTTTTCATCTCTTCTTTTGTGGTATCGTCGTCCACATAATCTCCCGTAATGACTAGAATATCCGGATTTGTTTTCTGAATTGTTTCCATGTGTCTGGCAAAACCGTCACCGTCAAATGTTGTACCAATATGGGAATCGGAGATTTGAACAATCCGCAAAGAATCCATGCCGAGGTCTTTGGTTGTTTGAATCTGATAAGTTGTCTCCCAAACGTGGTGGGCGCTGTAAAAGCCAAAGCCAAGATAAACGAT
Source organism: uncultured Lachnospiraceae bacterium (assembly GCA_947624875.1). Classification (GTDB taxonomy): domain Bacteria; phylum Bacillota; class Clostridia; order Lachnospirales; family Lachnospiraceae; genus Eubacterium_G. The sequence goes on from CANQMA010000003.1 coordinate 9,379, forward strand.
GGAAACTACGAGAGCTGAAATTCCCTGCCAGTAATATTTTGACTGCTTATGAAGAAATTTTTTCACGAGAAATCCAAGAATGTCGAAAATCAGGCAAAAAGCCAGAAGATGAATCACGACAATCAGCGTATTCATAAAAGCAAAAAATCCGCAAGGAATAATAATTAAAAGCGGCACGGTAGATAAAAGCAATTCAAGCCACTTTCTGCCTCCGCTCAATTTTTGAATTACATAAAATTTTTTCACTCTCGTTACAAAATAAAATAGTAAAACCAGTAACAGAGCAAACATCAATATGAAGAAAAGTACAAACATTAATCCGTCTCCTTTATAAACATACATTATAATTGTTTGATAAAGTTTTGTAAATTGAAAAAGATAGAGCAGGACAAGTAGTGGGATTTCTGAGAATAAACCTCAAAATTTCCGGATAGATGAAATTTTATGAGAAAGGGTTGACAGTTTCTGTCAATCCTTTTAAAGTGGAATTTGATATGAAATGACACATAAAACAAGATAGAATTTTATGATGAAAAGTGTGTAAAAAGGAGGATGTACATGAAAACAGTATATGCTTTTTTAGCGGATGGTTTGGAAGAAGTGGAAGCATTGATGGTGATTGATTTATTGAGGAGAACACATAAGTTAAACGTAGTCACTGTTTCCATCAAGGATGAACTGTTAGTGGAGAGTTCTCATCAGATTAAGGTCTATGCAGATAAAACAATTGACGAGATTGATTTTGAGGCAGGCGATTGTATTTTTCTTCCGGGTGGACTTCCGGGGACAACAAATCTGGCCGCTTGTAAAAAACTGACAGACCGGATATTGGAATATAACGAACAAGGAAAACTTCTCGCAGCAATTTGTGCAGCGCCAACGGTATTTAGCGGTCTGGGGTTACTCAATGACAAAAATGCAACCAGCTATCCGACCATGGAATCCCAGATGGACTGTAAAGCATATGGAGGAAGCGTCGTGACCGATGGCAATTTTGTAACAGGGAAAGGTTTGGGTGTCGCTCTGGAGATGGGGCTTGAACTAATTCGAATTCTGGTGGACCAAGAGACTTCCGACGCGGTCGCAGATGCAATACAGTATTCAAGGTAAGAATGACCGGGCAGACAAGGTGTAGCAGAAAAATAAAATAGTGACAATAACGAATGTTTATGCTATAATAAAAAACTGCGTATTTGAGGTAAGGAGGAATCCAGCAAAGCCGGGAGGACGCCTTATCTCTTGTCCCGTATTTGAGGCAAAGTGGGCTTCGGCAAAGCCGGCAGAAAACCCATTTTGAGAAAAATGGGAAACGCCCGTTTCGATATTTAAGGAGGAAGATTAAAATGAGTTTACAGGTAGAAAAGTTAGAAAATAATACTGCAAAGCTGACCATTGAAGTAGCGGCAGAGGAATTTGACAAAGCGATACAGGCAGCTTACCAGAAAAATAAAAAACAATTTAACATTCCGGGCTTTCGAAAAGGAAAAGTTCCATACGCTATGGTGGAAAAGATGTATGGTGCAGCAGTTTTTTATGAGGATGCTGCAAATGCACTGATTCCCGGAGCCTATGCTGACGCTGCTGCAGAATCAGAATTGGAAATTGTGGCGCGCCCGGAAATCACGGTAGTCCAGATAGAAAAAGGAAAACCGTTTATTTTTGAGGCTGAGGTCACAACAAAGCCGGAAATTAAACTGGGCAAATATAAGGGTGTTAAGGTAGACCCGATAGATGCGACGGTTACCGACGATGATATCAATGCAGAAATCGATAAAGTCAAAGAACAGAACAGCAGACTTGTTGCTGTGGAGGACAGAGCGATTGAAAACGGAGATCAGGCTGTGATTGATTATGAAGGTTCTGTGGACGGCGTTCCATTTGAAGGCGGAAAGGCTGAAGATTACCCACTGACTATCGGCTCCCATTCTTTCATTGATACCTTTGAAGACCAGCTTGTAGGCAAAAAGCCGGGTGATGACGTTGAAGTTCATGTAACATTTCCGGAGCAGTATCATGCAAAGGAACTGGCAGGAAAGCCGGCGTTGTTTAAGGTTCAGATTAAAGAAGTCAAAATGAAAGAATATCCGGAAATTGATGATGATTTTGCGCAGGACGTATCAGAGTTTGATACATTAGAGGAATATAAGGCTGATATCAGAAAAAATCTGGAGGAAAAGAAAGCCAAAGATGCCGAGATACAAAAAGAAGATGCAGTGATTGAGGCAATTATAGAGAAAGCGGAGATGGATATTCCGGAAAAAATGATTGAAGCGCAGGCACAGCAGATGGTTGAGGAATTTGCCCAGAATATAGCAATGCAGGGAATGTCTTTCGACCAGTATCTTCAGTTTACAGGCGGCACAGTGGAACAGTTGACAGAGCAGGTAAAACCACAGGCAAAGAGCAGAATTGAAAGAAGTCTCGTGTTGGATGCCGTTGTAAAAGAAGAAGGCATTGAAGCTACGGACGAAGAATATAAAGAAGAAATTGAAAAGATGGCAAAGCAGTATCAGATGGAGGCAGACAAGGTTGAAGAATACCTGTCAGAAGATGATATCAAAAATATCAAAAAAGGAATCTGTGCCGGAAAGGCTGCGAAGTTTGTTACAGAACAGGCAAAATAAATGAGATATAGAAAAGGAGGTATTGATATGGCACTTATACCTTACGTCATTGAGCAGAACTCCAGAGGGGAGCGCTCATACGACATTTATTCCAGATTATTAAAAGACCGGATTATTTTTCTGGGAGAGGAAATCAACGACGCTGTGGCAAGCACAGTTGTGGCGCAGTTGTTGTTTTTGGAGTCAGAAGATCCGGGCAAAGATATTCATATGTACATTAACAGTCCGGGAGGCTCTGTGACTGCGGGAATGGCAATCTATGATACCATGAATTATGTGAAATGCGATGTCTCCACGACCTGTATCGGAATGGCGGCAAGTATGGGAGCTTTTCTTTTATCCAGTGGTGCAAAAGGAAAACGGTATGCGCTTCCAAATGCAGAAATCATGATTCACCAGCCTTTGGGCGGCGCCCAGGGTCAGGCGACAGAAATTCAGATTGCAGCAGAACATATTTTGAAAACAAAAAAGAAATTAAATGAGATTTTGGCTGCAAATACCGGTCAGGATATTGAGGTCATTGAAAAAGATACAGACAGAGATAACTGGATGTCTGCTGACGAAGCAAAAGCATACGGACTGGTTGACCAGGTAATTAAGGATAGATAATCAATGAAAAAAGGCACCGCGTTTCGTGGTGCCTTGTGTTGCAAATTTAGAGGAGTTTTTATGGCTAATAAAATGATGGAAAGATGCACCTGCTCTTTTTGCGGGAAAGCTGAAAATCAGGTAAAAAAATTGATTTACGGACCGGAAGGTGCCTTTATCTGTGACGAGTGCGTTGAACTATGCGCCAGTATCATAGAAGAAGACCTATATGAAAAACAACGTCAGGAACCGGAAGAAATCAATTTATTAAAACCAAAGGAAATCAGAGAGTTTTTAGACCAGTATGTGATTGGACAGGATGAGGCAAAAAAAGTTTTATCTGTTGCAGTTTACAACCATTATAAAAAAATTCTGGCTGGACAGGATCTGGATGTGGAACTGCAGAAATCAAATATTCTTCTGCTGGGACCTACCGGTTCCGGAAAGACTTATCTGGCGCAGACGCTGGCAAAAATATTAAATGTTCCGTTTGCGATTGCAGATGCCACGACATTGACAGAGGCGGGATATGTCGGCGAGGATGTGGAAAATATCCTGTTAAAACTGATGCAGGCGGCAGATTACGATATTGAACGCGCGGAACATGGAATTATTTATATTGATGAAATTGATAAGATTACAAAAAAATCAGAAAATGTTTCGATTACCAGAGATGTTTCGGGAGAAGGCGTGCAGCAGGCGCTCTTAAAGATTTTGGAGGGAACGGAAGCCGCTGTTCCGCCGCAGGGTGGCAGAAAGCATCCGCATCAGGAACTGATTCCAATCAACACGACCAATATTTTATTTATCTGTGGCGGCGCATTTGACGGTCTGGAAAAGATTATTGAAAGGCGTCTGGACAAGAGCTCGATTGGATTTAATTCTGAAATCAAGGAAAAGACGGATGCCGCTGCGGATGAATTGTTCAAGCAGGTGATGCCGCAGGATTTGACGAAATTCGGTCTGATTCCTGAATTTATCGGGCGTGTTCCAATTACTGTTTCCTTGGACTATTTGGATGAAAATGCGCTCATGAGAATTTTGACGGAACCGAAAAATGCATTGACAAAACAATATAAGAAATTGTTTGAATTGGATGGAATTGATCTGGAATTTACAGAGGACGCTGTGGAGGCGATTGCTAAAAAAGCCGTAGAGAGAAAAACCGGTGCAAGAGGACTCCGTTCTATCGTGGAAGGCGCAGTGATGGATACCATGTATGAGACGCCATCGGATGAAAGTATTACAGGGTGTATCATTAATGCGGATGTGATTAATGGACTGGCAGCTCCTGAATTAAAATATAAATCTATGATATCAAAGAAAACGGGGAAAAAGAATAAAACGGCGTAAGAGGAGTACACATGTCAGATAAAATATACAGGCTCCCGATGATACCACTTCGAGGATTGACCGTATTGCCGGGGACCACAGTACATTTTGATATTAGCAGAAAATCATCAATTAAAGCCGCACAGACGGCGATGATTGAGGGGAAGTATTTATTTGTTGTAGCACAAAAGAACCCTGTAGAAGAAACGCCGGGTTCTGGCAGCATATACAATGTTGGAACAATGGTTTCCATTAAACAATTAAATAAACTGCCGGAGAATATTGTGCGGGTCATGGTGGAAGCACGTGCCAAAGCAGATGTGCTTGAATTTTTGGAGGAAGGGGATTTCCTTGAGGCAAGGGTTATGGAGCGGGAAGTCCCGCCAAATGATTTCAGTGAAATCGAGGAGGAAGCCTTTGTCCGTGAATTAAAAGATATGCTTCAGGTTTTTGATAAATCTACCCATGAACTGCCGCCGACAGCGCTTCAAAGTCTGCTCAATATTTCAAAACTGGATGCGCTGATGCTGCAGATTATGATGCGGATCAAAGTGGGATTCCGCACAAAACAGCAGTATTTACAAGCAGATTCGCTGATGGAACGCTTTGAAGTAGTTGCCCGATTTATGAATCAGGAAAACGAAATCAGCAGAATTCGAAGTGAGATTATTGAAAAAGTAAAAGAGCGTGTCGATAAAAATCAGCGCGAACATCTGCTCCGGGAGCAGATGCAGGTCATCCGGGAAGAACTTGGTGAGGATTATCTGTCTGATGCAAAAGAATTGGAAGAAAAAATCAATGCGCTGAACGCAGATGATGAAGTCAAGGAAAAACTGCAAAAGGAATTGAACCGTTATCGGTTTTTTGGCGGAAATTCGGTTGAAACCAATGTAATCCGTACTTATCTGGAAACGATGCTGGAAATGCCATGGAATGAAGTAACAGAGGAAAATCCGGATTTACAGAATGCGCAGCAAATCTTAGACCGCGACCATTACGGCTTGAAAAAAGTAAAACAACGGGTGCTTGAGTTTCTGGCGGTCAGAGTGCTGACGCAGGCGAAAGGAAACAGCCCGATTATTTGTCTGGTAGGCCCTCCGGGTACCGGAAAAACTTCGATTGCAAAGTCGGTTGCCGAAGCGCTCAATAAAAAATATGTCCGGATCAGTCTGGGCGGTGTGGATGACGAGTCTGAAATCCGCGGACATCGAAAAACGTATGTGGGCGCAATGCCGGGACGGATTGCAAATAGTCTGAAACAGGCAAAGAGTTCCAACCCACTGATTTTATTTGACGAAATTGATAAACTCGGACGAAGTATTCATGGAGATCCGGCGTCTGCACTGCTGGAAGTGATGGATTCGGAACAGAATTTTTCGTTCCGCGATAATTATCTCGAGGTACCAATCGACTTGTCTAAGGTGTTGTTTATCGCGACTGCAAATGATATGAACACCATTCCAACGCCATTAATTGACCGTATGGAAATTATTGAGGTGGAAGGATATACAGACAATGAGAAATTCCATATTGCAAAGGAACATCTGATTGCAAAAGAGTATGAAAAAAATGGAATTACAAAGAGTCGGTTGAACATTACAGATGAAGCAATTTATTCCATAATCCGGTATTATACACGCGAGGCGGGAGTCAGACAATTAGATCGTGAGATTGCGGAAATCTGCAGAAAAGCCGCAAGATTTTTGGTGCAGGATGGAAAGAAACATCTCAAAGTGACTTCAAAGAATATTGAAAAATATTTGGGAAAGAAGAAGTTTGATATAGACCCTGCCAACAAAAAAGACGATATTGGCATTGTGCGCGGGCTTGCGTGGACAGCCGTAGGCGGCACCACGCTGCAGATTGAGGTGAATATGCTCCCGGGAAAAGGAGAACAGAAATTTACCGGACAGTTGGGAGATGTCATGAAAGAATCTGCACAGATTGCGCTGAGTTATGTCAGAAGTATCGCTGCAGATTACGGGGTGGACAAAGAGTTTTTTGCCGGACACGACATGCACATTCACGTGCCGGAAGGCGCAGTGCCAAAAGACGGGCCGTCTGCCGGAATCACTATGGCGACAGCCATACTCTCTGCCGTGACAAATATTCCGGTAAACTGTAAGGTGGCAATGACAGGCGAGATTAATCTGCGTGGAAATGTTCTGCCAATCGGTGGATTGAAGGAAAAACTGTTGGCTGCCAAAAATGCCGGAATTAAAAAGGTTTTGGTGCCGCTTAAAAATGAGCCGGACCTTGCAGAAATTTCTGAAGAAATCACAGAAGGCATGGAGATTGTATTTGTCGAACAGATGCGTCAGGTGTTAAAGCATGCCTTAGTCCAATAGGGCTTTGCCCACAAAGACAGAAAGAGCAGCACCAGGAGAAGCATGGCGCATAAGAAATATAGGAAATAGGATCAATGATGAAAATAAAAAGTGCACAGTTGGAAACGGTCTGTGGTGTGACAAGCAAAATCCCGGACAATCAGCTGGTTGAGGTCGCTTTTGCCGGAAAGTCTAATGTAGGGAAATCTTCGCTGATTAACGGACTATTAAACCGAAAGGCGCTTGCAAGGATCTCTTCCCAGCCCGGAAAAACGCAGACGATTAATTTCTATAATGTCAATGACCAATGTTATTTTGTGGATTTGCCGGGATATGGATATGCGAAGGTTTCTTTGCAGGAAAAGAAAAACTGGGGCGTCATGATTGAGCGGTATTTAAACCGCTCCCGAATGCTTCGGGCGGTATTCCTTTTGATTGATATCCGGCACGAACCATCGAAAAATGATGTGGAGATGTATCAGTGGATTTTAGCCAATGGCTTTGAGCCGGTTCTGATCGCCACAAAGCTTGATAAAATTAAACGCAGCCAGGTGCAAAAAAACATCAAAGTAATCAAAGAAACGCTGCGGGTCGTTCCGAAAACGACGATTATTCCGTTTTCCGCGCAAACAAAGCAGGGGAGAGATGAAATTCTTGATTTCATTGAACAAATCGTGAATCAATAACTGTGGGGTAATTTGGATATTGATTCGATAGGAGAAACTATGGCGTTATCAGCAGATACCTTGTATAAACTGGTTATTATGCATATGCTTAATAAAGTGGAATTTCCGTTGACAAACACCCAGATTGCGCAATTTTTTTTAGAAGAGGAGTATACGAATTATTTTAATGTGCAGAAAGCGCTGACGGAATTGATTGAAGATGATTTTGTGTTTTTAAATGTCAACCGGAACACGTCTTATTATCATCTGACTTCTGAGGGACGGGAAAGCCTGAAATTCTTTGAGAACAGAATTCCGGGTTCGATGATTGATGATGTGGATATGTTTTTGATCAACAATAAATATGAGTTGAGAAATGAAGTCGGCATCGTGGCGGATTATTACAGAGTATCCAATGGAGATTATGTGGTTCACTGTCAGGTCAAGGAAGGCGACTCGACACTGATTGAGGTCAATGTTGCCACTCCGGACCGGAATATTGCCTCAAAAATGTGCGCCGCATGGGAAGATAAGGACCGGTCGCAGGAAATTTATCAGTATATTATTGGAAAGTTAACAAAATAAAAAATGCATTTCCGATTGTCATTCTTTTTGGATGATTATCTGAAATGCATTTTTTTATCTATATATTTTCTCTGACCGCACGGCTGACGACTTTTGCTACCTGTGGGTCGAAAGCCTCCGGCATAATATTTTCTTCGTTTAATTGGTCTTCCGGAACCAGCCCCGCAATGGCGAGAGCGGCGGCAAGTTTCATTTCCTCGGTAATCTGCTTTGCGCGTCCTTCAAGGGCGCCTTTAAAGATTCCCGGGAAAGCGACAACATTGTTGACCTGGTTTGGGAAGTCGGAACGTCCGGTTCCCACAACGCGTGCCCCGGCTTTTTTTGCAAGATCCGGCATGATTTCCGGTGTCGGATTGGCCATGGCAAACAAAATAGCATCCGGGTTCATCGAAGAAACCATTTCCTCAGTTACAATGCCCGGCGCAGATACGCCAACAAAAATATCGGCTCCCTTCATGGCGTCGGCAAGAACGCCGGACTGTCCGGAAAGATTCGTCACCTCAGCCATTTCTTTTTGTGCCCAGTTTAGATTTTCAATGTTTCGGTTTAAGATGCCGTAAAGACCGCAGATGGTCAAATCCCGAAAGCCGTATCTTAAAAGCAATTTTGAGATGGCAATGCCCGCGGAACCATCCCCGTTGACGACCACCTTACAATCTTCTTTTTTCTTTCCAACCACCTTGAGGGCATTGATGATTCCTGCAAGAACCACAATTGCCGTACCGTGCTGGTCGTCATGAAATACCGGAATGTCAAGCCGTTGTTTTAATTTATTTTCAATCTCAAAACATCTCGGTGCGGAAATATCCTCTAAATTGATTCCGCCGAAGCCCGGAGCAATACGGACAACGGTTTCGACAATTTCATCCGGATCCTGTGTGTCAAGGCAGATTGGAACCGCATTCACATTGCCAAATTCCTTAAATAAAACTGCCTTACCCTCCATGACAGGCATGGCGGCTTTCGGACCGATATTGCCAAGTCCCAAAACGGCGCTTCCGTCGGAAACGACAGCGACCGTGTTAGATTTCCAAGTATATTTATAAACGTCATTGGGATTTTCTGCGATTTTTCTGCAGGGTTCTGCAACGCCGGGCGTATAGGCCAGAGATAAATCCTCCCGGCTTTTGACAGGGCATTTTGCCTCAGTACTTAGTTTCCCATTGAGCGTCTCATGTAATTTTAAAGCTTTTTCATTCGTTGTCATAAGATACCTCCATATCATTTGGATTTGTGGTGCGGCAAATGTTTGAAAACACACATTTATTAGAATAACACATTTTGAAACAATGAAAAAGAACTATTTATGGATTTGCCGTTTCTTATGGAGTTGATTTTTAAAAAAAATATGTTATGATAATGGCAGTATTATTCAAAAAACAAATCTTTTTGGGAAAATCTCCCGGGAATTCCACGCAAACACGATTTACGAAACAATAAATAATTCGATATAGGATAAGAGAGGTATTTTATGAGAGAAAAATTAAATTCCCTGCCTGTGGCAGAACTCAGAGAAATCGCAAAGACAAACGGCATTAAATCGGTTAGCAGCCTGAGAAAACAGCAGTTGATCGATATGATCTTGGAGCAGCTCGAAAAACAGCAGTCGGTGGATTCTTCACAGGAGGACAGACACGAGAGCGGCAAGACTGAAAAGACTGACAGGGGAACAAAAAAACGTGGGATGCATCGGGAAAATGAGCACAGGGATGAGGTGCCAAACGAAACGGGTATTACCAGAACCGGAATTTTAGAGGTGATGCCGGATGGTTTTGGATTTATCCGGTGTGACAACTATCTGCCGGGAGAGGATGATGTCTATGTGGCGCCGTCCCAGATTAAACGCTTTCGGTTAAAGACCGGAGATTTTGTTACCGGCCGGGTTCGGGAAAAAAGAGAAAATGAAAAATTTGGCGCCCTGTATTATGTAGATCTTGTAAATGGAGAAAGTCTGGACAAGGTGCTGGGCAGACCAAATTTTGAGGATTTAACGCCTGTTTTTCCACAGGAGCGGCTGCATTTGGAGACGGACGGACACAGCAAAGCAATGCGGATTGTAGACTTGGTCAGCCCGATTGGAAAGGGGCAGAGAGGAATGATCGTTTCTCCGCCGAAGGCAGGAAAAACGACGCTTCTCAAAGAAACTGCCAAGGCGGTTTTACGGAATAACCCGGAAATGGAAATTATTATCTTACTGATTGATGAGAGACCGGAGGAAGTAACGGATATCAAAGAGGCGATTCAGGGAGAAAACGTCGAAGTTATTTATTCGACATTCGATGAACTTCCGGAACATCATAAAAGAGTTTCCGAAATGGTGATCGAACGTGCAAAGCGGCTGGTAGAGCACGGTAAAGACGTAATTATCCTGCTTGACAGTATTACCCGTTTGGCACGCGCTTATAACATGACCGTACCGCCAAGCGGAAGAACCCTGTCCGGTGGACTCGACCCGGCGGCGCTCCATATGCCAAAACGGTTTTTCGGCGCTGCCAGAAATATGCGCGAAGGCGGGAGCCTGACCATTCTTGCGACGGCGCTGGTAGAAACCGGCAGTAAAATGGATGATGTCGTATATGAAGAATTTAAGGGAACCGGCAATATGGAACTTGTTCTGGACCGGAAACTTTCAGAACGGCGGATTTTCCCTGCAGTGGATATCGCAAAATCCGGCACCAGAAGGGAAGACCTTCTGTTAAATTCCGAGGAACTCGGCGCATCCTACATTATGCGAAAAGAAATGAATGGCATGAGAAAAGAAGACGCAGTCGAGCAGATTATCAACTTATTTGCCCGCACAAAAGATAATAAAGAATTTATTGCAAAGGTAAACCGGATTCGCAGCAATTACTCGAATTAAAAAGACAAAAAGCAAAATAGAAGCGGATTCAGGCGCAGGAAGAGGGACTTTTTAAGAAATTACTTGCACTGGAAGTCTACCTATGCTATAATATCAAGGCTATTGAGTTGTCGAACAATGTTCGGGATATTCGACAGTATTCATGAGCGAGAAGAATTGGCGGCGCCAATGAGAATAAAATATGTATCGACGAGGTGAATGTAATGAGAAAAGGAATCCATCCAGATTACCATGAAGCAACCGTTACATGTAACTGTGGAAACACTTTTGTAACAGGTTCAACAAAAAAAGAAATTCATGTTGAAATTTGTTCAGCATGTCATCCTTTCTACACAGGACAGCAGAAAGCAGCTTCCGCTCGTGGTAGAATTGAAAAGTTCAACAGAAAATATGGTATGAAATAAGTTTCAAGGATAACAGGTTGAGGAGCGATTCTCAACCTATTTTCTTATATGGATTGAGGTGCTGATATGAAGAAAAATGTGATGAACCAGCTTTATCCTTCCGGGATTGGCGGACAAGCCGTACTGGAGGGCATTATGATGAGAAATCAAAATCAATATGCTGTGGCCGTGCGAAAGCCGGATCAGACCATTGAGGTAGTAAAGAAAGAGCATAAAAGCTTTATTGAAGGCAGAAAAATTCTTTCCCTGCCGTTTATCCGGGGGATTTTTAATTTTATTGATTCAATGGTTTTAGGCATTAAAACACTGACCCTCTCTGCCAGTTTTTTTGACGAGGAAGAGGAAGAAGAGCCGGGACGGTTTGAGACATGGCTGATGAATAAGTTTGGAGAAAAAACAGAAAAGGTGATTATAGCTTTTACCATCTTTCTTTCTGTTGTGCTGGCAGTGGGACTGTTTATGCTGCTGCCGTTATTGGTTGCAGACATTGCCGAAAGAGTCTTTCCGTTTATCGGGGAGGCGCAGGTTCCTGTGATTGAGGGGATTGTAAAAATTTTGATTTTTATTGGATATCTGTTATTGATTTCCCTGATGAAGGATATTCGCAGAACTTTTATGTATCACGGAGCAGAACATAAATGCATTAACTGTATCGAGCACGGAAATGCGCTGACAGTTGAAAATGTGCGGCGCAGTTCCAGATTTCATAAACGATGCGGTACCAGTTTTCTGTTGATTGTGTTAGTTATCAGTATCGTCATTTTTCTGCTGATCCGCACGAAAGTAATCTGGCTTAGATATTTGATTCGGATTTTGCTCATTCCGGTCATTGCAGGGATTTCATATGAGTTTATCCGTCTGGCCGGCAGAAGTGAAAACCGGGTGGTGAATGCGTTAAGCAAACCGGGTCTGTGGATGCAGAAGATTACGACAAAAGAACCGGAAGATGAAATGATTGAAGTGGCGATTGCAGCTGTCGAGGCAGTTTTTGACTGGAAAGACTATCTGCATCAAAATGGGATAGAACTCGAAGAGGAAAAGCAAAAACGGGAGCGCGAGGCAAGAGTGCTCTCCAGAGCAAAGAGTCAGTACAAAGAAGGCGAAGGTTCAGGATATAATTGGAAGTTTTAGTCAAAGATATCATAGTAGAGGGAGAACAGGCGCTAAAACACTGCAATATTGATGACTGGAAAACAGACAGTCTGCTCCTGGCGGAATATTTTCTGGGCGTTACGAGAAAACAGCTTTTGCTCAATCAGGGATTGACCGTGGATGTCAAATTAAAGCGCGACTACATGGATGCCATTCAATCCCGGTGCCATCATATTCCGCTGCAGTATCTTACGGGAACGCAGGAATTTATGGGGCTGGAGTTTGAGGTCAACACAGATGTACTGATTCCCCGGCAGGATACGGAAGTTTTAGTGGAAGCGGTTTTGACATATATAGATAAAATCCCGGGAGAGAAAAAGGTGCTTGATTTATGCACCGGTTCCGGATGCATTGCCGTTTCGATTGACAAAATGTGTGGATCGGCGAAGGTCACGGCGTGTGATATCTCCGAAAAAGCATTGGAGACTGCAGTCAGAAATAATCAAAAAAATAAAGCTGCGGTAACTTTTATCCGGTCTGATTTGTTTGAACAGATTTCAGGAAAGTTTGATGTCATTGTCTCCAATCCGCCGTATATTCGAACGGATGAGATTCCAAAACTGATGCCGGAAGTGAAAAATCATGAGCCGGTCATCGCACTGGATGGCGATGCCGACGGATTGAAATTTTACCGGATGATTGTGGGAAATGCACGAGAATTTTTAAAACCGGAAGGAATGCTTTTTTTTGAAATCGGATGCGAACAGGGAGAGGATGTACAAAGTATTTTCATACAAAACGGATTTTCCAATGTGACTGTCCAAAAAGATTTAGCCGGGAATGACAGAGTGATATATGCAAAACTGGAAAGGAAGTAAAGAAATGTTTGATAAGTTAGAAGGTATTTTAGAGCGGTATGAGGAAATCCTGCAGCAGCTCAACGATCCAAATATTGTAAATGATCAGGCAAATTATAGAAAATTGATGAAGGAACAGAGTGATCTTGAACCGATTGTGGAAGCGTATAGTGCGTATAAAGCTGCAAATCAGACGATTGAGGACAGCCGGATGATTTTAGATGAAGAATCGGATGAAGAGATGCGCGAACTTGCCAAGGAAGAAATGAATGAGGCAAAGGAGCAGATTGCACAATTAGAGGAACAGTTGAAGATTCTGCTTCTGCCGAAAGATGAAAATGATGATAAAAACGTGATTGTGGAAATCCGTGCCGGAGCCGGCGGAGACGAGGCGGCATTGTTTGCTGCAGAACTTTACCGGATGTATTGCATGTATGCGGAGACGATGCGCTGGAAAACAGAACTGGCAGATATCAATGAAAATGGACTCGGCGGATTTAAGGAAGTCGTGTTTATGGTCAATGGCCAGGGCGCATACTCTAAGTTAAAGTATGAGAGCGGCGTGCACCGGGTGCAGAGAGTGCCGGTGACGGAATCCGGAGGAAGAATTCACACATCGACGGCGACAGTAGCGGTTATGCCGGAAGCCGAGGAAGTGGATGTGGAAATCGATATGAATGACTGTAAATTCGATGTATTCCGGGCGTCCGGAAATGGAGGACAGTGCGTCAATACGACGGACTCCGCAGTTCGTTTAACGCATATTCCGACAGGCATAGTCATTTCCTGTCAGGACGAGAAATCACAGCTTAAAAATAAAGATAAAGCATTGAAGGTGCTGCGTGCGAGACTCTATGAATTAGAGCAGCAGAAGAAACAGGATGAAGAGTCTGCAAAAAGGAGGAGCCAGATTGGCACGGGGGACCGTTCGGAGAAGATTCGTACTTATAATTTCCCACAGGGACGAGTGACTGACCACAGAATTAAGTTTACGACGCATCGGCTGGAACAGGTGATGAACGGCGACATTGCAGAAATCATTGACAATTGTATTGCGGCAGACCAGGCGGCAAAACTGGCACAGGTCAGCGAATAATCGGTCTGTCTGTATTTTGATGTTCATAGAACAGGAGATGTAAATGAATACCATAAAAGACCGTTATGAAATTGCAGACCTTCGGGTTGTGATGACGACGTATCATGAAAAGACAAGAAGACAGGCTCTGCCATATCTTGCGAAATCAGATTGGAGTGAAGAAGAGGCAGACATTCAAATTAAACTGGACAATGAGTTCTACGAAGAGCGGGTGCGCGAGAGCGCATTTCCTGTCACAATCGATTCGGTAGAATATGTTTACACCGGAGAGGCGTTTCATCGTTATCTGCTGCATCATCAGGGCTGTATGCTCCATTCCTCTGCAGTGGTGGTGGATGGGTATGCGTATTTATTTTCTGCCGACAGCGGTACCGGAAAATCAACCCATACATCATTGTGGCTAAAGCATTTTGGAGAGAATGCGTTCATTATTAACGACGACAAACCGACGCTGCGGAAAACAGATCAGACATGGTATGTGTACGGCACCCCGTGGAGCGGTAAAACAAATACCAATGTCAATACAAAAGTAAAACTGGGAGCAATCGTGTTCTTAGAGCGCGCGAAACAAAATTGGATTGAAAAACTGGAAATACAAAAGGCAATTCCAAAGTTTTTTGGACAAACGACCCGGAAACACAACCGGGAAGAAAATATGGATTTTGTCTTGGAATCCATGGGAAAAATCTTAGCTGAAACGCCGGTTTATCAAATGGGATGCGATATCAGCGATGAAGCAGTAACGATGGCATATGAAAAGATTAGGAGAGTATAGTGAAAATCAAAGAAGGATATATATTGAGAAATGTTGTGGGAAGCTATGTAGTTGTTCCGGTTGGACAGGCTACGATTGATTTTAATGGAATGATCAGTCTAAATGAAACCGGTGCATTTCTGTTTCAAAAACTGCAGCAGGGGATTGAAAGAGAAGAACTGGTGGACGCTCTGGCTGCAGAATATGAAATTTCAAGACAACTGGCGGAAAAAGATGTCGCTCTTTTTATTGAAAAAGTTAAAGGAGAGGATTTGTTTGAATAGAGTAGTTTCCATGAATGACATGGTCCCGTTGATTTTGGAAATGTTAGAAAACGGCGGGAAAGCGGTTTTCACGCCTACCGGGACAAGCATGCTGCCAATGCTTCGGGATGGCTCTGACACCGTGACGCTGGAAAAGCCGGAATTTCCGTTGAGGCGGTATGATTTACCACTCTATCGGAGAGAAGACGGAACTTATATTTTACATCGGATCATAGAAGTTTCCGGGGACTGTTATACCATGCGCGGAGACCACCAGCTTCATCAGGAGTACGGGATTACGCAGGAACAGATTCTCGGGGTCGTCTGTGAATTTACACGAAAAGGAAAGCATTATTCCTGCACAGACTGGCGATATCAATTGTACTGCAGAGTTTGGATTGGAACAGCAGAGTGCAGAAAACAATATTATCGATGTAGAAGACTTGGAAGTAAAATAAAACGAAAGATTTTGGGAAAGTAACATGAAAAATTCCATGAAAGAATCCGCAGGATTTCACTGGATACTAAAAAACAGCAAAGGCTATAAAGGAAAGATTTTTTTCATCAGCATATTTAATATGCTGCTTGCACTGGTGACCACTACCCTTGCAGTAATCAGCAAGCAGATTATTGATGCTGCGCAAAACGCTGCCGAAGCGCGGACAGATGTGATTCGGACACAGGAGATTCACAGAATTATTTTCTTCGGCATATTAATTTTTGTGATTATCATAGGAAGGCTTGCGCTCCGGGTATATAATCAGAGTCTTGCAATCCGCGTACAGGCGGGACTGGAAATGAGTATGCGCTCCAAACTTTTTTATCAGATTTTGATGAAAAAATTTGAGTCCGTGAATCAATTTCACAGTGGAGAACTGATGAATCGGCTGACCAGTGACATTAAAATCATTTCCGATGGCATTACGACGATTATTCCGGATTTGCTTTACTATATTACCCAGTTTTTAGGGGCATTTATTGTACTGATTGTTTTTGACTGGAAGTTTACGCTGATCTTCTTAGCGTCTGGACTGGTCATTTCGGCAGTAACGCTGTTTTTCCGGTCAAAACTGAAAAATCTGCATAAAGAAGTCCAGTCAACAGACGGGAAAGTGCGCTCTTTTTACCAGGAGGCGATTGAGAGTATGCTGGTGGTAAAAACCTTTGGGATTGAACGATGCTTCCGGGATAAAGGAGACTGCCTGCAGCAGGATAATTATCATGCAAAAATGAAACGGCGCCGTGTGGGAATTCTGGCGAACACCGGATTTTCTTTTGTGTTTAATGCCGGATATATGATTGCGCTTGTATGGTGTGCCCTGCAGATTTGCTTTCAAACAATGACGCCCGGCACCTTAACGGCAGTCATTCAGCTGATTTCTCAGCTTCAGACGCCTTTTGTGAATGTAACAAAGATCGTGCCGCAGTATTATGCCATTACCGCGTCGGCTGAGCGTATCATGGAAATTGAAGCGCTGGACGTTGATTATATTGCAGAGACAAAGATGAATGTGGATCAGGAGTATCAAAAACTGAAAAAAATTGGATTTGAAAATATCCGGTTCAGTTATGGACGGGAATGTGTTTTGGAAGAAGGAACGGCTGTTTTAGACAAGGGAGATTTTGTTGCAATCCGTGGAATTTCAGGGATTGGAAAAAGCACGCTGTTAAAAATGCTGCTGGGAGTCTTTAAGCCTCAGGAAGGAGAAATTTCTCTCTATTATGAGGACGGCACAAAAGTTCCTGCAGGTCCTAAGACAAGAGGATTATTTTCCTATGTGCCGCAGGGAAATTATCTGTTTAGCGGAACCCTCCGGGAAAATGTTATGATGGTCAATCCGGAAGCGACGGAGGATGAGATTGAAACTGCATTACAGTTAAGTGATATTGCTGATTTTGTAAAGGAACTTCCGCAGGGACTCGATACCGTGATTGGAGAAAAGGGATTGGGAATTTCAGAAGGGCAGGCGCAGCGGCTTGCCATTGCAAGGGCGCTGTTGAGCAATGCGCCAATCCTGCTGTTAGATGAGGCGACGTCAGCGCTGGATGCGGATACGGAACAGCGGGTCCTTTCTAATATTAAACAGTTAAATCAGAAGACCTGTATTATTGTGACGCATAAAAAAGCGGCGCTGGAAGTATGTAACCGGGAATTTATTATTGAAGATAAGCGGATATCTTATAAGGTGAAAGAATGATTAATACGACGCTCTGCTATATTGAAAAACAAAATCAATATCTGATGCTGCACCGCACAAAAAAGAAAAATGACCTGAATGAAGGAAAATGGATCGGTGTCGGTGGAAAATTTGAACCGGACGAAACGCCGGAAGAATGTCTCCTGCGGGAAGTCAAAGAGGAGACGGGACTGACGCTTCAAGAGTACAAACTGCGCGCAGTCGTTACATTTATTTCCGATTGCTGGCCGAGTGAATATATGTATCTGTTTACCGCAGCCGAATATACCGGAACCCTGACAGAATGTAATGAAGGAACCCTGAAATGGATTGATAAAGACAAGGTATTAGACCTGCCTATATGGGAAGGAGACCGGATTTTTCTAAAAGAAATGATGGAATCCGACCGGTTTTTTACACTAAAAGTTGTGTATCAGGGAGAACGGCTGGTAGAAAGTGTTTTACAGGAGTATTAAGAACATTTTGCAAACACCGCCGGTCCGGGGAGAAGGAAAGTCTTTCATACAGGGAAGGTACCTGCCCCGACATTGACACTATAAAACAATTCGTAGTATGATTGAGGCAAATAAAAAGCCAAAAAATGGAGGAAAAAATGGGAAAATATTTTGGAACGGATGGATTTCGAGGAGAGGCGAACGTTAATCTGACTGCAATGCACGCATTTAAGGTCGGACGTTTTCTTGGCTGGTATTATGGCCGGTATCACAAATGTTCCGTGGCAATCGGAAAAGATACGAGAAGAAGCAGTTATATGTTTGAAGACGCACTTTCGGCGGGGCTGACCTCCACCGGAGCGGATGTGTATCTTTTGCATGTCACGACGACGCCGAGCGTATCCTATGTGGTCAGTACCGAGGACTTTGATTGTGGGATTATGATTTCTGCCAGTCACAATCCGTTTTATGATAATGGAATTAAACTCATCAATGGCAAAGGGGAAAAGATGGAGCAGGAAGTCATTGACCGGGTAGAAGAATATATTGACGCTGATTTTGACACGATTCCGTATGCAGTTGGAGAAAAAATTGGCAGAACAGTCGACTATTTTGCAGGACGGAACCGTTATATGGGATATCTGATGACGCTTGCAAAGCATTCTTTCAGAAATGTCAGGGTAGGATTGGACTGTTCAAACGGAAGTGCGTCTGCCATTGCAAAAAGTGTGTTTGACGCATTGGGAGCCGAGACGCATGTAATCCATGCAGAGCCGAACGGAACAAATATCAACATGGGGTGCGGTTCTACGCATATTGAGGAATTACAGAAATACGTCATTGGGAATCATCTGGATATCGGTTTTGCCTATGACGGCGATGCAGACCGGTGTTTCTGCGTGGACGACCAGGGGCATATTGTCAATGGAGATTTAATTCTCTATGTCTGCGGCGTTTACATGAAGCAAAACGGCGAATTAAAAAATAATACGGTTGTGACGACAATCATGTCCAATATTGGTTTATATAAAGCTTTTGATGCGGTAGGAATCCAATATGAAAAAACAGACGTTGGAGATAAAAATGTTTATGAATGCATGAGAAACTATGGACATCGCTTAGGCGGGGAGGAGTCAGGACATATTATTTTCAGTAAGTATGCTACAACCGGGGACGGAATTCTGACTTCGATTAAATTGATGGAAGTGATGCTGTCTGAAAAGAGAAAGATGTCAGAACTGATCAGTCCGGTAACCATTTATCCGCAGGTATTGAAAAATATACGAGTGACTGACAAACCGGCGGCCTTAAATGATGAGGACGTGAAAACGGCAATTCAGGAAGTCAATGAATCTCTGCAGGGCAACGGACGGATTCTGGTGCGTGAAAGTGGAACAGAACCGGTTATCCGGGTCATGGTGGAAGCAGAGACTGAACAGAAAGCAGAAGAGTGTGTCGATCGTGTCATTGAAGTAATTTGCGATAAAGGATATGAAGACAAAAAATAATTTGCCGTATAGGATAAAGATGAAAAAATGGTGTTTGAGAATCCTGCTGCTTGCAGGGCTGTTCTGGTGGATGAGCATTATTTTCGGATTTTCTGCGGAAACCGGAGAGGAATCGCAGTCCTGCAGTGACGGAATCACGATTCGGGTGGTGCATTTCATAGCAGAGGATTATGAGCAGTTAAGTAAGCCGGAACAGGAAGCGTTATTTCAAAAAACAAGTTTTTTTGTGAGAAAAACAGGACATTTTGGGGAATATGCAATTTTGGGCGTTTTGATTTCCGGACTGCTTTTGACATTCCCGCAGTTTCAAACAAAGAATATTTTATTTTTTGCAGCTGCAGTATCCATCGGCCTGATTTATGCAGCTTCTGATGAAATTCATCAGGGCTTTGTCAGCGGCAGAAGTCCGGGATTTTTTGACGTCTGCGTCGATACGGCAGGTGTCTTTGCAGGAGCCGTTTTCATATGGATTCTCACGAAATTATTATGGGTAAAAAAAGAAAAATAGAAAAGGATAATGGATATGCATGCATATCCATTTTATCTGTGTGAAAAAGCGTTGTCAAAAGGAGCAGAACGGAGATTGTCATGAAAGAATGGGAAAAAAATATCCGGAAAGTGACTCCCTACATTCCGGGAGAACAGCCTAAAATGGATTATGTGGTGAAACTGAATACAAACGAGTGCCCTTATCCGCCATCGCCGATGGTGGAGCAGGCAATCAAAGACTTGGACTACAAGCGGTTCCGCCTGTATCCCGACCCGGATGCGACTGAACTGGTCCGGGCAATTGCAGACTATGAAAAAGTTCCGGAAGAAAGAGTGTTTGTCGGCGTCGGCTCCGATGATGTGCTGGGAATGGCGTTTCTGACATTCTTTCATGGAGAAAAACCGGTGCTGATGGCAGATATTACATATTCGTTTTACGATGTGTGGGCAAACCTGTTTCAGATTCCATTTGAGACGATTCCACTCAATGCGCAGTTGGAAATAGTGCCGGAAGAATTTTGCAGGGAAAATGGAGGCGTTGTTTTTCCAAATCCGAATGCGCCGACCGCCATTGAAATGCCGTTATCACAGGTGGAAAAAATTATCAGGAAAAATCAGGATGTCGTCGTGATTGTCGATGAAGCCTATATTGATTTTGGTGGGACAAGCGCTCTGAGACTGACTGAAAAATACGACAATCTCTTGGTGGTCCGTACCTTTTCAAAATCAAGGGCGATGGCAGGAATGCGCATCGGGTACGCCATCGGCAGTGAAACGTTGATTTCTGCCCTGAAAGCAGTGAAATTTTCTTATAATTCATACACGATGAATCAAGCGGCAATGGCAGCCGGCATCGCAGCGATTCGTGATGAGAAATATTTTAATCAGACGATTGAAAAAATTATCAGCACAAGAGAGCGCGCAAAAAAAGTACTTTCTGATTTTGGATTTTTTGTGACAGATTCGAAGACAAACTTTTTATTTGCCACACATAAAACCATGGAAGCAAAGGATATTTTCGAGCAACTGAGGGACAGACACATTTTTGTCCGGTTTTTTGATAAACCGAGAATAAATCAATACCTGAGGATTACAATCGGGACAGATGAGGAAATGGAAATTCTTTATCAGGCTCTTCGGGAAATTTTAAAATAAACCGGAATGACTGCATTTTTTCGCAAGAAAAGGTGCAGTTTTTTTCTCATAAATTTGTTACAATTTGTTAAAAATATATGTGGGAAATGCTCATATTTTATTTTTATGATAATCATATATAGATAAATTTACCACTGTTTTCGATTTTTGAAAAAGGTGGACTCTTTGATATGCAGATTGAGTAGAAAGGAGTTTTAGTATGAATATTAGCAGATTTACACAGAAATCCATAGAAGCCATTCAAAATTGTGAAAAGACAGCGATGGAATATGGAAATCAGGAAATTGATCAGGAGCATCTGCTTTACAGTCTTGCAACATTAGAGGACAGTCTGATCATTAAGCTGGTTGAAAAGATGGAAATTCAGCCGGAGTTGTTTATCAACAGGATTGTAGAGCTGATTCAGAAAAAACCGAAGGTGCAGGGAGGAAATTCCTATATCAGTCAGTCCTTAAATCAGGTGCTTGTGAGCGCTGAAGAGGAAGCAAAGAGAATGGGAGACGAATACGTTTCCGTAGAACATATTTTTCTGATGATGATTGCAAAACCGAATAAGGAAGTAAAGGAGCTGTTTCGCTCCCTTGGGATTACCCGTGAAAAGTTTCTGGGTGCATTGGAGACTGTCCGGGGAAACATTAAAGTGACTTCAGACAATCCGGAGGATACTTATGACGCCTTGTTGAAATATGGACAGGATTTAGTCGAGCGCGCCAGAAATCAAAAATTAGATCCGGTCATTGGTCGGGATGCAGAAATCCGTAATGTCATTCGGATTCTGTCAAGAAAAACAAAAAACAATCCGGTATTGATCGGAGAACCGGGTGTCGGAAAAACAGCGGCGGTGGAAGGACTTGCACAGCGCATCGTGCGCGGCGATGTTCCGGAAGGGCTGAAAGACAAACGGATTATTGCACTGGATCTGGGCGCTCTGGTAGCGGGCGCAAAGTATCGCGGTGAGTTTGAAGAACGTCTGAAAGCGGTTTTGGAAGATGTGAAAAACAGTAATGGAGAGATTATTCTGTTTATTGACGAACTGCATACGATTGTCGGCGCGGGGAAAACAGACGGAGCGATGGATGCAGGCAATATGTTAAAACCAATGCTTGCCAGAGGAGAACTTCACTGTATCGGCGCGACGACGTTGGATGAATACAGAAAGTATATTGAAAAAGATAAGGCGTTGGAGCGGAGATTCCAGCCGGTTACGGTAAACGAGCCGTCCGTAGAAGACACGATTTCCATTCTCCGGGGACTGAAAGAACGCTATGAGGTCTTTCACGGAGTCAAAATACAGGATGGAGCGCTGGTCAGTGCCGCGACCCTTTCAGACCGGTATATTACCGATCGTTTTCTTCCGGATAAAGCGATTGATTTAGTGGACGAGGCGTGCGCTCTGATTAAGACGGAAATGGATTCCATGCCGGCAGAAGTGGACGAACTGAGACGCCGGGTGATGCAGCTGGAAATTGAAGAAGCTGCCTTAAAGAAAGAAACTGATAATTTGAGCAGGGACCGTTTGGAAGAACTGCAAAAAGAACTGGCAGAACTGCGGGATCAGTTAAATAACAAAAAGGCGCAGTGGGAAAATGAAAAAGATTCCGTCAATCATTTACAGGAACTCCGCGAACAGGTGGAGTCCGTAAAAAAGGAAATTGAAAAAGCGCAGAACGAATATGATTTAAACCGCGCTGCACAGCTGCAGTACGGCAGTCTTCCGCAACTGCAGCAACAGCTGGAAGAGGAAGAAAACAAAGTTAAGGAAAAAGAATTTGGTCTGGTTCGGGAAGCGGTGACAGAGGAAGAAATTGCCAGAATTATTTCGCGTTGGACAGGAATTCCGGTTGCAAAACTGACCGAGACGGAGCGGGAAAAGACGCTCCATCTCGATACACATCTGCATCGGCGTGTGATTGGGCAGGACGAGGCGGTCGAAAAAATCACGGAGGCAATTATCCGCTCAAAAGCCGGTGTGAAAGATCCGGGAAAGCCGATTGGATCGTTCCTGTTTTTGGGACCTACCGGTGTCGGAAAGACCGAACTTGCAAAGGCGCTGGCAGAAAATCTGTTTGACCATGAGAGCAACATGATTCGAATTGATATGAGTGAATATATGGAAAAGCACAGTGTATCAAGACTGCTCGGAGCGCCTCCGGGATATGTCGGTTATGACGAGGGCGGACAACTGACAGAGGCAGTCCGCAGAAAGCCGTATGCGGTTGTTTTGTTTGATGAAGTCGAAAAGGCGCATCCGGATGTCTTTAATGTTCTGCTTCAGGTACTTGATGATGGCCGGATTACGGATTCTCAGGGAAGAACAATAGACTTTAAGAACACAATCCTGATTATGACATCAAACCTCGGCTCTTCTTATCTTCTGGACGGAATCGACAGCCAGGGGAATATCAAAGAAGAAAATGAAAAGATGGTTATGGAAGAGGTGAAAATGCATTTCAGACCGGAATTTTTAAACCGTTTAGATGAAATTATCATGTTTAAACCTCTGACCCGGGAAAATATCAGCGGCATTGTCGACCTTATGATACAGGAACTTAATGAAAGACTTGCCGATAAGGAACTTCGAGTTGTTTTGACAGACGAGGCAAAGCATTATGTAGCGGAGCATGGATATGATCCGGTTTACGGCGCCAGACCGTTGAAACGGTATCTGCAAAAGAATGTGGAAACTCTTGCGGCAAGAGTCATTCTTGAGGGTAAGGTTCACATGGGGGATACGGTCACCTTTGATGTGCAGGACGGCATGCTGACCGTACGCGCATAAACAGTCTGCGGCTGTTTCGGATACGATTTTCCGCTTAAGATGCATCCTTCCTTTAAGGCCGAAAGCATGAAATGAAATAATTATTAAAAAAAAGTTGTGAAAATCAGATATCAATGATATACTTTACAGGAATTTTTATTTATGGAGTAGGAGATTTATGTCTGTTTTTGTAAAGTATTTGATCGTATTTTTGATTTCCATGGTACCGATTGTAGAAATTCGTGGGGCTGCGCCGGTTGCATTAGATGCGTTTCATCTGCCGGTTTTGCAGTCCTACATTGTTTGTATTCTCGGAAATATGCTTCCGGTTCCGTTTATTTTCTTTTTTGCCAGAAAAGTTCTTCTGTGGGGAAAGGATAAAAAGTATATTGGCAGATTTTTTTCCTTTTGTCTCACGAAAGGAGAACATGGCGGACAGAAACTGATGGAAAAAGCCGGAAGAGGTCTCTATATCGCATTGTTTTTATTTGTTGGGATTCCTCTGCCAGGCACCGGGGCTTGGACAGGAACCTTAGCGGCAAGTATTTTGGATATGGATTTCAAAAAAAGCGTGATTGCCTGTATGGCAGGTGTTGTGCTTGCAGGAATCTTAATGGGAGCCGGTGTATCCGGAGTGTTAAAAATTTTCGGACTATAAATGAGGAAATCACAAATGAATCAACAGAAAAATAAAAATTACTATGGATTTAAAAATAAGCAGCAGACACTTGGCGGCAGAGGGGAGCGCTACGTCCCGCATGGCTTTGGAAAAGCGCTCTTATATGTGACTGCCCCATCTGCGATTATCGCACTGGTGTCCATTTTATCCATGTTTGTTTTAAAAGGAAACGCACAGGCAGTGATGTTTATAGTTGCCCTTGCGACGTTTGCCATATCTTTGATTGGAAGTATTCTTTTGATGATTGATATCGTTCGTTTCAACCGCAGGAAAACAAAACAATATGGAAAGGCGACAGAGACGAAAGAATTGGATATCATGCGGATTGTACATCTGTTGATTGGGATTTTGTGTGGGATTATAATCGGATATTTAATCTGGGGTGCAAAGCGATGAACAAATTGCCAAAAGATCCGGTGATGCTTTTAAGTGTTGTCAATACACATCTTCGGGATTTTTATCCAGGTCTTGATGAATTCTGCAAGGCAAATGAGATTGACAGGGCAGGGCTGGAAGAACAATTAAAAACGATCAATTATGAATATGATGAAAACAGAAATCAGTTTGTGTAATTCGGATGAATTGCAAAAGGACAGTTAGAAGCAGGACAAAAACGAGGAATGACACTGATTTGCTATCATAAAAGAAGAGGAAACTGTAAATCGTTTCCTCTTCTTTTGTGTAGAAATAAAACTCAATTACCGTTGGTCTAATGGGATATAGTCCTGTTTTTTTGCAACATTTTTATATGCGGGACGAATGATTTTTCCGGCGTTGATCAACTCTTCAATGCGGTGCGCACTCCATCCTGCCATTCTGGCAGAAGCAAACATTGGTGTGTACAGTGCGTCCGGAAGTCCCAGCATAGAGTAAACAAATCCGCTGTAAAAATCGACATTTGCGCTTACCAGTTTGTTTCTCTTATGCTGCTTTGAAATAATGGCAGGCGCAAGCCGTTCCACATTTTCATATAATTGAAATTCATCCATGCGGTCTTTTTCTTCCGCCAGTGACTTTGTCAAATTCTTTAAAAGTTTTGCTCTCGGGTCGGAAATGGCATACACCGCATGACCGATTCCGTAAATCAAACCGGACTTGTCGAAGATTTTTTTGTCCACAATTCCCTGAAGATAATTACTGATTTCCAAATCACTGTTCCAGTTGTCTACCGTTTCTTTCATATGGTCAAACATCTGCTTTACTTTAATGTTTGCGCCGCCATGTTTCGGCCCTTTTAATGAGCCGAGAGAAGCGGCGACGGCGGAATAAGTATCCGTTCCGGAGGAAGAAACAACATGGTTTGTAAACGTGGAATTATTTCCTCCGCCATGTTCTGCATGAAGTACCAGACATAAATCAAGCAGTTTGGCTTCCAAAGGGGTATAGACACCGTCCGGTCTTAAAAGTCTTAAGATGTTTTCTGCCGTTGACAGATTGATATCTGGATTGATAATGTGGAGATCCTCTCCGCCATGATAATGGGTATGTACCTGATATCCATAAACAGAGATCAATGGAACGCGTGCAATCAGGCTCAAGCTCTGGCGAAGGACATTTGAAATGGAAATGTCGTCCGGATTATCGTCCCACGCATAGAGCGTCAGCACACAGCGCGCAAGCAGATTCATCATATCCCTGCCCGGCGCTTTCATGATAATATCCCGCACAAAACTTGGCGGAAGCGTACGGTACTGCGCAAGTACCTGATTAAAATTTCTAAGCCGCTTTGGCGTTGGGAGTTCTCCGAAAATCAGCAGATAGGTCGTCTCCTCAAAACCAAAACGGTCTTCCCCGAGGAACCCTTTGACGATTTCTTCGATATCAATGCCGCGGTAGTACAGTTTGCCTTCGCATGGAACCGATTTCCCATCAATAATATCAAACGAATGGACGTCGCCGATTTCAGTCAGCCCTGTCAACACGCCTTTTCCGGTGGCTCGGTCACGAAGTCCCCTTTTGACATCATAGGTGTCATACAAACTGGTATCAATACGGGAATTGGTGATACAGCGGTCTGCATATTTATTAATCTGTAATGTTAATGCTTCTTCACTCATATTCGCATAGTTTTTTATCAACATCTGTTTTCTCCTTTGGTGCTGGGTTTCCCCGTTATTGTATCATAAGTTTCATAGATTCTCAATAAAGGCGGCAGGCAGCCGGCATTTCCTCCCGGAAATAAATTTTATGGGAAAATTGTTAAGAAAGATAGAAGAATAGAAGGTTTTATGGTAATATTATCCTGAGAGAGTATCGACAGGAGAAAGAAATGGATATTTTTGAGTATGCCAGAGGCATCAGAAGTGAAAAGGAATCTCCGCTTGCAAGCCGGCTTCGTCCGAAAAATTTAGATGAAGTGGTGGGGCAGGAGCATATCATTGGAAAAGATAAATTATTATATAGAGCCATTCAAGCAGATAAGATCAGATCTGTCATTTTTTACGGACCACCGGGCACCGGTAAGACGACACTGGCGAAAGTGATTGCGCACACGACCAGCGCGGAATTCACGCAGCTGAACGCTACGGTGTCAGGAAAGAAAGATATGGAAAATGTTGTGGAAAAAGCGCAGCAGACCATGGCAATGAGCGGGAAAAAGACGATTCTGTTCATCGACGAGATTCACCGGTTTAATAAAGGGCAGCAGGATTATTTACTGCCGTTTGTAGAGGATGGCACTGTGATTTTAATCGGCGCAACAACAGAAAATCCGTATTTTGAGGTCAACACAGCGTTGATTTCCCGTTCGATTATATTTGAACTGAAACCGCTTTCCACGGACAATATAAAAACGTTAATAAATCGCGCCGTAAACGATAAAGAAAACGGGATGGGAGTTTATCAGGCTGAGATTGATGAGGATGCGGCAGATTTTCTTGCGCAGATTGCAAATGGGGACGCGAGAACCGCGCTCAACGCCGTGGAACTGGGCGTATTGACAACAGAGCCCGAAGCAGATGGGCGCATCCATATTACACTTGAAGTGGCGGAACAATGTATTCAAAAAAGGGCGCTCCAATATGACAAATCCGGAGACAACCATTATGACACGATTTCGGCTTTTATTAAGAGTATGCGTGGCTCCGATCCGGACGCCGCTGTCTACTATCTGGCAAAAATGCTCTATGCAGGGGAAAGTGTAGATTTTATTGCGCGGCGGATTATGATTTGTGCGGCGGAAGACGTGGGAATGGCGGATCCACAGGCGCTGGTTGTTGCAAATGCAGCAGCACAGGCAGTTCATCAGGTGGGAATGCCGGAGGCGCAGATTATCCTTTCGGAGGCGGTCATTTATGTTGCCACAGCACCGAAAAGCAATGCAGCCTGCGAAGCAGTCTATGCCGCAATGGACAAAGTAAAAAATACGATTACAGCGCCGGTTCCGGCACATTTACAGGATTCCCATTACAAAGGTTCTGCAAAACTGGGACATGGGATTGGTTATCTGTATGCCCACGACTATCCGAATCATTATGTCAAACAGCAGTATTTACCGGATGGGTTGACAGACTGTGTGTTTTATCAACCGGGCACTCTGGGCTATGAGGTGAAAGTCAGGGAACACTTTGCAAAGATAAAAAATGGCGAGACACAGGAAAACGATAAAAAATAGATGAGGGTACGATATTGAAACAACTAATTGAAAAACTGGCGTCCGGAAATGCAGTTTACGAGACGCCGGATGTTGAAATTTCAGAAAACCGAATTGCAGTGGAACTTGAAACCGGACAGACAGTCCGGGGAGAAATTGCGATTACAGGAAAGAGCGGACTGCCGGTCAAAGGAGTAGTCTACTCTACGGACAGCCATGTGACTTTTCCAACAAACCAGTTTTTTGGCATCCATAATAAAGTATATTATGAGGTTCATGGGAAAAATCTGTCTGAAGGACAAATCTGCAGTGGAACCATCAGTGTGATTACGACCGGAGGAGATTACGCCATTCCTTTCGGAATCACAATCAAAAAAACAGCCATTCAGTCAACGAAGGGAACGATTTCCACACTGCAGGAATTTGTAAAACTGGTGCAGGAGAGTTATGACGAAGCATTACTGATTTTCTTATCAAAAGAATTTCAGGTTCGGTTTTTAAAAAATGACAGTTTCGGGTACACATTGTATCATCAGGTGATGAAAAATGGAAACCGGCATGCTGCGCTCGAAGAGTTTCTGGTGGGTATGGGACTAAAAGAACCGGTGCGCATCCAGATTAAGGAACATCTTCAGGAGTTTACGGACATTGAGGAAAACTATGCAGATACGATTGAGATTGTCAAAAGCACATGGGGATACATGGATGTCGACGTCCTTGTAGAGGGTGATTTTCTCTATAACTGCAAAGAAAAAATTTCCGGAGAGGAATTTAACGGAAAAATTGCAGAGTATCAGTATTTTATGAATGCAAATAAACTGCATGGGGGAAGTAATCATGCGAAAATCACATTTTTGACTTTTCATGATACGGTTACCTTTGATGTCGTGATTGTCAATCAAAAGGACAGTCTTGAAACATATCTAAACGAGAAAAGGAATCATGTAGATCTGGTCAAAAAATATCTGGACTTTAGAACCGGCGTCATAGACAGTGTCCAATGGACTAAAGCAATGAACCAGCTGGCGGAAGAACGGTTTGCAGCGGATAAAAATGATGTGACCGGTCTGTTGTTACAGGCACATGTATCTCTTGTGCAAAACCACAATGAAGAAGCATCTGGATTTCTGAATCAGATTTCGCACAATCTCACGAAAAACCGGGCGCATCAGATGGAGGAATACTGTTTTTACTTGTATTTGCGGACGCTTTATAAAAATAATCCGGAATATACGCATGACATTAAAGAAGAAATCAAAGGCTATTTTGAAAACGGACATGACTCATGGCAGCTTTTATGGATTCTGTTTTATATGGACGAGCGCTATGAGGAAAACCCAAGTCTCAAATATACAATGATTAAACGATTATTTGCGCAGGGTTGTCATAGTCCTGTCATGTACTATGAGGCGTCGGATATTCTTGTAAAACAGCCGGAATTACTGCGCGTGATAAATCCGTTCGAAGTCCAGGTCCTAAATTTTGCCGGCCGGTACCATATGGTAAAGGAAGAACTGGCAAAGCAGACGGCGACGCTTTTGAATAATCAAAAAAATTTCAATCAGACCTATTTTCAGATTTTGACCAGAATATACGAGGATACCAAACAGGATGATATCTTAGCGTGTATCTGCGCCATGATTATCAACGGAGAGAAAACCGACCATAAATATTTTTCATGGCTGGAACTGGGAGTCCGGCACGAATTGAAACTGACCAATCTCTATGAGTACTATATCTATGCGGCGGATACAGAAAGTTTTGCTCCGCTGCAGATGGCGGCGTACCGTTATTTTTCTTATGGAACGGATACATTGGCAGAAAAGAAAGATTATTTTTATGCCAATTTAATTGTAAATCTCAAAGAGGATGGACAAATTTACCCGAAATACAGAGAAGAACTTGAAAAGTATGTGACGTCACAGATTTTACAGGGAAAAAACAACCGTTTTCTGCAGATTGTTTACAATGAGGTGCTTTCAAAAGAATTTGTTGTAGACGACATGGAAAACAGGATGTTTCAGATTTTAAACACGTATGAGATCCATGTACCGAATCAGAATGTCAAGGCAGTTTATGTATGCCGGAAGGAAACCGGGCAGGCGCAGATGACAGCGCTTGACTGCGGTGTGGCGAATATTCAGATAGACACTAAAAATCCGGTCATTACCTTTATGGATTATCAGGGACGGATTTACGCCAAAACCGATTATGACCTGATGCCGTTAACCTTAAACATTCAGCTTGAGAGCAAGAACATGAATGATATTCAGGTGCTCCGTATGGTTGAAGAAATGATGGAAAATCCATCCGGTCATCAGGGAAAAATCTCTGAATTGAAGCGGGCGGTTGAAATGCCCGGAATTTCAAAACAGTTTGAATTGGCATTGAAAGAGTTTATTGTTGATTACTATTACAAAGGTTTTGACCAGGGAGATTTAGACATTTATTTATTGTCTCTGGATCTCAGAGAACTGACGATTCCATCGAGAAATAAGGTAATGGAAATCTTGATCAGGCGAAATCTGTTTGAAATGGCATATCCCCATATTGCCCGGTACGGTTATCAGGGAATTCAGAAGGAACTTTTGGAACAACTTTGTCTGTCTCTGGTATCCAAAGAGGAGTTTTTTGGAAATAAACTGCTGACAGAGATGTGTTCCGTGATTTTCAGAAACGGATGCCGGGAAAAATCTATTTTAACGTATCTCGGAAAGTATTATGAAGCCGGATCGCTGGAACTTTATCAGTTATTCCTTGCCTTACAGGCAAAAGAAATTGAGGATAACACGCTGGCGGAAAGACTCTTGATTCAGTATCTCTTTGAGGCGAATACCGGGGACGAGATTTACAATATTTATCGGGAGTATTTAAAGCAGCCGACATCATCGGTGGTCCGCAGGGCATTTTACACCTATGTCACTTACAATTATTTTATTAAAAAGGTTCAGTGCCCGAAGATTGTCTGGGAAATACTGGAACAGGAATATGCAGACGGATTTCAGACAACGCTCATTACGAAAATTGCATTTATGGAGGTTTTGTCAAAAAAAGAACAACTGACAGAGCAGCAGATTACGATTGCAAAAAAACTTCTGGAGGATTTAGCAAAAAATCATATTCTATTTGATTTCTATAAGAAATTTAATCAATGGTTTAAGGTGCCATATCACATGATTGATAAGACGGTGATCGATTTCCGGACAAATCCACGCCACCATGTGGATATTACCTATCGGATTAAAACAGAAGAAGGCTTTACGAAAACGGTAACAGAGGAAATGGGCAGCGTTTATCAGGGAATCTTTTCCAAGGAGATTATTATGTTTTATGGGGAAGAGATTCATTACAGCATTAAAGAGTACTCGGACGAGTTTCCTGAGGGAAAAATCGTTGATAACTATTCAGTAAAAATCACGGATAAAAATACCTATAATGATGAGACCCGTTTTGGGATGATTAACGGAATGATGATATGTAGACAACTAGAGCGCGACGAGGCTGCAAGAGAGATTATGCAGTCATATGAGCTTGACCGTGTTGCAGGTCAAAAGCTGTTTAAGCTTTTATAGGAGGATAGAGTGGTTAAGGGAATGATTTTAGGAATTGATTTTTCAAGCGATTATACACAGATGGCATATTTAGATGAGAAAGGAAATCCGCAGTCACTCAGTTTTGGAACCTCAGATAATTTTCTGATTCCGACTGTGGCGTGCTATCACAGTAAACTAAAAGAATGGTATGCAGGCGAGGAGGCAGTCAATAAAAAGGCGGAAGAGAACTGTCAGTTTTATGAAAAACTGCCTGAATTGTCTGTAGAAAAATCCAGTGGAGAAAATCTGGAACGGATTCAGTCTTACTTCTCCCATTTACTGCAGTGGGCGCAGGCAAGAGGTGAGAACCGGAAAATTAAAAATATTGTGATCACCTTAGAGGAAGTGGTTCCTGATTTGTTGGACATCATCACAGAAGCGTTGTCAAATCTGGGCTATCCGGCAGAAGACATCAAGGTTATCAGCCACTCTGAAAGTCTTGTTTATTATGTGTTAAACCAAAATAAAGAGATTTGGATGAATCAGGTATATCATTTCCATATGAATTCTGACCGGTTTTTACTGAGACAGTTGAAAGTGCTTCATGGCAGAGGTCCCTCTATGGCATATGTGGATATGGAAGATCTGACAAACATGATTTCCATGAAAACTGTTTTAGAGGATCCGCAGCACGCAGACGAGCTGCTGTACCAATTTTTGGAAGAACGGTTCCAACATCAGGTAGTTTCAGGAATTTATCTGTCGGGAGACGGATTTTATGCGCAGGATTGGGAAAAATCCATCCGGCTGATGTGTCAGAACCGACGGGTATTTAAAGGAAATAATCTGATGGTCAAAGGAGCAGTGTACGCTGCAAAAGAATTCTTTTATACCCCTGTTTTAGAAAATTACCTAATTTCCTGTAAAGGGCGTACCAGAGTCAAAGTGACAATGGAGGTCCAGTACAAGGAACGGGATCATTCCATTGTGCTCTCCAATGTGGGAGATTACTGGTCCCAGGCAAAAGCAAAGGCAGAATGCATTATGGAAATGCCAACCAAGGCAACGTTTGTAGTAAACGATCTGCTCAATCAGACAAAAGACGCCTTTGAGATCGACCTGACCGGATTTCCAAAGAGACCTCCGAAAACAACACGGATTGAGATTAATTTCAGATATCTTTCTGAAGACCAGTTTGAAGTGACAATCCGGGATTTGGGATTTGGAGAATTATTTAAAAGTTCAGAAATGGAGGTTCGAAAGGTTTATCAGTTAAAAGCATAGAAAATCCTGATGAAAGATTCCGGGACAGAAGATGTTATATCTGATAAATGAAAAAGAGTTATGAATAAATTGATGCTTTGTACAATCCATACAGAAAAACCATATTATATTAAAGAAGTCAATAAAAATATTTATTCGATTGAGGAACTGGCGTATTACTTATACAATTATTTATATTTGGTAGACCAGTCATTTTTCAGCGACAGTCTGCTCGATTATATTGAAAATGAATTGAATCAGCAGACCATTGCGGCAGGAATTCGGCAGATTGTTGAAAATCAGGGCGGTCTGGGAGAAAAAATATCGTTTGTCATCAAGAATTCCGGATATTATTCCGAGCGTGAAGCGGAGAAGATTGAAAATCATCTGATTATGCTCAGTTCCAAAACTTCTGCGGAACGGGTGAAGGCAAAAGCGGATATGTTAATGGATAATGGAAAATATAATATGGCAATCAATTATTACAACAGTATATTAAAAAAATCCGTCAATAACGAACTGCCGGAACGGTTTTACGGGGATGTCTATAACAATCTGGGCGTAGCGTATACCAGACTGTTTGCATACGAGGAGGCGGCTGCCGCTTTTCGTTGCGCATACCGGTTGAACACGTCCACGGAATCGCTGGAATCCCTCTTACTCTGCTCGATTCTTACAGGAGACGAGGAACGTCTTAAAGTCGACCAGAAAAAGTATGGAGTATCGGATACCGTGATTAACCGGATCCGCTCCGAGGTGATTAAGCAGCGGGTTCATATCCAGTCGGAATGGAACGAAGAAAAAGAAGCAGAATATATCAAAAAGTGCAAAAAAGAGTATGTTGTTGAAATCAACAGCTGATGATTTTTGTGGAAAGAAATCACTGTGATTTCGGACAGGATGAATCGATTTTCTGTGTTGACAAACGGCAGGGAAATCATTAAGATAGAATCAAATGAGAAATACTGGGAAAAAGAGGAGTAACAGCAAACCTTTTTCAGAGAGCAGAGGATGGTGGAAACTTTGCAAAGTAGTGGCTGTGAAGGTAGCTTTGGAGTAGAAACGGTGAAAGATATTGGTAGTCGTTTCCGGTTCGTCCCCGTTACAGGATAAGATGAGTGATAAAAAAGGTGGTACCGCGAGCAAATCGCCCTTTTTGAAACGGTACCAGCATAAAAAGTCATGCCGATACCAGAGGTGTGGCTTTTTTATTGTGAAAAAGCCGTGTCAGATTCACTGAAAAAAGGAGTAGCAAAATGAAAAAGGAAATTGCAAAAAATTACAGTCCGGCGGAAATTGAAGACCGGTTGTATCAGAAATGGACGGAAAAGAAATATTTTCATGCAGAGGTAAACAGGGACAAAAAACCGTTTACCATTGTCATGCCGCCGCCGAATATTACAGGACAGCTTCATATGGGACATGCGCTTGACAACACCATGCAGGATATTCTGATCCGTTTTAAGAGAATGCAGGGATATGAGGCGCTCTGGGTGCCGGGCACCGACCACGCTTCCATTGCCACTGAGGCAAAAATTGTGGAAAAAATGCGCGAGGAGGGAATTTCAAAAGAAGACATCGGCAGAGATGGATTTTTAGAGCGCGCGTGGGATTGGAAAAAGCAGTACGGCGGACGGATTGTTTCACAGTTGAAAAAAATCGGTTCCTCCTGCGACTGGGACAGGGAACGGTTTACGATGGACGAGGGCTGCTCGAAAGCGGTGCAGGAAGTATTTGTCAACCTTTACAATAAGAAAGCAATCTATCGGGGAGAGCGGATTATCAACTGGTGTCCGCACTGCCTGACCTCGATTTCTGACGCAGAGGTAGAATATGAGGAGCAGCCGGGAAAATTCTGGCACTTGAGGTACAAATTGAGCGACGGCAGCGGATACGTCAATCTGGCGACAACACGTCCGGAAACGTTATTAGGAGATACAGCGATTGCAGTTAATCCGGCGGACGACAGATACAAAGACATTGTCGGAAAGACCGTCATTCTTCCGATTGTCCACAGGGAAATTCCGGTTGTGGCGGACGATTATGTCGGCATTGATTTTGGAACCGGCGTTGTGAAAATTACGCCGGCGCATGACCCGAACGATTTTGAGGTCGGACTGCGCCATAATCTTCCAATCATCAATGTGATGACCGATGATGCAAAAATTACGGAGGACTATCCAAAGTATGCAGGGATGGACCGCTATGAAGCGAGAAAAGCAATTCTCAGGGATTTAGAGGCAGAGGGCGCCTTGGTGAAAACAGAAGACCATACGCACAATGTAGGAACCTGTTACCGGTGTCATACGACGATTGAGCCGCGCGTTTCCAAACAGTGGTTTGTCAAAATGGAAGAACTCGCAAAACCTGCGATTGAGGCGGTAAAAAAAGGAGACACCCGATTTGTTCCTGCGCATTTTGACAAGACTTATTTTCATTGGCTTGAAAATATTAAGGATTGGTGCATTTCCAGACAGCTCTGGTGGGGACACAGGATTCCTGCATTTTATTGCGATGAATGCGGCGAAACTGTGGTGACAAAGGAGGAAAGTGCAGTTTGTCCAAAATGTGGAAAGCAGATGCGGCAGGATCCGGATACGCTTGACACATGGTTTTCTTCCGCACTCTGGCCGTTCAGCGTACTTGGCTGGCCGCAAAAGACGGAGGAGATGGATTATTTCTATCCGACCAATGTTTTAGTGACCGGTTACGATATTATTTTATTCTGGGTTATTCGAATGATGTTTTCCGGGCTGGAGCATGTGGGAAAGGTTCCGTTTGAGACTGTTCTGATTCATGGACTGGTACGCGATTCCCAGGGAAGGAAAATGAGTAAATCTCTTGGAAACGGCATTGACCCGCTCGAGATTATTGAGCAGTATGGAGCTGACGCGCTCAGATTTACATTG
Source organism: uncultured Lachnospiraceae bacterium (assembly GCA_947624875.1). Classification (GTDB taxonomy): domain Bacteria; phylum Bacillota; class Clostridia; order Lachnospirales; family Lachnospiraceae; genus Eubacterium_G. The sequence goes on from CANQMA010000003.1 coordinate 45,344, forward strand.
ATTACCGGAAACGCTCCGGGCAATGATATGCGGTTTTATATGGAGCGTGTGGAAGCGTCGAGAAATTTTGCAAATAAAGTATGGAATGCATCCCGATTTATCATGATGAATCTGCCGGAGGAAAACATTGATTTGAACACACAGCCGGAAAATCTGACCGATGCGGACCGCTGGATTTTATCAAAATCAAACAAACTGGTACAAAATGTGACAGAAAATCTGGAAAAATACGAACTTGGAATCGCAGCAGACAAAATTTATGAGTTTATTTGGGAAGAATTTTGCGATTGGTATATTGAAATGGTGAAGCCAAGATTGTACAATGATAGTGACGATACGAAATGGGCAGCCCTGTGGACTTTAAAGAAAGTTCTGATTGACAGTCTGAAACTCCTGCATCCGTACATGCCGTTTATCACTGAAGAAATCTTCTGTAACATTCAGGAGGAAGAGGAATCCATAATGGTTTCAAACTGGCCGGAATTTGAACAGCAGTATGATTTTGTGACCGAGGAACACGCTGTGGAGACGATTAAGGAGGCGGTGCGTGCAATCAGAAACAGGCGTTCCGAGATGCAGGTGGCGCCATCAAAGAAAGCGAAAGTGTTTGTCGTTTCCGGTGAAAAAGAGGTGCGGGACATTTTCGATAACGGAAAAATCTTTTTCGCATCTCTGGCCTATGCGAGTGACGTCATCATTCAGTCAGATAATACGGGAATTGAGGAAAATGCGGTTTCCATTGTACTTCCACAGGCGGTAATTTATGTGCCGTTTGAAGAACTTGTTGACGTAGAAAAAGAAATTGAACGGCTGGAAAAGGAAGTAAAAAGACTGACCGGAGAACTTTCCCGTGTCAATGGAATGCTTGGAAATCCAAACTTTGTACAGAAGGCGCCGGAAAAGAAAATTAATGAGGAACGGGAAAAGCAGGTGAAGTATACGCAGATGATGGAACAGGTAACTTCCCAGCTCGCACAGTTCAGAAAATAGACGGAATCCGTTTGAAACCGGTGGATGTCTGGGAAAGAATAGTGAAATTTAATCCAAAGGAGATTATGATGATTAATTTTGAAGAAGAAATTAAAAAATTTCATCCGAGTCTGGAAATTGAGGAAGCTGAGGACGCAATTTACAACAATAATATCTCTGATATCACAGATATTATGATTGACATGGTAAATGGTCTCAAAGGTGAAAATAAGTAAAGGAAAGGCTGAAACGATGATATGCTATAACTGTGGCAGCGTTCTGACCAACAGTGACTATTGCAGCCATTGTGGAATGAACGTGAGTGTTTATAAAAGAATTGTAAAGTTGTCAAACACTTACTATAATGCCGGACTGACAAAAGCGAGAAACCGGGATTTGTCCGGCGCTGCAGATACACTGCGGCGCAGCGTTAAGTTAAATAAAAGGAATATTGACGCCAGAAATCTGCTGGGTCTGGTCTACTTTGAGATGGGTGAAACGGTGCAGGCGTTTTCCGAGTGGGTCATGAGCACCAATATCCAGCCGGATAATAATCCTGCAGACCGGTATCTCACTGCAATCCAGCAGGAAAAAAGTAAAGTGGATGAACTGAACAGAACGATCAAAAAATTTAATGTGGCTTTAAATTATGCAAAGCATGATACGGATGATATGGCAATTATCCAGCTGAAAAAGGTACTGAATCAGAATCCGAAGCTGGTCAAGGCATCTCAGTTATTATGTCTGCTTTATATGAAGCAGGGGCAGTATGAGCGTGCAAAGAGGACAATTAAAAAATCCCTGAAAGTGGATAAATGCAATCCGTTGAGTATCCGCTATCTGCGTGAAATCAATGAATACGTGGAAAATGAGCGGAAAAATGATCCGGAAACCGGTATTGAGCGACGGAGAAATCTGCGTGGAGTTCTGGTAGACAGGGAATATCTGAGCGGGAATGACGTCATAACTCCAAACAATAATTTTAAGGAAGCAGTGGCTGGAGCGCAGGGGATTCTTCATGTGATTATCGGTCTGTTAATCGGAGCGGCGCTGGTGTACTTTATTGTAATGCCGGCCCGGACCTCCAAAGTGACAGAGGAAAAAAATGAGCAGGCAGTGGAGTATAAGCGGGAGATTGCAATCAAAGATTCTACTTATGACTCTCTCGAGTCCGAATATAATGCGCTGAAAACGGATTATGATAAACTGACCGACGAAAAAGGGGATGCGGACCAGCATGAGAAAACAGTCAGTGACAATTACAAATATCTGCTTTCTGCGATTCAGTATTATCTGAATGGCAATGATGACAAGAGCGCTGAACAACTAGAGAAGATCAATACATCAGACGGTATGGATATGGACAATTTCAAGGCGGTCTATGATAAATTGACCAATGAACTGTCCTCCAAAATGTCACAGAACGCTTATGATGCCGGATTTGAGGCATATGGAGATAAGGACTACGAAACAGCGATTCGTCAGTTTAAAAAGTGTCTCGAAATCGATAAGGATAATGATGATGCGATTTACTACATGGCGTGGGCGTACAAGAATATGGATGACAGCAAGAATGCAAAAAAATATTTTAAGAAGATTGCAGATGATTTTCCGGATTCCGAACATGCGGACGTGGCGAGAACACAGGCGAATGATGAGGAATAAACGGACGCTGTTATTGGTTTCATAAAAATGAATTTTACGAAAGAGAAGAATCAAAAGGGTTCTTCTCTTTTTTGTTGGAAAGGGGGATTTTGATGGAAGTATTATATAAAGTTCAGGGGGATGATCTGACAATTATTCTCCCTCAGGAATTTGATCATCACAGTGCCAAAATTGTTACGGAACAATCCGACTGGTACATCATTACAGAGCAGATCAAAAATATTATTTTTGATTTTCACCGGACAACCTTTATGGACAGTTCCGGGGTGGGAGCGATTATGGGACGTTACAAGATGATTAAGGGAAGCGGAGGCATGGTAACAGCAGTTCATGTCAATCAGTCAATCGACAGGATTCTAACGATTTCCGGTTTGTATAAACTGATGGGACAGATAGAAAAAACAGGTGGTCAAGCCGATAGGAGGAGTTATGAATAATAAAATTTTTGAGAATAATATCCTATTAGAAATGGATGCAGTATCTGAGAATGAGTCTTTGGCAAGAATTGCGGTCGCAGGATTTTTAACGGTTATCAATCCGACCGTGGAAGAATTGGATGAAATCAAAACCGCTGTGTCGGAGGCCGTCACCAATTCCATTATTCACGGATATGAAGAAGGGCCGGGAAAAGTAATTCTGCGCGGAAGGCTGTTAAATAAAATATTCTTCCATGGAACTGAAAAATACGATATGGATACGATCCTGACGCTCGAAATCGAGGATTATGGGAAGGGCATTGAAAATATTGAACAGGCAAAAGAACCGCTCTTTACGACGAAACCGGAACTGGAACGCGCAGGAATGGGTTTCATGTTTATGGAAATGTTTATGGATTTTCTGGATGTGAAATCGGAACCGGGGAAAGGAACAAAAGTGACGATGAAAAAAATTATAAAAAAAGTGGTGCACCAATAAGAAAAAGGGGGTTGAGGAATTTAATTTCAAACGTTTTGTATGGATAATATTGAATTAATCAAAAAAGCGCATGCGGGAGATAAATTATCCAGAGAAAAACTCATAGAGATGAATACCGGACTGATTTGGAGTATTGTCAAACGATTTATGAATCGGGGGTATGACCGGGAAGACTTATTTCAGATCGGCTGTATCGGAATGCTCAAAGCAATCAATCAATTTGATCTGCACTATAAGGTGGCATTCTCCACCTATGCCGTACCGCTGATTATGGGGGAAATCAGGCGTTTTCTGCGCGACGACGGGCTGATTAAGGTCAGCAGACAAATCAAAGAAAATCAAACAAAAATCACGGCATTTAGGCAGGATTACTTAAAACGTACAGGAAAAGATGCAACCCTAAAAGAAATCGAAGAAAACTGCAGGATTCCGGCGGAGGAAATCTTATATGCCATGGAGGCGGCAGACAGCGTCCTTTCCGTAGACAATCAGGACAGTGGGAATAGCCCTCTTTTGGAACGGCTTTCTGCAGAAAATGATTTTGAACAGGAGGTCGTCAATAAAATATTAATGCAGCAGGCCATAAAGCAGTTACTGCCTGAGGAAAAAGCATTGATTCAGTTTAGATATTATGAAAATAAGACGCAGTCAGAGACAGGAAATCTTTTGAATATGTCACAGGTTCAGGTTTCGCGGATGGAAAAAAAGTGTTTTGAAAAAATAAAAAGATTTCTTTCAGAATCGGAATAATAAATAAAAATAAGTATCATAATAGTATCGTGAGGTGAAATATGAGCGATACGTTGTATGTAAAGATGAGCCAGTCTAAAGAATTGACGGATGGCGTTGTCACGGTGGGCGATGTGGCGCAGCTGCAATGCAAAAATGAAGCGATTGTCAATCGGATAAAAACGGAAAAACTTCTTCGGGACCATACCGGCGGGAAAAAGCGGTATGTTGTATCTATCATGGAAATCATAGGGATTTCTGACCGCCTGTTTGAAAATGTTTCCGTTCAGAATATAGGAGAAACAGAATGCGTTGTGGAATTCAAAAACAGAATTGCCAAAAATCCTGTTTTAAATGTGGTAAAAGTCATTATCGTCTGTGTCCTCTTATTCTTCGGCGCAGGATTTTCCATCATGTCCTTTAATAATGATATTGACGTCAGCAAAATGTTTTCACAGATTGTTTCGAGATTTTCCGTTGACCATCAGATCGGCGTGAAAATTCTTGAGACCAGTTACTCCATCGGAATTGGTCTGGGGATTATTGTTTTTTATAATCACTTTGTGAACAGGAAATTGTCCAAAGACCCAACGCCGGTGGAGGTCGAGATGCAAAAATATGAACAGGAGATTAACATGGCGATCATTGCAGAATCAGGCAAAGGAAACGGAAAGAATTTAGCAAAATGACAGGGTTACAGGATTGTTTATTAGGAATTATAGGAGTCAGCGCCGGCATGCTGATTGCAGCAGGACTGGTCGCATTGATCACGACCACAGGCGTGATTACCAGAATGGCGGACAAAACGCATACAGCGGATTTTGTAAAAGGATATGAGAATGCTGTTTTTTTTGGAGGAGTTCTTTGGAATCTTTTTTGGATTTTTCCGGTCTCGCTTCCATTTCCGGGAACGTATGGTCTGCTCTTTTTGACGCTGCTCTCCTTATGCCAGGGAATCTTTGTGGGATGTCTTACCGTTTCCCTGGCTGAGGCGCTCAATGGGTTTGCTATTTTTGGCAGAAGAATCAAACTTTCCAAAGGAATCGGAACTGTCATCTTATGCTTTGCATTAGGAAAGACGGTTTATGCATTACTGCAGTTCTGGTTTGGAATGATTAAAGGGTAAAACGTCTGCATGATGGCGGTAAAATTTTTATCGTTTCATTTCATAAATTGAGGAGAATAGAAGGGGTATCATATGATTAGTGATGAACAAAAAAAGCAATATAATGATTATATTAAACAGATTACGCCAAACAATAGTCTGGCGAAAGACATGCTCAATGCATTTTGGATTGGAGGGCTGATTTGCCTGATGGGGCAGGTCTGGCTGGAACTGTTTATGTATTTTGGAATCAACAAAGAGGATGCAGCGCTTTGGACAACGATTGTTCTAATTTTGGAGAGTGTTCTTTTGACAGGATTCGGATTATATTCGAAGATTGCAAAATATGGCGGCGCGGGCACCTTGGTTCCCATTACCGGATTTGCAAACGGGGTTGCGTCATCTGCCATTGAGTTCCGCATGGAAGGAGAAGTCCTTGGCCTTGGCAGTAAAATTTTTACGATTGCCGGACCGGTCATCCTATACGGAATTTTATCGAGCTGGATTGCAGGAATTATCTATTTAATTATCAAAGCATTTTAAGAGTGAAGACTGATTGCGGAATGATCAAAAAATAATTGCCCATGGATTGTTGTTTCGCGGCAGAAGCGTTATATTTCTCTGTATCGCTTTTCCGTTCATAACAGCCCGTGGGCAATTAAATTTTAATCATATTTGTGAGTCTATATCTGCGCGTCTTTGACTGCGTCAAATTCTTCCACGATTTCTTTCTCCGGAGCCGGCGTCAGAAGGCTGACAACGACAATCATGAGAGAGGAAACAATGAAAGCAGGAAGCAGTTCATAGATATCAAAAGCGCCGCCGAGAGGACGGACAATAAATTTCCAGATAAATACCATCGCGCCACCGGAGATTACGCCTGCAATTGCGCCATACCGGTTGGAACGTTTCCAAAACAGCGCAAAGAGCATCAGCGGACCAAATGTAGCGCCAAATCCTGCCCATGCAAAAGACACGATTGTAAAGATGTTGCTGTCCGGGTCGCTTGCCAGAATGACACCGATGATTGCAATGACAATCACTGCGCCACGGGCAACCAGCATTTTTTTCTTATCTGAAATGTGAATTCCAAAGACACCTTCTAACAGGTTTTCTGAAACACTTGATGAAGCTGCGAGCAGTTGAGAATCCGATGTGGACATTGTGGACGCCAGAATACCGGCAAGGATCACACCGGCCAGGATTGCGAATACGATACCGTAACTGCTCAACAGATGTGAAATCGCAACAATAACCGTTTCGCTGTCTGCGTGACCGCCTTCACCGGTCAGTGCGTCAATTTTTCCATGCGCAGTCATACTGTAACCAATGACGCCGATAAATAAGGCAATCGCCATGGAAATGACTACCCAGATACTTGCAACTCTTCTGGACAGTTTCAGTTTGTCAGTCTTTTCAATTGCCATAAACCGCAAAAGGATATGCGGCATTCCGAAATATCCAAGCCCCCATGCCAGAGTGGAAACAATCGGAATAAAGCCAAAAGAGGAAGTTTCTTTCGTAAAGACATTCGTTGTTGCATCCAATGAAAAGAATTCAGGAATCTTTGCGGCTGCTGCAGTGACTTCATGTACGCCACCGACAGACCATATGCCAAAGACCACAACGATAATCAATGCAATCGACATAATGATACTCTGGATAAAGTCCGTTGTACTTGCAGCCAAAAATCCTCCTAAAGTTGTATAAGCAATAATGATGACCGCGCTGACAATCATCGCTATCATATAATCGACACCGAATAAAGAATGGAACAGTTTTCCACATGCTGCAAATCCGGAAGCGGTATATGGTACAAAGAAGATAATAATAATCAAAGCGGACAGACCTTTTAATACTTTTTTGTCGCGGTAACGGTTGGCAAAAAAGTCCGGAATAGTAATGGAACGGTTGATTGCGGAATATTTACGAAGACGTTTTGCAACGATTAACCAGTTTACATAAGTACCGATTGCAAGCCCCGTAATGGTCCAAAATACTTCGGTAATTCCGGTTAAGTACGCCAGACCGGGAAGACCCATCAGAAGGTAACTGCTCATGTCGGATGCTTCCGCGCTCATTGCCGTTACAAATGGTCCCAGTTTACGACCGCCTAAATAAAAATCTCCTGCCGTGTTACTTTTTTTTGAATAGTAGATTCCTACTGCCACAATTGCCGCGATATAGACAATAATGGAGATCAGAATCCCCCAATTAGAACTAGACATAATATTCTCCTTTTCACTAAAAATTTCAAACAATTTCTTATTGTAATATAAAAAACGGTTAAAAGCAAGAAAATTGGAGATAGTAATGCCATATCAAAGTCTGCATATCAAGGAATAGGCGGCTTAATACAAATATCTGAGAATGGAGAAATAACATGGGAAAAATATTAGGGAAGCAGAGTATTGTCTTTGAAAATCCTCCCTATATCATTGAGGGAGCATCTGTGGTCGGACCGAAAGAGGGGGAAGGACCGCTGGGAAAATTATTTGACGTGGTAGAACAGGATCCAATGCTCGGACAGGATTCGTGGGAAGATGCAGAAAGTCTCTTACAGAAAGAAGCGCTGCAGAAAGTTTTACTAAAGGCAAGAATCAACAGAGCAGATATTCGATATATTTTTGCAGGCGATCTGCTGGGGCAGCTGATCGGAACTACGTTTGGCGTCCTGGAATATGAAATTCCCCTATTCGGTATTTATGGAGCGTGTTCCACGATGGGAGAAGCATTGAGTCTTGCGGCAATCATGGTAGAAGCGGGAAATGCAGAAAATGTCGTGGCAATGACCTCAAGTCATTTTGCCAGCGCGGAACGCCAGTTTCGTTTTCCGCTGGAATATGGAAACCAGCGACCGTTTTCCGCCACATGGACCGTGACGGGAGCCGGCGCAGTGGTTATCGGAAAAGGAAAGGGATTTGCAAAGATCACTGGAATTACGACCGGAAAGATTGTTGATTATGGTGTAAAAGATGCGCAGAACATGGGCGCATGCATGGCTCCGGCGGCAGCAGATATTCTTTACCAGCATTTTCAGGATTTTAACAGCACACCGGCAGATTACGATAAGATCATTACCGGAGACCTGGGACTGGTAGGAAAAACAATTCTGTTTGACCTGCTGAATGAACATGGTTATGATATCGCCAAAGTTCATATGGACTGCGGGGTGGAAATGTTTGATGCATCGGAGCAGGATACGCATGCCGGTGGCAGTGGATGCGGCTGTGCGGCAACCGTATTGACCAGTTATATTTTCAAACAGCTGAAGAAAAAAGCATATAAGAAAATCTTATTTATTCCGACAGGAGCGCTGCACTCAACAATCAGTTTCAATGAAGGAAACAGCGTTCCGGGAATCGCGCACTGCGTGCAGATAGAGTGTTGTTAAAAGGAGCAGGATATGATATTTTTAAAAGCATTTTTCGTTGGAGGAGCAATTTGTGCTTTAACACAGATTGTGATTGACAAAACAAAACTGACGCCGGCAAGAATTATGGTCGGCATTGTCTGCCTTGGCGTATTTTTAAGCGCGCTGGGAATTTACCAGCCGTTGGCAGATTTTGCAGGCGCCGGAGCCACGGTTCCCCTGTTAGGATTCGGACACAATCTCTGGAAGGGAATCAAAGAAGCCATTGATGCACAGGGGGTGCTAGGATTGTTCACCGGTGGATTTAAGGCAAGCGCTGTGGGCATCTCTGCAGCGTTGGTGCTCAGCTATCTTGGAGCGCATATCTTCAAGTCAAAAATGTCCTAGATTTGAAAAATCTGGTAATGTTGCAAAAATTCACCGGAAACTTAATATTTTTAAACAAATAACAATTATACCTTATTAAATTAAGGAATACAAAGGTAATAGTTGAAAAAATTAAGGTCCTATTATATAATTTTACTCAGTGTTAAAAGGCGCGGACTGAGAAACAGAAGGATTTTGTCTGATAGGAGCATGGGAAATGCAGACATCATAGTTGGTTTGGCAAAATACAAATTGTACTTTATTTCGTAAAGTCTTTTGCACAGAGATTAAAAAATATTTTAGGAGGACTACACAATGTCATACGTAGACGAGGTATTAGCGCGCGTAAAAGAGAAGAACGCAGCAGAACCGGAATTTTTACAGGCAGTGGAAGAAGTTTTAGATTCTCTTCGTCCTGTAATTGATGCAAATGAGGAAAAATTTAGAAAAGAAGCTTTGCTGGAAAGAATCACGGAACCGGAAAGACAGTTTAAGTTCAGAGTTCCATGGGTAGATGATCAGGGAAATGTACAGGTAAATACCGGATACAGAGTACAGTTTAACTCAGCAATCGGACCTTACAAGGGAGGATTAAGACTGCATCCATCCGTAAATCTTGGAATCATCAAATTCTTAGGTTTTGAGCAGATTTTCAAAAACTCCCTGACAGGACTGCCAATCGGTGGCGGTAAAGGTGGTTCTGATTTTGACCCTAAGGGAAAATCAGACAGAGAAGTGATGGCATTCTGCCAGAGCTTTATGACAGAACTTTGCAAATATATCGGTGCAGATACCGATGTTCCTGCAGGTGATATCGGAACCGGAGCACGGGAAATCGGTTATATGTTTGGACAGTATAAGAGAATCAGAGGTTTATATGAAGGAGTGCTGACCGGTAAGGGATTGACTTACGGTGGTTCTCTGGCAAGAACAGAAGCAACCGGTTATGGTCTTCTTTACATCACAGAAGAATTGATGAAAGACCATGGCGAGAGCATGGAAGGTAAGACTTGTGTTGTTTCCGGTGCAGGAAATGTTGCAATTTATGCAATTCAGAAGGCGCATCAGATGGGCGCAAAGTGTGTTACCTGTTCTGACTCTACCGGATGGATTTATGATCCGGAAGGAATCGATGTTGCGCTGTTAAAGGAAATCAAGGAAGTGAAGCGCGCAAGATTGACAGAATATGCTGCTGCAAGACCTTCCGCAGAGTATCATGAAGGCCGCGGCGTATGGCAGATTCCTTGTGATATCGCTCTTCCATGTGCTACACAGAACGAATTACATCTCGATGATGCAAAGCAGCTGGTAGCAAACGGATGTAAAGCAGTTTGTGAAGGCGCAAACATGCCTACAACAATTGAAGCGACAGAATATTTGCAGGAAAACGGCGTATGGTTTATCGGCGGTAAAGCTGCAAATGCAGGTGGTGTTGCAACTTCAGCCCTTGAAATGTCTCAGAACTCTGAAAGACTTTCATGGACCTTTGAAGAAGTAGACGGAAAGTTAAAAGACATTATGGTCAATATCTACCATAACATTGACGATGCAGCAAAGAGATACGGTCATGAAGGCAACTATGTGATTGGTGCCAATATTGCCGGATTCGAAAAGGTTGCAGAGGCAATGCTCGCTCAGGGTGTCTGCTAATATCATTTGATCTGAATCAAATAAAAAAGGCGCTGGGCGCACTAAAACGTGCCCGGCGCCTTTTTTATATGCTGAAAATTTCGAAAGAATTATTCCTCGTTCTCTTTCTCGTTTTCGTTGTCCTGTGATTTTGTCTTTTTTGACGAAGTATTTTCGGAATCTTTTGTTTTTTCAGTATCCGATGCACTTTTCTTTTCCGTTTCCGCAGAATTTGTGCTGCTTTCTGTTTTGGTTGAATTATAGTTTGAAGTATAGGAATACTTTGACGCGGAATGATACGTACATTTATCCGGCTGTGTTCCTTTGGCATAATATTCGGATTTGGATGATGATACCGGACAGACTCCCTTAATTGCAGTTTTTCCGGAAGAAGCACAGATGTCGTATTTTTTCACATCAGAACTCATTTTAAAATCTTTCTTTTTATACTTTTTCTTTTCGTTAATCCGGTTCATGATTTTTGCCCAGAGGCGTTCATGATAGGCCTGATCCCCGGAAAGCTCTTTATTTTCATCATAACCGGTCCAGATGGATGCGGTAAGATACGGTGTATAACCACAGAACCATAAATCGTAAGAACTGGAAGTGGTACCGGTTTTTCCCGCAACCGGCATATCGTTCTCCAATTTACATGCAGTACCGGTTCCTTCTGTAATAACACTGGTCATTGCCTGTGTCAGAAGGGAAGCGGTAGAAGGTTTTAAAACGGTCTTTGTCGTTGGTGAAGTATTATCCAGCAATACCCTTCCGTTACTGTCGACTACCTGTGAATAAAATACCGGGCGGATATAGGTTCCTTGATTTGCAATCGTTGCATAAGCAGCGGTCATCTGAAGATTTGTCACACCGTAAGTAATTCCACCAAGGGCAAGCGCCTGCTGAATATCTGTTGATACAGCGCCATTTTTGTCCACCTCTTTATCAACAAGAGTAGAAATCCCAAAGTTTTTCAGATAGTCAAATCCAAGCTGCGGAGTGATTTCCGTAAGAACCTTGACGGCGCAGATATTCATAGACTGCGCGATTGCTTTGCGCACGGTAACCGTACCCTTGTATCCTTTATACCAGTTATTAACCGGTCTGCCGTTTGCATAATTGTACGGCTCGTCAACAATTGTCGTTGACAATGTGTATCCCATAGTGTCTATCGCCGGCGCATAAGTAGATAAAACCTTAAAAGTAGAACCCGGCTGACGTTTCGAATAGGTTGCCCGATTCATAGACAGACTGGTATTTTTTGTTCCACGGCCGCCGACAATTGCCTTTACATAGCCGGTGTATTGATCCATTACCGTGAATGAAATCTGCGGTTCCGGAACATAATACAGGGTTTGAACCTGAGAATATCCCAGTTTTTCCTTGATTCCCTTTTTATAATATTTCTTTTTCAAATGTTTCTTGTAATCGTTGACACAGGCTTTGGCTGAATCCTGAGAGTCGAAGAGCAGTTGAAAATTGGACTCGCCAAGGACATTGACATGATAGTCTAAAATATCCTGTTCGTCATACTCGTCCACGCTTCCGTCAGGATTCTGTACAGCCCAGCGCCAGTTGACGGAGTACTTGATTGTGTACGGGTAATTGGAAGAGTCGGAAAGCTCCTCGTCGCAGATTTTCTGAATCGCAGAATCCTGTGTGGTATATATTTTCAGACCACCGCTGTAAACAGCATTGTATGCCTGTGTTTCTGTGTAACCCTTTTTCGTCTGCAGATCTTCCATTACCTGTTTGCTGACTTCGTCCACAAAGTAGGAATAAATATTATCATCATTCTTTTCCAGTTCTGTATTGACAGATTTAATCCGTTTATAGACATTGTCTTTGATTGCGGTATCATATTCTTCCTGTGTAATATGTCCCGCCTGAAGCATATTGCCCAAAATCTTTTTCCGGCGCTTTTTATTTTCGTCAGGATTGATAATTGGATTGTAACGGGATGGATTCTGTGTGATTGCCGCAATGACCCCCGCTTCGGAAATTGTAATCTCGCTCACATCTTTATTAAAATAGCGGTGGGACGCAGCCTGTACACCCAATGTGTTGGAACCCAGATTGATTGTATTGAGATAGGTTTCCAAAATGGTTTCCTTCGGCGTGACTTTCTCAAGCTGTACAGCTAAATATTGTTCCTGAACTTTTCTTTTCATGGAAGCGACAAGAGAATCCTCGGAGGTCCAGCCGGTAAATACGTTATTTTTGAGCACCTGCTGGGTAATCGTACTGGCGCCTTCTGACAGATGTCCTGTAGTCGCTGCCTTATATGCGGCACGGCCGATTCCTTGGATATCAATTCCGTTATGCTCATAGAAACGGGCGTCCTCCGTGTCGATAAATGCCCATTGCAGATGCTCCGGAACATTTTTGAGATCGACCCGGATACGATTGGAACCTGAAGTGATCAGTTTTGCAATCTGATTATTTTTTGAATCGTACACTGTCGTGGAATAAGAAGACGGTACGATGGAAATATCATTCATGGAAGGAGCACTTTCAATAACGCCGTTTAACAGTCCAATGGCAAACGAGCAGCCTACGATCAGAACAAGAAATACAATGAAAATGAATCCCTTCAGCAAGGAAACTAAGGATTTAGAAAATATCTTTTTTTGAATTGAAACTAAGTCCTGTTGTTTCTCGATAGTCTCTTTATATCCAAATTTCATAAAAATCCTCCTTTATCCGTACAATTATAGCAAAAACTTTCTATTTAATAAAGTAAAAAATATCGACAGGAGAAATCAGAAATTGTCATTTTGTCCTTACCTGCAATCAGATGTTGTCCAATATTGCGGATAATGTTAAAATACAGATAAAATAAAGTACGGAAAAAGGAGATTGTTATGAAGAAGTTATGGAACCGGTGGACGGCAGTGCTTCTCACCTTAGTGATGGTCACCGTTTTAACCAATGGTTATTACAGCAAAAACGGAGTACAGGCTGCTAATTATGGCGGCGTGGAAGTTTCAAAAAACATTGTAAAGGATGGAGACGCTAAAGCGATGCAGGCTCTGCAGGATGGAACATATCTGTCAGACGGGGTATCTCTCACAAATTATGCCCGCTATCAGGGTGTGACCGTATCGGCGTCGAGTGAAAGAAATGCGGCGTCAAAAGCGGTGGACGGCGCAATGGACAGCCGGTGGGAAAGCGATCAGGGAGTGGACCCGCAGTATCTTCAGATTGATTTTGGAAATGTTTATGCATTAAAGACAATACTGATTTATTGGGAGGCAGCTTCCGCAAGAGAGTATGAGGTGCAGGTATCTGCTGACGGTGTAGAGTTTCAGACCCTCACGGAGGTGGCCAGCAATGACGGAAAACGTACGGATGAACTCATTCTTTCTGAGGAAATTGAAGTGCGGTCTGTAAAGATTTATTGTAAATCACGTACAACAACGTATGGGGATTCCATCTATGAGATTGGATGTTACGGCACAGACGGACAGAAGAAAGTTGTGCCGGTTCTCTCGAATCTGAAAGTAATCGATTATTATCGGTATACCGGTAAATATATGATTTATTTTAATGAACCGGAAGTTTCCAGCGGATATCTGCTGTATCTTGATGATGTGAATACTCCGGTCAAGAAAATCAGCGGTTCCGGGAACTATCTTGACCAGTCGGATTTACAAAACTGCGCAAATGGGGAACATACCCTGTATGTATCAAATATTGGCGTAGACGGGACGGAATCCGCAAAGATCAGTACGAAATTTACACTGAGTGGCACGCCGGGCACTTACACGGATATACCGCAGGTTTACATTTATACCACAAAGAATATTTCATCGGAATATCACGATACGGCAGATGTCACGATTTCGGTCAATGACCGGGCAGATGGCGCTTATCCGGATTTGGCGGACAGTGCATCCAATATTAAAATCCGTGGAAATACTACGGCGGGCGCACCGAAAAAGCCTTGGAATATTAAACTTAGCAGTAAGCAGAGTGTTCTTGGCATGGATAAAGGAAAAAAATGGTGCCTGCTTGCCAATTCCTTTGATAAATCGTTGATACGAAACAGTCTGTCTTATGATTTCGGGCTGCAGAACGGAGTGACCTATACGAGTCAGAGCCGTTTTGTGGAAGTGTATCTGAATGGTAAATTTCAGGGAAACTACCTGATTACCGAGCCGGTAGAGGCAAAGAAGGAGCGCGTGGACACGGACGCTTACAATGCAGATAACAATGATATATTGTTAGAACTCGGTACGCGCAACGAGCCGGACGTGGATCATTTTACCACGGATATCCTAAGAACGACCTTTGATGTCAATGACCCGGAAAAGGGAGACGATCTGACAGATGAACAGGTTAATACAAAAATTGCAAATGTCAAAACCTACCTGAACGGATTTGAGACGGTGCTGAGGAATCAGAATTATGACGAAATCCTGCAATATATTGATGAGGATACTTTTGTCAATTTTTATATTACCAATGAATTATTTAAGAATGTAGATTTCAATTTCAGTTCCACCAGATTTTATGTGAAAGAAAATAAAATTTATGCGGGTCCATTATGGGACTTTGATTTGTCCAGCGGTAACTGCAAGACTTCCACTTATCCGGGATACTATGTCGATGGAGTGAGTTATAAGGGATATTACTGCCAGGAGATGAACTGGTATCGGGAACTGATAAAGAACGAGACCTTTTATGGAAAAGTGAAAACCAGATATAAAGAACTGCAATATGTCATTCAGAATCTCTATCGCGCAGATTCCGAAACTCAGTTGAGCATTCCGTATTTACTTCGTCAATATGGCGCTTCCTTTGAAAGAAATTATGCAGATGCAGCACACCTTGGAGCAGGATGGAGCCTGACAAACGAGGATGGGTATAGTTATGCGGCAGAGTCTGGGTGGACTCAGTGGAAACAGCCAATCGAGTTTTTGAGAACGTGGTTGGAAAATCGAAATATCTGGCTCTGCGAACAGTGGGGTGTCGATATGAATTCTGCCTATGAAGAATCAAAACCGGTCACACCGCCGGAGCCAACGACACCGGAGTCAACAACGCCGGATAAAACAACGCCGGAGGAAACAGCACCGGAGGAAACAACACCGGAGAAAACAACACCGGAGGAAACAACACCGGAGAAAACAATACCGGAGCCAACGAACCCGGAAGAAACAATACCAGAAATCACAACGCCGGAAGAAACAGCGCTGGAATCCACAATGCCGGAAACTGCGATACCCGAGAAAACGGCGTCAGAAACCACGACACCGGAAACTGCGATACCGGACAAAACGATACCGGAAACCGTGACGCCGGAAGAAACAATACCGGAGTCAGCAACATTGGAATCGACAACGAAAGCGGCGTTCTCAGAAACGACGACACCAAAAGCAGCAGGACCGGAAGGGACAAAATCAGAGTCGAAAAAACCGGAGGAGACAACGTCGCAAAAAAGCAACGTGCAGACTACTCGGAAAACCGATTCAAATCGCGCAAAGGTTGGAATTACAAAGGTAAAGAAAGCAAAAAAGAAAAAGGCCGCCGGCAGGATTCGTATTTTACTCAAGAAGGTCCGCGGAGCGGGAGGATATCAGATTAAGATAACGAAAACAAAGAACGGTAAAAAAGTCTACATGAAACGGAATGTAAAAAAACGAAAAATAATCCTTCGCTCTAAAAAAATAAAGAACAAAAAGAAACTTTATATTCGTGTCAGAGTTTATAAGATAGTTGCCGGAAAGAAAAAATATGGAAAATGGAGTAAACCGTTTAAAGTAGAAATACAGTAGAAAGGATACTGCTATGGATTCGTATTATACTGTCAGTGAATATGGAGAAGATGAAATCGTAGAAAAAAAATCACGGTTTATTGCCCGCGCATATCCGATAAGATCAGAGGAAGAGGCATTATCCTATCTGGAGGAGATCAGAAAACGCTTTTGGGATGCGAGACACCATTGCTATGCATATGTGCTTGGGAAAAATAGTGAACTGCAGAGATTTAGCGATGATGGAGAGCCGCAGGGAACTGCCGGAAAACCAATTCTTGAAACCCTGATGGGAAATCATATTCATGATACGCTGATGATTGTGACAAGGTACTTTGGCGGCACGCTGCTTGGTACCGGAGGGTTGGTGCGCGCCTATGGAAGTGCTGCAAAGGCGGGACTCAATGCCGCAAAAATCGAACAGGTCTGCGCTGGCATTTCTTTTCACTTGGAACTTGATTACAATAGCATAGGAAAAGTGAAATATATTCTTGGGCAGATGGACAGGATCCAGGAAAATGAAAATTACGGCGCATCGGTATCGATGGATCTCATTGTGAAAAAGGAAAACTTTTCCAATCTTAAGGGACAGATTACAGATATTACCGGAGGAAAAGCATTTTTTTCGAATGAGCGGGATGTTGAGTTTAGACAAAAGGTTGAAAGTTTTTCCGATTGTGATACAATGTTTTGAGTTTCACGAAATTGATTCAAAACAAACGGAGAAGAAAAATGATTAGAGAAGATATTCGAAATATTGCAATTATTGCTCATGTAGACCACGGAAAAACGACATTAGTGGATGAGTTGTTGAAGCAGAGCGGCGTTTTCAGGGAAAATCAGGAAGTGGCAGAGCGCGTCATGGATTCCAACGATTTGGAAAGAGAGAGAGGAATTACGATTCTCTCTAAAAACACTGCGGTCACTTATAAAAATACAAAGATTAATATCATTGATACGCCGGGTCATGCGGATTTTGGCGGTGAGGTCGAACGGGTTCTCAAAATGGTAAACGGCGTTGTTCTTGTGGTGGACGCTTTTGAGGGCGCAATGCCCCAGACCCGGTTCGTCTTAAAGAAAGCGCTGGAACTTGCGCTGCCGGTCATTGTCTGCATCAATAAGATTGACCGACCGGAAGCGCGGGCAGAAGAAGTCATCGATGAAGTGCTGGAGTTGTTTATCGAACTGGATGCCAATGAAGAGCAGCTGGACTGTCCGTTTATCTTTGCCTCCGCAAAAGAGGGCTTTGCCACCAAAAATGTGGACGAGCCAAAAACGGATATGAAGGATTTATTTGAGACGATTATTGATTATATTCCGGCACCGGAAGGAGATCCGGACGCGGAGGTGCAGGCTTTGATCAGTACGATTGATTATAATGAATATGTGGGCCGTATTGGCGTCGGAAAGATTGACAATGGTACGCTCAAAGTCAATCAGGAAGTGGCAATGGTAAATTTCCACGAGCCGGAAACAATGAAAAAAGTTAAAATCAGCAAGCTTTATGAATTTGACGGATTAAGTAAAGTGGAAGTCAATGAGGCGACGGTGGGCGCGATTGTAGCAATTTCCGGCATTGCGGATGTGCATATCGGAGACACTATCTGTTCCGTGGAGAATCCACAGCCGATACCGTTTCAGAAAATTTCGGATCCGACCATTTCTATGAATTTTATGGTTAATGACAGTCCGCTTGCAGGTCAGGAAGGGAAATTTGTGACTTCTAGACATTTGCGTGACCGCCTGTTCCGGGAACTGAATACGGACGTCAGTCTTCGAATTGAGGAGACGGAAGACATGGACTGCTTTAAAGTATCGGGCAGAGGTGAACTGCATCTTTCAGTTCTGATTGAAAATATGAGAAGAGAGGGATACGAGTTCGCTGTCAGTAAGGCAGAGGTCATTTATAAAGAAGATGAGCGCGGCAAAAAGCTCGAACCAATGGAAATCTGTTATATTGATGTGCCGGATGAATATTCCGGAGCCATTATTGAAAAACTCAGTAACAGAAAAGGAGAACTGCAGGGCATGGCGCCAACGCAGGGTGGATACACGAGGCTGGAGTTTTCCATTCCTTCAAGGGGACTAATTGGTTACCGCGGACAGTTTTTAACGGACACCAAGGGAAATGGTATTGTGAACACGGTTTTTGATTCTTACGGACCGTTTAAGGGAGAAATCCAGTATCGGAAGCAGGGCTCTCTGATTGCGTTTGAGGCGGGCGAAGCGATTACTTATGGGCTGTTTAATGCCCAGGAGAGAGGAACGCTATTTATCGGTCCGGGTGAAAAAGTATATGCCGGAATGGTAGTTGGTCAGACCGGGAGAGCAGAGGACATTGAAATCAATGTCTGCAAGACAAAACATTTGACCAATACCCGGACATCCAGTTCTGATGAAGCGCTGCGTCTGGTTCCGAAAAAGGTATTGAGCTTAGAGCAGGCGCTTGAATTTATTGATACAGACGAACTGTTGGAGATTACGCCGGAAAATCTCAGAATCCGGAAAAAGATTTTGGACCCAACGCTGCGTAAGCGTGATATGATACGCCGTCAGAATGCGAAATAATCAGATGCGGAAGTAAAAACATTCACACTGTATTTGGTGTGGATGTTTTTTGTTTGCAAAAAAATAATGTCATCTGTCAAAAAAGTGTTGACAAATAGAAAGCAGCGATGTAAGATATGGATTGTATTATTTAAGATAGTACAATTAAAACAATAAAAAAGAGGAGTTTCAATGTTAGAGACAAAAAATTTGAAAAAGACTTATCGGACAAAAAAGGGCGTCCATGTGGAGGCATTAAAGGGAATTTCTTTAAAATTTCCCCAAAAGGGCATGGTATTTTTACTTGGAAAATCCGGAAGCGGAAAATCGACAATGCTGAATCTTCTGGGCGGACTGGACAGTTATGACCAGGGAGAGATTATCATTAAGGGAGTTTCTTCAAAAGATTTCAGTCAAAACGAGTTTGATTCGTATCGGAATACTTATGTTGGATTTATCTTTCAGGAATACAATGTGCTGGAAGAATTCAGCGTCGGCATGAATATTGCGCTGGCGATTGAACTGCAGGGGAGAAAGGCAGCCGACAGCGAAATCAATCAGATATTGAAAGAGGTGGACCTGGAGGGATATGGAGAGAGAAAACCGAACGAATTGTCCGGAGGACAGAAACAGCGGGTGGCGATTGCAAGAGCATTAGTAAAAAATCCACAGATTATCATGGCTGACGAACCTACGGGAGCGCTTGATTCCAATACGGGAAAACAGGTGTTGGAAACCTTGAAAAGGCTGTCCGCAGATAAGCTGGTGATTGTCGTTTCCCACGACAGGGAATTTGCAGAACAATATGGAGACCGCATTATAGAACTTGCCGACGGAAAAGTGATTCGGGATGTGGAACAAATTTCCGGCAGGGATGGAAATACTGCAGAAAAAGAAGGGATGGCTTTTCTTCCGGATGAAATTGTACTTACGGCAGGATATCATTTGACAGAACAGGATCGTGTTTTAATCAACGAATATTTACAGGGGAGAAAAGAAAATGTCAAAATGATTGTACAAAACAGTCATCAGGGAACTTTTGAGCCGACCAATCAGACAGATATTACTTATGACACCCAGGATTTTAAACTGATTCGCTCAAAGCTTCCTTTAAAAAATGCTTTTAAAATGGGAACCAGTGCCTTAAAGCATAAAAAAATCCGTCTGGTAATGACGATTTTGTTATCATTTATTGCCTTTTCTCTATTTGCGCTGGCGGATACCTTTGGAAGCTATGACAATGTTAAGACCTGTACCCGTTCTCTTGTAGACAGTAAGATCAATTACGCATCATTGTCAAAATCAATGCTTGTGAAAGATGAGTACAGTTCTTTCTCCTGTCAACTTTATTTTCAGGACAAGGATTTGAAAGAGGTCAGCAAAAAGACCGGACTGAATTTTGCAGGCGTGTATCCGTGTGGAGCATCTATAAAAAACTATGATACCTCAGTGAGCCTGACAGAGAATGCCGATGAAATGGCGACTTCTTATGCGACATATTATTCCGGATTTATGGCAATGTCAAACGAGCGGCTAAAGGAATTTGGGTATGAAGTAGTCGCAGGAAAACTGCCGGAAGGAAATAAAAAGCAGGCGGCCATCACAACATATCTGTTTGAAACCTTTAAAAAGGCTGGATATCGCGCACCGAAAAGTAAGAAAGTAGAGCAGATAAGCGCATATGAAGATATTGTCGGAAAGACAATTCGGGTGGATCAGACGCTCTATGAGATTACCGGGGTTGTCGATGTCCATATGGATTTTTCACGGTATGAAATCATAAATGAAAATCTGGACAACGCATCCGCAGCAGAGATGATAGCAGCATATGCATTGGAAGAGGAAATTATTCAAATTCAGGAGTGCAGTACGGCAGGAGTGTTGATGGTAAGCCCGCAGCTTCTGGAGTCCCTCATGAAAGAACAGATTGAGCGTATGAACACCGGTGTTAATTCGGTGGAACTGTTAAGCGGAAATGACGATGAAATTGATTTTTTTGCGGGTTCTATCACAGAATTTTCAAATCTGGACTTGAATGATGTAAACTGGCTGGATGAAAGACAGACGACGTTAAATAAAAATGAAGTGCTGGTACCGCTCAGTTATATTCAGGAAGATTTTGATAATATGTCAAAGGAAAAGGCGCTGCAGTTGATGAAGGACAACGCTCAAATCGATTGTAGAATCACGAACGATATGAATAGTGAAACAGAGACAATAAAGGTGCGGATTGCAGGAATTATCGACGATACCCGGATGTCTACTGAAAATGCGGGCGTGTTTGCTTTTTCCGATAACTTAATTAAACCGGAATGGAAAGAAATGAAAGGGTCTTATGCCTATGTAACCGCGCCGATGCCAAAAGAGAAATCCAAAATTCAGGAGATTGTGAAATTTAATCAGGAAAAGATACAGACGAAATATCCCGGCACAATCCGGTATCAGTTGTGTAATTCCGTTATATTTGAATTAGATGCAATCGATGAAATTTTGAAATCACTCTCAAAAGTTTTTCTTTATATTGGAATCGGATTCGCACTATTTGCAGCATTAATGTTTGCAAATTTTATTGCAACCAGTATTTCTTATAAAAAACAGGAAATTGGAATTCTGCGCGCCATCGGCGCCCGCAGCAACGACGTTTTCCGCATCTTTTTCACGGAAAGTTTTGTGATTGCAGCAATCAATTTTTCTCTTGCCTGTGCAGCCACGGCAGTTGCAACCAATCTCATGAATAAGTTTATCCGGACTTCTGCGGGAATTTTGATTACAGTCCTGGATTTTGGTGCAAGACAGATTCTCTTATTACTGTTTGTCAGTATTCTGACTGCATGGATTGCAAGTTTTATTCCGGTGTACCGTATTGCGCGAAAGAAGCCAATTGACGCAATCCGCAATAAATAAGTATCGTTCGATACGAAAATCACACGGTTCGGGACATTGGGAGGTGATAATGGTTGAAATAGATTTTTACCGATTTATAATTAAATAATCAACAATATTTATGGATGAAGTCACTCGTAATCACAAGAAAGAGGGGAATTTTTATGAATTACGAGGAATTCACAGAAAAAGTAAAACAGGGAGTAGAAGCTCATGTTGCAAATCAATTAGACGACGGGGTTGTAGTCATTCGAAATGTATTAAAAAACAATGGGGTCCGCATGAAGGCGGTCAGTATCGTTCGCAAAGGGGAACATGCAACGCCGACCATCTATCTGAAAAGCTTTTATGACGAATACCAGTGTGGAAGAACGATGGAGAGCATCTGCAGGGAAATTTTTAAAACCTATCGGAATAGTCTGAAGAATTTTAAAGAAAAGATCAATATGGAAGATTTTCTGGATTTTGAAACAGTCCGGGACAAAATATACTATAAGCTGATTCATTATGAATGGAATGAAACCATCTTAAAAGAAATGCCGTATTTTCGCTTTCTTGATCTTGCAATCGTCTTTTTTATTATTGTTTCATCCGATTCGCAGGGGACGACGTCGGTGCCGGTATATCATCATAATCTAAAAAGCTGGAACAAAACGGCGGAGGAAATCCGGGAAACAGCGATTGAAAACACATTGCAAAAATTTCCGGCGGACATTCGAAACATGGAAGATGCAATATCTGAGATGATTCTCAATGACCTGCCGTCCAATTGGAATGAAAATGATGCGGACTATATTTCGGAAGATACCGTTTATGGAAAATATCAGTTGGAAGATGTCCGTCAGATTATCGAGGAAGAAGTGCATCGGTTAAAAGCAAAAAAAGACATGGAGATGTATATATTGACAAATCCGCAGCGCATGAACGGAGCAGCGTGCATCACCTATCCGGGTGTTTTAAGAGAATTTGCCAGAGAACATCAGACAGATGTCTATATTATTCCAAGTTCCATTCATGAAGTCATTTTAGTTTTGGGAATCCAATGGGATACGGAAGAGTTGAACCAGATGGTGCGGCAGGTGAATGAGGAAGATGTTGATGCCGTCGATGTATTATCGGATCATGTGTATCTCTATCGTCAAAAAACAGACCGAATAGAGTATTAACAGTTTCTGCCGGCATGAAAAATGCACCCGGCAGGAATCGAACCTGCATTACTGTCTCCGGAGGACGGCGTTCTATCCATTAGACTACGGGTGCGCTTTTATTAGTTTACATTAGATTCAAAAAAAAGGCAACATGAAATCGTGCATATATTGAATTTCGGACGATTTTTTGATATGATATCCGTAAAATGAGTAAGGAGAAATTCGAAGGTGGATACGGAAGAAAAAAAATTAACCAGGTCTGAAATTGACGAGATGTTAAAAGAGGTTGAAGAAATTCATCGTCCCCGCAGAACAGTCAATCGAAATCGAAAACCAAAAAAGAAATTCCGTTTGGACAGGATTCTTTTTGCCGCTATCCTGATTGCTTTGATTATCGCAGCGCTGTACTTTGGCTGCCAGGCATTTTGGGGAATGAATAAAGCGGATACCAAAGAGAAAAACACGACGGCCGGAGCGGATTCGGGAGTGCCTCTGAAGGATGATCAATATCCTGAGATTACAGAGTTGGTTCAAAACTATCTGGATGCATATCTGATTCAGGATGATGAGCAGCGGATGGATGCATTTCGTAAATGTGTGGTGGATTTGGATGATTTGAGCAGTATTCAGAAACGTGATTATATCTCTGCTTATTCTGATGTAGAATGCTATACCAAAGACGGACCATATGAGGATACCTTTATTGTTTTTGCGTATTATCATATTACTTACAAAAACATTGCTGCGAGCGTTCCAAACATTACGGAATTTTATGTCATGCGTCAGGGAGAAACGAG
Organism: uncultured Lachnospiraceae bacterium; assembly: GCA_947624875.1. Lineage (GTDB taxonomy): Bacteria > Bacillota > Clostridia > Lachnospirales > Lachnospiraceae > Eubacterium_G. Next base: position 69,226 of record CANQMA010000003.1, read on the forward strand.
AAATGTATACATTAAGAATAATATTCCGGATGATGTGAAAGAATATATTAGCAAAGTTTCTGAGGACGCGGATGTACAGAACCTGAAAAAAGAAGTTCAAGAGGAATATGATGCTGCCAGGGTACAGGATGAAAATCTAGATAAATTTTTAAAGGATATGGCGCAGAAAATATCCGAAAAAAAGAAATAACTACAATATTGTTGGTGTCGGAATAATCCGGCACCAACTTTGTTACTACCTGTCGGGAGACAATGTGATGAAAGAAAGCAGATATAAGCGGAAAATAGAAGAAGATGAAGAAATTCGGATCAATAAGTTTTTAAGCGACGCCGGATATTGTTCCCGCAGGGAGGCGGACCGGCTTATAGAGCAGGGAAGGGTTTTTGTCGGAAAACAGCAGGCAGCCATGGGACAGAAAGTGACGCTTTCCGACCATATTTTTGTTGATGGGAAACCGGTTACAAGAGAGGAAGAACGCATTGTTCTGATGCTCAATAAACCGGTCGGCATTGAATGTACCAGCGATTTGTCCAATCCCGATAATGTGATTGATTATATTGGGTACCCCAAAAGGATTTACCCGATTGGAAGATTAGATAAGCAGTCTCAGGGACTGCTGCTGTTTACGAATGACGGCTCGATTGTCAATCATATCCTAAAGGCTTCCAATTATCATGAAAAGGAATATCTCGTGACCGTAGACAAACCGGTCACGGAAGAGTTTTTAAATTCTATGGCAGAGGGCGTGGAAATTTTGGATCAGATTACCAGACCGTGCAGAGTGAAAAAAATATCGCGGCATGAGTTTAACATTGTTCTGACGCAGGGATTGAACCGCCAGATTCGAAGAATGTGCGAGGCTTTAGGCTATCATGTACAAAAGCTGAAAAGAATCCGCGTGATGAACGTCAAACTCGGAAATCTTGCAAAAGGCGCATGGCGGATGCTCACAGAACAGGAATTGAAGGAATTATTAAGTGATTTTGAAGAATAAGAGAGGTTTGAAAATCGATGGATAAGGCCGAAAGAATAAAAATGCTGGTAGAACAGTTAAATAAAGCCTCCAAGGCATATTATCAGGATGCCGATGAGATTATGAGTAATTATGAGTATGATCAGCTCTATGACGAACTGCTGGCGCTGGAAGAGGAAACAGGGATGGTACTCTCAAACAGTCCAACGGTAAGAGTGGGATATGAGGTTTTGAGCGGACTGCCAAAAGAAACGCATGAAAGTCCGATGCTTTCACTCGATAAAACAAAAGAGATTGCCGCACTGGAGGATTTCCTTGGAACAAGAAAAGGAGTCCTTTCATGGAAACTCGATGGCTTGACGGTTGTCTTAACGTATCATCAGGGAAAACTTGCAAAGGCGGTTACCCGTGGAAACGGTCTGGTCGGAGAGGTGATTACTTCCAATGCCAAGGTGTTCCAAAATATTCCGCTGTCAATCCCATTTCGGGGAGATTTGATTTTACGGGGAGAAGCAATTATCAAATATTCTGATTTTGAAGAAATTAACCGAAAGATTGAGAATGCGGATGCAAAATACAAGAATCCGAGAAATCTCTGTTCCGGATCGGTCAGACAGCTGGACAGCAGGATTACAGCGCAGAGAAATGTTCATTTTATTGCATTTGCGTTGATTCTTGCAGAGGGAGTTGATTTTAAAAATTCCATTGCCTTTCAGTTGGATTGGCTGAAAGATCAGGGTTTTGAAACAGTGGAGCATCAAGTTGTTTCCGGTGATACCGTTGCAGACGAAGTCCGTGGATTTGAAGAAAAAATTGCAGAAAATGATAATCCGTCCGACGGGCTGGTGCTTTTGTTTGACGACATTGCCTATGGGCTTTCTTTGGGAAGCACTTCAAAATTTCCGAGAAACGGCATCGCGTTTAAGTGGAAAGATGAACAGGCGCAGACCCGCTTACAATATATTGAGTGGAGTCCGAGCCGAACCGGTCTGATTAATCCGGTAGCGGTTTTTGACCCGGTGGAACTGGAGGGGACGACGGTCAGCCGTGCCAGCGTCCACAATATCAGCATTATGGAAGAACTTGAGCTCGGAAGTGGAGACGTGATTCAGGTTTACAAGGCAAATATGATTATTCCACAGATTTCAGAAAATCTCACAAAGAGCGGAATGGACCCGCTTCCAAGGACATGTCCTGCCTGTGGCGGGCCGACCATCGTGAAGGCGGAAAATGGCGTAAAAACGCTGTATTGTGACAATCAGGACTGTCCGGCAAAAAATATCAAAGGCTATACCCATTTTGTTTCGCGCAACGCCATGAATATTGACGGACTGTCCGAAGAAACCTTAGAAAAGTTTATTGATAAAGGATATATTCACGAATTTGCGGATTTATATCATTTAGACCGGTATGAGGAGGAGATCGTACACACGCCGGGATTTGGAGAAAAGTCATTTCAAAATCTGATGAAGGCGCTTGAAAAGTCTAGAGATGTAGAACTGCACGCACTCCTTTACGGGCTTGGAATACCAAATATCGGCGAGGCAAATGCAAAGGTCATCTGCCGGGAGTTTCATGATGATTTAGACAAGATAATCCATGCGTCTGTGGTGGAATTGGTGCAGGTCGATGGAATCGGCATGATTATGGCAGAAAAGTTTTGCGCATACTTTTCGGACGAAAAAAATCTTCTGCAGTTAAAGCATCTCCTCTCAGAGGTTCGGATCAGACAGACAGAACAAAGTGATCAGGAGCAGGATATGGAAGGACTGACTTTCGTGATCACAGGAAGCGTTCATCATTTTCCAAACCGGAATGCCGTGAAAGATTATATTGAAAAACGCGGAGGGAAAGTTACCGGATCCGTTACTTCCAAAACAAATTATTTGATTAACAATGATGCCACTTCGAATTCAACAAAAAACAGAAAAGCAAAGGAATTAAATATTCCGATTATTACAGAAGAACAGTTTATAGAAAAGTGGTAGGAAAGGTGTAAGAAAAATGCTAAGTGTAAATTTTCAGTCCCGCATACCGGTATATCAGCAGCTTTATGATGATGTTGTGCGGCTGGTCTCGATAGGGGCGTTCAAAAGCCATACAAAACTTCCTCCTGTCAGAGTTCTGGCATCGGAATTGGGAATCAATCCGAATACCGTATCCAAAGCTTATAAAATGCTTGAAGCGGACGGATATATCTATTCTACGGTCGGCAGGGGAAGTTTTATTTCGGACCGGCTGGGACAAAACGAAGCAGAAAAAATCAGAGCAGAACATACATTAAACGATGCCATGCAGGCGGCCTATAAACATGGTATGGCAAAGGAAGAGATGTTGTTAAAAGTGGAGCGGCTCTATGAAAAAGGAGTTATGGAATGATTGAAATAAGAAATTTAACAAAAAAATTTGATAAAACAGTTGCCTTAAAGGAAATCAATTGTGACATTGTCGAAGGTTCGGTCTTCGGTCTGGTGGGCAGCAATGGCAGCGGAAAAAGTACGCTGCTGAGGACTTTGTCCGGCGTTTATGAGCCGGATGACGGATGCGTCTATATAGACGGTGAAGTTTCTTTTGACAACGAAAAGGTGAAAGAACTCTGCTATTTTATTCCGGATTATCCGTATTTTTTTAATGACAGTACGGTACAGAATCTTGCAGGGCTTATTCGCAATACATATTCGACGTGGGACGAAGAGCGTTATCAGGAACTCTGTCAAATTTTCCCGATTGATACCAAGGCACGAATTATTAATATGAGTAAGGGAATGCAGCGGCAGGCGGCGTTGATTTTAGCGTTTGCGGCAAGACCAAAATATCTTTTCTTAGACGAGATTTTTGACGGTTTAGATCCGGTAATCCGGAGAGTCTTAAAAAGACTAATTATAGAGGAGGTATCGGACCGTGGGATGACGTGTATGATTGCGTCCCACAATTTAAGGGAAATTGATGATATCTGCGATAGGATTTTAATGATTCATTTAGGTGAAGTCATGAAGAATGAAGAGATTGATTCCCTGAAAAATCAGATTACGAAAATTCAGCTGGCGTTTACGACTATGCCGGACGAAGACATCTTTGCAGGACTGGATGTGCAGATTAACAGCCGCGCAGGAAACTATTTCAACATTATGGCGCGCGGTGATGTAAATGAAATTTTAGAAAAAATAAATCGATTTGACCCGGCTTTTATAGAAGTGCTGCCGTCTACGCTGGAAGAAGTGTTTATCAATGAAATGGAGGATACAGGATATGGAAAATAGAAATAGAAAAAAAGCGCTGGCAATTTACCGGTGGACAATGAAAAAATATCTGCATATTTCTATTGCGTACTGGATTCTCCTGATTTTAAGTCTTCCACTGGCAGAACTGCTCGCAATGCAGGAAATTTATTTTTCCACGAATCAGAATATCAAAGAGTATATTCACCTGATGATGGAACCTGAAGAATTTCTGATTCTTTTCACTGCGGTTGCCATTATTTTCTCAACAATCTTATCTTTTATTGGATTTTCCTATATGCATAATAAGCGCTGTGTGGATTTCTTTGGCAGTCTGCCGGTTAGCAGAAGAACATCATTTTATGCACGTTATCTGGCAGTCGTTACGCTGACGATTCTTCCATTTGTGCTTGTCGGTTTTATCGGAGGACTTTTGACACTGACTTCTACGGGATTTTTGAATCTGATAAAAGATATTCTTCTTGCCGCGTTGGTGGTGATTGCCAATACGACAATGATTGCATTTATGTCCTTATGTTGTGGAACTGTTGTGGATGTAGTGATTTCCTATCTGGCTCTAAATACCGCTTATCCTATTTTAATGGTGATTTTAAATGCACTTCCGATGAATGTTATTCCAGGATTGGATTACAGCCCGTTTCCGCCAAGTGTGTTTACATTTTTCTGCCCGGTTGCAGCAGCTTATACCGGAATATTCGGGGAAGATACTCTATTACACAGTATTTGGTGGATTGTGATTACAGCGGTTCTTGTTTTGGGCTGCCACTTAATCTGTAAAAAAAGGAAGGCGGAAACGGCGCAGAACGCCTTTACATTTTCGCTGCTTTCCGATGTGATTAAATTTATCTTTTGCTTTGCGGCAGGCTCCGGACTTGGCTGGATTTTTTCCTTTATCGGGAGTACCAGCGGCAAAATCAGAAATGAGTATATCTGGTTTACGATTGGCATGACCGTTGGCATTATGGTTACCAATCTTCTGCTTCATCTGATATTTTATAAAGGTCTGAAGCACTATGCTAAGAGCCTGGTGGAGTGTGGTGTAGTGGCATGTTCCGTGCTTGCATTTCTTCTGATTGTGGCCACAGGATTTTTTGGATATGATACATATCTTCCGGGCATCGACCGGATTCAGGAGATTTCTATCAGCGAAACTCCAGATACATTTTATGTGGACGGAGTCAATCTTTTAGAAAATTTCAGCAAAAATGAGGAGGATATCCGTACTGTCTTAGATTATCATGAAGAGATTATCCGGCAGTGTGATACAGAAAAGTGGCACGGGCTTTATCCGATTACCGGGGCAACGGGGAGTAATATTAATTTTGTTGGTGACGAAAATTACGAAGACTATGTAAAAATCAGTTATCGGCTGAAGGACGGCACAACCGTTCAAAGAGTGTATTCTTATGGGTATCCGCATCTAAAGACGAAGGACTTTCCAACAGAACTTGCCCGGAAACTTAGGTTTGGTCAGTCTGTTGCCGGCATGTTTCAGGCGGAATACCTGGAGGATTACCTGTATATTGATCAAATTGAGGACAAAGAAAGTATTGCATCATCCAATATAATACTTTCAGAGACACAGCGGCAAAAACTGCTTACAGCAATCAAAAAGGACTGTAAAACACAGCATATTTCTGAAAAACTTCTTGTTGTGGATTATGATTATCAGGATGAAGAGAATTTGTATCAAGAGGATACGAAATATATTTTGGATCTTTCTTTCCAATCAAAAAATTCGGAATATATACGAATCAGGTGGAAGGTCAGTGAAAAGGATACGGAAACATTGGCGGTTATGAAAGAAGAGGGAATTCTGAATGTGGAGTATAGGGCAATGGACGAGTGGATGACAGAGACGCTTTACTTTAAAAAAGTTCCTGAAAAAACAAAGACGATTTATTTTTCCATGCCAAAGGACTGGGATGCCAATGCCCAGGTGTGGGCAGTACCCTGGGAGTCCGAAACGAAATATGCATATGCGAAATTGCAGAGTGAAGATGGAAAATGCGAGAAAGTTTCAGACTCTGTGTGGAAATATGAAATGCCGGTTTCCAATCAAACGGACCGCATAATGTTCTATCAGGTTTTGGATTTGAAGGTCAACTGTACCGGAAGGGTGCAACTGCCATCAGATAATAAGAAAAATTTGCTGCAGACATCACCGAAAAAAGGAGCAACTTTTTATAATTTTCCAAAATCAATGTATGAAGTAATGTGGACGAAATTTGATTGACCTGACTAGAAAATCGTAGTATATTTAAAAAGAAACGGGGAAATCCGCAGGGGTTTCCCTTTCATTGCATAATTATACATCAGGGAGGATGGTTCAAATGGACAAGAAAAATATTGATTGGGAAAATCTTGGGTTTGATTATATTCCGTCAGACCGGAGATTTGTTGCAAACTACAAAAACGGAGCGTGGGACGCAGGGACGATGACAGACGATCCAACTGTTGTTATCAATGAGTGTGCAGGGGTATTACAGTATGCACAGACCTGTTTTGAGGGAATGAAAGCGTATACGACGGCAGACGGACGCGTCGTCATCTTTCGTCCGGACTTAAATGCAAAGAGAATGGAAGATTCCTGCAAGAGATTGGAAATGCCGACTTACCCGCCGGAGAAATTTGTGGAAGCGGTTGCGCAGACGGTCAGAGAAAATCTTGACTTGGTGCCGCCATATGGTTCCGGCGCTTCCTTATATATCAGACCTTATATGTTTGGCAGTTCTGCTGTCATTGGCGTAGCGCCGGCAGAGGAATATCAGTTCCGTGTTTTCGTGACGCCGGTAGGTCCGTATTTTAAAGGCGGAGCAAAACCGATGGTCATCAAAGTCAGCGATTATGACAGAGCAGCACCACATGGTACCGGTCATATTAAGGCGGGGCTGAATTATGCCATGAGCCTTTATCCGATTGTCCGCGCCCATGAAGAAGGTTACTCTGAAAATATGTATCTGGACGCCGCAACAAGAACCAAAGTAGAGGAGACCGGCGGAGCAAACTTCATCTTTATTACAAAAGACGGAAAACTGGTTACGCCGAAGTCTGACAGCATTCTTCCTTCCATCACGAGACGTTCGATTATGTATGTCGCAGAGCATTATCTCGGCATGGAAGTAGAGCACAGAGAAGTATTATTCTCAGAGGTAAAAGACTTTGCGGAATGCGGACTTTGTGGAACTGCTGCAGTGGTTTCACCGGTTGGGCAGATTGACAACCATGGAGAAAGTATCTGTTTCCCAAGCGGTATGGAAAAAATGGGACCAAACATTCAAAAACTTTATGATACCTTAACAGGAATTCAGATGGGTAAAATTGACGCGCCGGAAGGCTGGATTTATGAGGTATAAATCTTTTGCGTTTTATGGCGTGAAAAAATAAAATGATGGAAAAAACCTGCTTGTCTGTCAGGCAGGCAGGTTTTTTCAAGAGGGAGAAACAATGTTTTACAGATCAGAATTAAAAACAAATGCAAAAAGACTGTTAGCAAAAAACTACTGGTGGATTGTCTTGGTGACACTGATATTTTCCTTTATCAGCGGAGATGGCATCAGTTACGGTTTCAATGTTAATTACAGCAATGCGTTCAACTCCGGTTTCAATGCCGGATACAACGGTGCGGCCAATTCTGGCAATTCATCGCTTGATAGCGATTATGACAGCGCGTTTGACGATATTGACGATATCCTGGAAGGAGATTCCGATAATGGCGCTCAGGAGTTTAACAACGTCTGGACGAATGTAAAAAATGCTTTCGGCAGGTTGGCTGCAGGCACGTTCGGCACTGTACCATTATGGATATTGCTCACCGTGCTGATTATTACTATCTGCAGCGTAGTTTTGGATATTTTTATTCTTGAGCCTCTGCGTGTCGGCTGCCGCAGATGGTTTCTGAAAAACAGAACGCAGAAACCGTCCATGGGAGAAGTGGTACATATTTTCGGTAACGGATATCTGAACACTGCAAAGGTTATGTTTCTGAGAAATTTATTTACATTTCTGTGGACACTTCTGTTCATTATTCCGGGCATTGTCAAAAGTTATGAGTACCGTATGATTCCGTTTCTTCTGGCGGAAAATCCGGATATGGACCGCAAGGAGGCATTTGAGCGGAGCAGGGCGCTGATGAACGGTAGAAAATGGGATTCCTTTGTTTTGGATTTGTCATTTATCGGCTGGATTCTGCTCACAAGTCTGACCTGCGGACTTCTGGGCATCTTTTACGTAATGCCGTACATCGAACTGACAAATACTGAATTATACGTATGCCTCTGTCAGGGCAGGGACAATTATTTACACAGCGGGAATTTGTAAATTTTAATTCAGCCATGCAGCTCGAATCCGCAGATAAATCTGCCGCTTCTCGCTTATTTGGATTCCCCAAATACATAAAAACAGAAACCTCTGGAAATCCTGCAAGCAGTCTTCCAGAGGTTTCTGTTTTTATGTGCATGGCTGAATTTTTTAAAAAATAAACTGGACAAAAGGCGGTTAATTTGTTAAAATTATAACAATCTTGTGCATGCCAGATAAATCCTATAAAAAACAGAAGGTTTTAAATGGATTTTTATGGAAATATTATTGAATGAGGAAAACAATAATGTTATGATAAAATGGTAGGCGCAATTATAAGCGGCGCGAGGTCGTAAATTTATTTATGGAGGAAATTGATTATGTCAAAGAAAGTAGTGATTGCAGGCGCATGCCGTACCGCTATTGGAAAGATGGGCGGTGCATTGAGCACAGTTCCTGCAGCAGAATTAGGCTCTATTGTCATTAAAGAGGCGTTAAGCAGAGCGGGTGTTCCGGCAGATCAGGTTGACCATGTATATATGGGCTGCGTGATTCAGGCTGCGCAGGGACAGAACGTTGCCCGTCAGGCTTCTATTAAGGCAGGACTTCCTGTCGAGGTACCGGCAGTTACGATTAACGTTGTCTGCGGTTCCGGTCTGAACTGTGTCAATATGGCTGCACAGATGATTCAGGCAGGAGATGCAGATATTGTTGTAGCCGGAGGTATGGAAAACATGTCCATGGCTCCATATGCGATGACAAAAGCACGTTTTGGTTATCGCATGAACAATGCAACAATCGTAGATACGATGGTCAATGATGCGTTGACAGATGCATTTAATAATTATCATATGATGATTACTGCTGAAAACGTAGCAGAGCAGTGGAATCTGTCCCGTGAGGAACTGGATGCATTTGCAGCCGTTTCCCAGCAGAAGACGGAGAAAGCAGTTGCAGAAGGAAAGTTTAAAGATGAGATCGTTCCTGTCGAAGTGAAAACAAGAAAGCAGACGATTGTCGTAGATACAGATGAAGGTCCGAGACCGGGAACGACTGCTGAGTCTCTTGCAAAACTCCGTTGCTGCTCCGGTAAGCAGGACGGTGTGGTTACCGCAGGAAACGCTTCCGGAATCAATGATGGTGCAGCAGCTGTTGTTGTTATGAGCGAAGAAAAAGCAAAGGAACTTGGTGTGAAGCCAATGGCATCTTTTGTAGCAGGCGCTCTTGGCGGTGTTGCTCCGGAAATCATGGGCGTTGGTCCGGTTGCAGCGACAGAAAAAGTTCTGAAAAAGACCGGTCTTACAATTGATGATATGGATTTAATTGAAGCAAACGAGGCTTTTGCAGCACAGTCTGTTGCAGTTGCAAAAGATTTGAAATTTGATATGGACAAAGTCAATGTAAACGGTGGAGCGATTGCGCTGGGTCATCCGGTTGGAGCATCCGGCTGCCGTATTCTCGTAACGCTGCTTCATGAAATGCAGAAGAGAGATGCAAAGAGAGGTCTTGCAACACTTTGTATCGGTGGTGGTATGGGATGTGCCACAATTGTTGAAAGAGACTAATGAACAAGTAGAGGCATGCGCGGAAAAGTTTTTTCGTGCATGGCTCGCCTTTTTATGAGAAGCAGAATATCATGTAGATGATAGATTTGAAGATAGAGGAGAAATTTTATGGAATTTATTACTTATGAGCAGGAAGGTTATGTAGGAGTTCTTACGATTAACCGTCCAAAGGCGCTCAATGCATTAAACAGCCAGGTTCTTGAAGAACTGGATGCTGCGCTTGGTCAGATTGACCTCAATGAGACCAGAGCATTGATCATCACAGGCGCAGGAGAGAAATCCTTCGTTGCCGGCGCGGATATCGGAGAGATGTCCACGCTCACAAAAGCAGAGGGCGAAGCGTTTGGAAAGAAAGGAAACGACATCTTCAGAAAGATTGAGACATTTCCAATCCCGGTAATCGCTGCGGTAAACGGATTTGCTCTGGGCGGAGGCTGCGAGATATCCATGAGCTGCGATATCAGAATCTGTTCTGAAAATGCAATCTTTGGCCAGCCGGAAGTTGGTCTCGGTATCACGCCGGGATTTGGCGGAACACAGAGACTTGCGAGAATTGTCGGACCGGGCATGGCAAAGCAGATGATTTATACAGCCAGAAATATTAAGGCAGACGAGGCGTACCGGATCGGTCTGGTCAATGCGGTTTATCCGTCAGAGGAACTGATGGAAGCGGCAAAGAAAATGGCATCAGGAATTGCAAAGCAGGCTCCGATTGCAGTCAGGGCGTGCAAGAAGGCAATCAACGAGGGACTGGACGTTGACATGGACCAGGCAGTTGAAATCGAGGAAAAACTGTTCGGCAGCTGTTTTGAGACGGAAGACCAGAGAGCAGGTATGGCAAATTTCCTTGAAAAGGACAAGGAAAAGAAATTAAAAGTTGTTCCATTTAAGAACGCATAAATGATATGCGGCTTTAAAAATAAACAAAATTCAGGAGGAAAAAACATGAAGGTTGGAGTAATCGGAGCCGGCGTAATGGGCTCAGGAATTGCACAGGCATTTGCCATGACAGATGGTTACGAAGTTTATCTTTGTGACATCAAGCAGGAATTTGCAGACGGCGGAAAGGCAAAAATTGAAAAAAACATTAAATTCCTTGTAGGCAAGGAAAAAATCACCGCAGAAAAAGGTGAGGAAATTTTAGGAAAGATTACTACCGGATTAAAGGATATCTGTACAGATGTTGATTTAATCGTGGAAGTTGCACCGGAAAAAATGAGCATTAAGAAAGATACTTTTAAGGAATTACAGGATATTGTTCCTGCAGACTGTATCTTTGCTACGAATACTTCTTCTTTATCTATTACGGAAATCGGCGCAGGACTTGACAGACCGGTGATTGGAATGCATTTCTTCAATCCTGCAGACAGAATGAAACTTGTTGAGGTGATTGCAGGAGAAAACACACCGTCCACACTTGTTGACACAATTATCAAGATTGCAAAAGAAATCGGTAAGACGCCGGTTGAGGTGAAAGAAGCACCGGGATTTGTTGTAAACAGAATTCTGATTCCGATGATCAATGAAGCAATTGGAATTTATGCGGACGGCATTGCTTCTGTCGAAGATATTGATGTCGCAATGCAGCTTGGCGCCTCTCATCCAATGGGACCTCTCGCATTGGGCGACCTGGTAGGTCTTGATGTCGTTCTTGCTATTATGGATGTGCTGTACACAGAGACAGGAGATTCTAAATATCGCGCGCATGTACTGCTTCGTAAGATGGTTCGCGCCGGTAAACTTGGCAGAAAGACCGGTAAAGGATTTTACGATTACAGCAAGTAATATTGAATAAATAGATGGAGGATTAGAAAATGGATTTTACATTAAGCGAAAAGCATGAAATGGCGCAGAGCCTTTTCAGGGAATTTGCCGAAAATGAAGTGAAAGACCTCGCACAGGAAGTGGATGAAACAGAAAAATTTCCAAAGGAAACTGTTGCGAAAATGGCGAAATATGGTTTTCTCGGCATTCCGGTTTCCAAAGAATTTGGCGGACAGGGTTGTGATATCCTGACTTACGTTATGTGTGTGGAAGAATTGTCAAAAGTCTGCGGAACAACAGGTGTTATTGTTTCAGCACATACTTCTCTTTGTGTGGACCCGATTCAGACTTACGGAACTCCGGAGCAGAAGGCAAAATATCTTCCGGACCTTGCATCCGGAAAGAAACTTGGCGCATTTGGTCTGACAGAACCAGGCGCAGGAACCGACGCACAGGGACAGCAGACAAAGGCTGTATTTGACGAAGAAACAAACGAGTGGATCTTAAATGGTTCTAAGTGTTTCATCACAAACGGTAAAGAAGCAGACGTTTATATTATTATTGCAGTTACCGGAAAAATAGAAAAACGCGGACGGATGATGAAGGAAATTTCAGCATTTATTGTGGAAAAGGGAACTCCGGGATTTTCTTTCGGTACCAAGGAAAAGAAAATGGGTATCAGAGGTTCTTCTACGTATGAACTCATTTTTGAGGACTGCAGAATTCCTGCAGACGCTTTACTTGGCAAGAAAGGAAAAGGTTTCAGTATTGCCATGCATACATTAGACGGCGGTCGTATCGGTATTGCCGCGCAGGCGCTTGGTCTTGCAGAGGGAGCTTTGGAGAGAACAATTGAATATGTCAAGGAAAGAAAACAGTTTGGCAGATCTATCGCACAGTTCCAGAATACACAGTTCCAGCTGGCAGATATGGCTACAAAAGTAGAGGCGGCAAAACTTCTGGTATATAAGGCTGCGATGAAGAAATCACAGTATCAGCAGGATGGAAAGACATCTTACAGCGTTGAGGCTGCTCAGGCAAAACTTTATGCTGCCGAGGTTGCTATGGAAGTGACAACAAAGGCAGTTCAGCTGCACGGTGGTTACGGTTATATCAGAGAATACGATGTGGAACGTATGATGAGAGACGCAAAGATTACAGAAATCTATGAAGGAACATCAGAAGTTCAGAGAATGGTAATCTCTGCAAACTTATTAAAGTAATTTGGAGGTACTAAATAGAATGAAAGTTATAGTTTGTGTTAAGCAGGTACCTGATACAAAGGGTGGCGTTGAGTTCAACCCGGACGGTACATTAAACAGAGGTGCAATGCTTGCCATTATGAATCCTGATGATAAAGCAGGTCTTGAGGCAGCGCTCCGATTAAAAGATGAATATGGCGCAGAAGTTACAGTTCTTACGATGGGACTTCCAAAGGCAACAGCAGTGCTTCGTGAAGCGATTGCCATGGGTGCAGATAAGGGAATTCTCGTAACGGACAGAGTCTTAGGTGGTGCAGATACATGGGCAACGTCTACAACGATTGCAGGTGCCATCAGAAACTTGGATTATGATATTATTATTACAGGACGTCAGGCGATTGATGGAGATACCGCACAGGTTGGCCCGCAGATTGCAGAACATCTTGGACTGCCGGTTATTTCTTATGCAGAAGACATTAAGATTGACGGAGATTCTGTCATTGTACAGCGTCAGTATGAAGACCGTTATCATGTCATCAAGGCACAGACTCCTTGCCTGATTACGGCATTGTCTGAATTGAACGAACCAAGATATATGACGCCGGGTGGAATTTTCGACGCAGTAGATGCGGAGATTATCACCTACAACAGAGCAGATTTGGTAGATGTTTTGGACGGAGACTTAGGTTTGAATGGTTCTCCTACAAAAATTGCAAAGGCTTCCGACAAGGTGAAGAAGGGCGCAGGCGAAAAAGTAGCACCGGATACACCGGACGAAGCAGTGAATTACATTATGGACAAGCTGCTGACAAAGCACGTTATTTAATAGAGAGGAGATAGAAGTTATGCAAAATATAAATTTAGAAGATTATAAAGGCGTATTTGTCTTCGCTCAGCAGGTAGATAACGAATTAAGCGGTATCGCTTATGAATTGCTTGGTGAGGCAGGAAGACTTGCTGCAAATTTAGAGGAAAAGACAGTAACAGCAGTTCTGTTGGGCTCCGGAGTTTCCGGTTTGGCTGACGAACTGGCGGCATATGGTGCTGACAGAGTCATTGTAGTAGATGATCCTGCATTGGAAACTTATATGACAGAACCATATGCACATGCATTATCTGCAGTGATTGAAGAATATAAACCGGAAATCATGCTTGTTGGTGCGACGGCGATTGGAAGAGATCTTGCACCAACCGTTTCCGCAAGAGTGAAAACCGGTCTGACTGCAGACTGCACACAGTTAGAAATTGGAGATTTCCCATTGGTTGCAATTCCGGGAAAAGAACAGAAGCATAATCAGCTTTTGATGACCCGTCCTGCATTTGGTGGAAACACAATCGCAACGATTGCCTGTCCGGATAACCGTCCGCAGATGGCTACCGTTCGTGCCGGCGTAATGCAGAAAAATGAGCCGGACACTTCAAGAAAGGCAGAAGTAATCACATTTAATCCGGGATTTGAAAAGAACAACAGATATGTTGAAATCATGGAAGTCGTAAAGGCTGTTTCTGATGTGGAAGATATCATGGATGCAAAGATTTTGGTATCCGGTGGTAGAGGTGTAGGAAGTAAAGAGAACTTTAAAATCTTACAGGACCTTGCAGATGCGATTGGAGGAACAGTATCTTGTTCCAGAGCAGTCGTAGACAGTGGCTGGATGCCAAGTGATTTACAGGTAGGACAGACTGGAAAGACTGTCAGACCGCAGGTTTACTTTGCAATCGGTATTTCGGGCGCAATTCAGCACGTTGCCGGCATGGAAGAATCTGACATCATCATTGCAATCAACAAAGATGAAGATGCTCCAATCTTTGATGTGGCAGATTACGGAATCGTAGGCGACTTAAACAAAATTGTTCCACAGCTGACTGAAGCAATCAAAACAGCAATCGAGAACAAATAATCGCGAAAACTTTTTTTCAAGTAATCGTGTATATAAAAAACACAGCACCCTGCTTCGTGCTCGCACGACAAGCAGGGTGCTGTGTTTTTTATATACGCGGACATTTGGAAAATGTCCGCGTGCAGATTGAGCGAAGCTCAAGATGCTAACGGAGAAAGTACTTTTTAGGATGAGGAAGTGTTGCAGATTGAGCGAAGCTCAAGATGCTAACGGAGAAAGTACTTTTTAGGATGAGGAAGTGTTGCAGATTGAGCGAAG